>NZ_JAMYSW010000021.1:0-77608 GCF_040322135.1 Mesorhizobium sp. M0189
CCGCAATGCATGGCCCATGGCGTTGATTCCTTGTGTAAACCAACGCGAGCCGGCACCCGAATTCCATCAAAAGTGAGTCAGAGCCAATTTTGCACGCCGATTCTCAGCTAAAGTCTTCGACTGTCCCCCCCATGCCGCTCAAGCCCTGCGAGCAGGCTCGCTCGGGCGTCAGCCATAAACTCAAATTGAACGGGACGACCTGTCTTCTGCTGAAACACTATCGCGCGAGTCCGAATTTCGGGACCTGCGACTAACGTGCCGATCCTAAGCTTCACAAGATCACAGCCACGCAGCTTGCTGTCGATGGCTAGATCAAAAAGTGCGCGATCACGCAGCCGAGGGGCACAGGGACACGGGAGACCCCTTCCTGATGCTTAGCCAGTATGACGGATAAAGTCGCGTTGCCGTGAGCGCATCTCAGCGAGCAAGGCCGCTTCGTCAGTCATTCCGTCTTGGAACAATTGCAATAGCGTAGACGCGATTATCTCAGCGTCGCCCGAGCTTGCATCGTGGTTGCCGTCTGCGCATATCTCGTCGAACACTCGTTGGAGTAGCGCAAGATCATTCGGATAAAATGCGCTTGTGCCGACGTAACGCTTAAACATCTCACCTCACGAGGCGAGAGTACGACACCCTCTCAATCGCCGGCTGCCTAACAGTTGGCTGGCGACTTCATGACTGTAGGCTAACGCACCGAAATAGCGAATCTATTCGCCAACGTTTCGCACGAACATCCCCTCCTCCTTAGCAGCAGCCCCGAAGGCCTTACGGGCCTCCTCCGGAGTCGCCCGATCCTCGACGGCGCGTCGATGTATAGTTGTGCAGCCTTCCGCCACTTAGGTCCCATCTTGGTCCACTTCAGGAGTTCCTCGGCGGCACCCTCGACATTGTTAGACCCGTAGGTCGGTCGGTCTTGACGTACACTGGAGGGGAGAACCAATGGGTTGCCACGACACCTCCTACTCAGGGGAGAGATACATCTTGGCCTCCTTTGCGGCAGCCTCAAAGGCCTTTCGCACCACCTGAGGGTCAATCGAATCGCCCTCCAGATCTGACAGGCACAGCGTCACCGCCTTATGCCAGCAGGGTCCTCTCCGGGTCCACGTTTTGAGCTGCTCAAGGGCTGCCCTCGCATTGTTGCAGCCATGCCTGACACCGGTTTCAGTCTTCACGAACACCGGAGGGACGAACCAATGGGTTGCCATGATACCTCCTACTCAGGGGAGAGATACACGTTGGCCTCCTTGGCAGCCGCCTCGAAGGCTTCACGGACCTCTTGGGGGGAGGATTTGCCCTCGAATGCATCGACGCAGGATTGGACAGCCTTGGTCCACCTCGGGCCCTTTGTGTCCCACGCCATGAGTTCCTCGGCGGCTCCCTCGACGTGGCTGACCCCATGGCGAATGCCTGGACGTTTCGTCTTCACGTAGACCGGTGGAGAGAACCAGAAGGGACCCATGAGGATGAACTTAGAGCGGCAAGAGGCTGCTGACCAACCCAGTTGCAGCCTCCGCTGATAAGGGAACAACGCAGGCCCTCGCGGGTTTAGAACTCGCAGCGGTCGATTCTTCGTGGATGCACCCGCTGTCGGGCCCGTCGCTTTTCTCACGGGCGGCGGGCCCTCGTGGCTAGAGACTGACTTTGCAATCGAATTTAGCTATTTGCCGTTGGGGGGAAGTAACGTAACGTCCCCTCCTCCTTAGCGGCAGCCAGGAATGCCTTACGGGCCTCCTCAGCTCCCATCTCGTCGAATATCACGGCCATGCAAACGCGCACCGCGAGGTCCCAGCAAGGGCCACGCTTGGTCCACTTCATCAGCTCCTCGCCGGCTGTCTCGGCGTTGTTGACGTTGCGGATGATCCCGGGACGCTCGGTCCTGACAGGGACCGGAGGGTTGAACCAGTGGAGAGCCATACGTCACTCTTTGTCGGCCCTATCAAGTTCCTCCAGCAAATACCTTTGCTCAGCCGGCAGCTCCCGTTCTACAGGCAGATTTAGCAGGTTGCGAAGGTAATTGCGGATTACCTCTGAAGTGATCCACCGCCGCACAACTTCGGCAATAACCTTCTGTTTGGCTTTATCGATTTCAGCCATGTTCGGGCCTGCATGCTTAAAAGGACCGAACTGCACCTCGAGCGGATTTGTTCCTTAAGGGGGCCAGAATGTTTGAGACAAAAATCTGGGCGGGTGATCGGATAACTGGCTCGCGCGAGGCCCCCCCGCGCGCCCTGCGTTTCCCACTGGCGAGGCCCTAACAATCCCCGTCAGAGAAGTTGGAACCGCCAAGCTGCTGCCGTTTCGTCCGCGACGCCATCCACCATTACATGACCGATGCCCCGCGAGCAGCGCTCGATCCGCGCCTCGACGCGGTACACATCACGCAAGAGCGCCGGCGTGACGACATCTTCCGGCGTGCCGCAGGCGAACATCCGGCCCTCGGCGATAACGATGCATTTGTCGGCGAACCGGAGGTGTAATCAAGAATTATCTTTCAGAGCAATTCCAATGTACCGCTTTGGGGGAGAGCATTTCGGGTGATGACGGCTCACGCAAACTATTCGCTGCGCGACGAAATTCGGGACCATTGGTCCGATCGCGCCGAGACCTTCGACCTGCAGGTCGGTCACGAGATTTTTTCCGAGCAGGAGCGCGCCGCATGGGATGCGCTCATAAGCAAACACCTCGGACCCTGCGTCGGACGGGTGGCGTTGGATCTCGCCTGTGGGACGGGCGTGATTTCGCATCTGATTCACGATCTGGGGTTTGTGGTGGCGGGCCTCGACCTGCTCAGAAGCCATGCTCGCCAAGGCACGCGCCAAGGCACAAAACCGCGGCGCCGGTATACGCTTCATCATAGGGGACGCCGAGCGGACGCTCGAGGACAAGGCGAGCTACGATGTCATCGCCACTCGTCACCTAGTCTGGACGCTGGTGGAGCCAAAGGCCGCGTTTGCCGAATGGTTCTCGCTGCTGAAGCCCGGCGGCAAGCTGCTGGTCATCGACGGCGATTTTGTCAGCCGCAACTGGGCGACGAGTTTGCGGGAACTTTGGGAGAAGCTCACAACCGGCAAGTCGCGGGTCGTGGACAATGACCTCGCCTCCATGGCCAGACGCCACCAGAGCATTCTTGCCGGTGTCTATTTCTCGGGCGGCGCACGGGCGGAAGAGATAGGGCGCCTGCTGGCCGAAGCCGGGTTCGATCAGCCCGTCGTCGTCTGGAAACTGGTTGCGATCCATCACGCCCAAGCTCAACAGATGAGTTGGCCCAAGGCGCTCGAACGCGCCACCCAGCACCGCTTCGCGATCTGCGCGACAAAGCCAAAGTAAACTCCTCGGCGCTGCCGGCGTCGGTCGCTCTAGTCAGGGTGGAACTTTAGGGATTTCTAATAATTGCCTGTGACCATTAGGCACGCTCCCTCCACTGCCCGCTGCAGATCGGGCCGCAACCCGATCGGGCCCGCGCTCTCCGCCAGAGGCGCGGGCTTCTTGGTTGCCTCGCGCTTTGCTAGCGTGTGGTGAAAGCAGGCTTCGCTACTGAAGCGTGAACTGCGGGACGCGAAGTTGGCCTCAAGCCGTTTCGTGCGCATTACGATGCCATCGGCCAACTGCATCTTGACGTAAAGCGGGCGCTGAACCTGCTCAACGAACGAACATTCGCGCCACCCCGCGAAATTTCGCCTCAGTCGAACTTGGCCGGCGACGAGAACGGCCGATCGGCGTCTAGCACGAAGATGGCCAGCTCATCGAGATCGGTTGTGCCGGCGCTGAACACTTCTATCGGCGTGTCGGCCCCGTGTCCGGTCATGGTTGTAGGTCACGCCGTTGGGCGTTCTCTGGCCGAGCTTGCCGGCCAGCACGTAGAAGGCCTCCGGTCCCGGATGTGTATGGATTTGCGACTTGGCGCCGGGCGCTCCACCGGCGCGGTTGACGCGCAGCAAATGCTCGCTCGCGCTGATCGGAGGAAGGGGCCCGATCTCGACGACCTTGGTTCCGTCGGGCGTGGAGCCATCCTTCGGTCCGAGCGTGAACAGCCAGACCTTGCCTGCGACCTCCGCCGCAAGCGAGGTCGGGCTTGCAGCGCCCTGGGCCTGCGCAAGCGTCGGGAAACTCTCCAGCCGCCAGTCATTGGCCGTGTGAAGCATCTGCGCGGCGAGGACGACTTGCGGCACGCGTCGTTGCAGGATTTCAGGGACGAAGGAACTACGGAATGAGCACCCGCGGTACGAACTTCTTGCACAAAAGGCTGAGCACGGCCTGCCTGAGAGCCATCTGCCTGCACAAAAGGTAGCATTGTCTTAGCTCCAGATGAACGTGAGGAAGAAACCGGCAATAGCAATTGCCGAGATGACATTGGGCCACCATACGGCATCGTGGGCCGGTTTGGCTGGCTTGTACCTGTGCCCCGTGCGGGGCAGCAGGTCCGGATCGTAGCGCACGTGGCGCTTGGGGTCGTATTTGATTGGCCGTTTCATCGCGGGCCTTGACCACCAGCAAGCTTAAGAGGAGGCGCTGTGCTGGCTGACCAAAAACTTGCGCTCAAGGCAACGGAATAGCATCATTCGAACGAACACTGTTCGTCATGACGAGGAGGGAAGTGAATGCTGTCGGCGGCGCTTTCAAAGCTCTTCCGCAACAGATAGGCGGGTCATTCAGAGGGCCGCATAGTCAGTGGCAGTGGTAGTCGCCTGTCTTGTGGTTCTTGTGACAACCATTGCTGTCGGTGCCGCCGCTGTGTGCATAGGCGCTGGTCGCAAAAGCCAAGGTCAAAGCCGCCAATACGGCCAGAATTGCACATTTCATTTTAGCCCTCCCTCAATTAATCTGCACCAAAGTATCTTTGCAGGAGAGGTCCAAGCAACTTGCCGGAGGCGCGCTAGATCGGGGGCCGGCGCCAAGATCGAAGAGATCACGCCGAAGGTGAAGAGCTAGCCGGTCAGCTTAGTGAAGTCGTGGCGGCGCGCGCGAACATGTGCCAGCAAATTCGTTTCATTGACGACCCCGGATTGAAAGAGAGTCAGCGTCGTCGAGGCCAGAATCTGACCGTCTATCGAGGTGCTGTACCATTTAGCGTCGGCGGTTATTTGGTCGACCACCCGCTGGCAGATCGCCCGATCTTCAGGTCTCAGGAACTGGCTTTGCGGTGCTCGTAGCATCTCGACGCCTTTAAAAAGGGGAGTTACTGTGCCTCCCACGCGACACCCATGCTGGTCGCAGACAATGGACCGTAAACGCATTCAGACGGAAAATTGCCATTCATTTGAGCGGTGCAAGCAAGGTCTTAGCGCTTCGCCCTAACGGGGACGGCCCAGCGGCTTGGTTGCGGGGGGACTGGCAGCTGGAGGCCGCTGGGCCTGACCAGCGAGCCTTCGGGGGTGCTCGCCTGGCTGGCGAATACATGCGCTCAAGCTAATGGAATCGAAACATGCGAACGAAGTACGTGGTGGAAATTCCGCTGTGTATAGCCATAAGGTGCCCCGGAATGGGTCAATGCGTCTGGCACCGCACTTGCAAGGTCAGTATGGGGGAATGGGGCGGAGGCCCGTCGCTTCGCAAATGTAGCGGCGGGTCTTCTGCATAGAGGTCCCGTACCAGCCTGCGCACTGCCGTCCGTCTCGCTTTCCTCATCGATCGCCCGGACCGGCAGATAGGCGTTGGTTTCCAGCACGATCTGAATGCGGTCGGATCTACTGATTTTCATTTCAGCCGCGATGGAGTTGAGAGCGTCCTCCGTTGCGGGCGCCGGAGACGTTTCTAAGCATTAATGCGGCGCGGCGCAGGATGACCTGCAGATCCGCGCGTGAGATGTCCGCGATGCGGTCGGCGGCGCTTTGAAGCTCTTCAGCGATAGATTGGCGGGGCATTCGACTAGCGCTGTTCAAGTTCGCTGACTCTAATCTCCAACGCTGCAATCTGCTGCGCCAACTCGCGGAGCAATTCCTGCTGACTATTATGGTTCTCGACCTCTCTGTCGTTAATGTAGTTGACACAGGCGGCCAAGCGCTCGCTGACGCCATTGAAATGGTCAGCTAAATCGCGCGCGATTCTGCTCGCACCTTGCATGCATGTGCTCTTGTCAAAGAGGCTGCTTCCTGCCGGAACTGCGGACAGAACCAGAATTGCCAAAGAGAATATCACCCGACTGCGCATCCCAAATCTCCCGCCTTCATTTCGCGCGAGACTTTCCCTTCCGAAAGAAAAACGCAAGCTCCGCCCGCCGGTGACCTAAGGGTTTAGTCCCGGCATTTGATGGAGAGGATCGAGCCTGAATCGTTTTGGCTCTTTTGTCCAGATTTTGCAGATGAATTCGTATGGTGTGAGTCCCTTCAGGGTCTTTAGCCTGCGTCCGAAGTTGTAGGCGCTGACGAAGTCTGCGAGATGGGCTTCGAGCTGCTGGTGACTGTCCTAGTGGAAGCGTCTGACGGTGGCTTCCTTGATGGTTCGGTTCATCCTTTCGACCTGTCCGTTGGTCCAGGGATGCTTCACCTTGGTCGTGCGATGCTCGATGCCGCTGTCCCGGCAGGTGCGCCCGAAGATGTGCTCCATGGCGGTGCGGTCCTGCTCGCGGTTTTTGAACTGGATACCGTTGTCGGTGAGGATCGTGTGGATTTTGTAGGGAACCGCCGGGGTGAGATGGCGCAGGAACTCGGCCGCGATCATTTTTGTGGCCCGCTTGTGCAGCTCGACATAGGCGAACGTGCTGGTCCGATCGATGGCCACGAAGAGGTACAGCTTGCCTTCGGCCGTCTGCACCTCGGCGATGTCGACGTGGAAATAGCCGATCGGATAGGTCTTGAACTTGATCTTGGCCGGCTTGTCGCCTTCGACTTCCGGCAGGCGACTGATCCCATGTCGCTGCAGGCAGCGATGCAGGGATGAACGCGTCAGGGTCGGAATCGTTGGCTGCAGTGCGTAGAGGCAATCATCGAGCGGCAGCAAGGTGTGCCGCCGGAAGGCGACGATCATTGCCTCTTCCTCGATCGTAAGCACCGTCGAGGAGGGGTTCCTCGGCCCCGTCGGCACATCGGCGACCGACGTCCGCCCCTTCCACTTGATGACCGTCTTCTGGTTGATCCCGTAGCGCTTCGCCAGCGCTCTCAGGCTCTCTTGACTATTTTGATTGCTCGACGGACTGCCTCTGTCGTCGTGGCGCTGCCGTGAAGAACCTGGCCCATATTGCCTCCTTCGATTCGGAAGAAAAGAATGCACCATCAAAGCTCGGGATCGAACACTTAGGCCACCTTAAAGGCGACCACCCGCTGCCGGCCCTCTCCCGGGCTTTCAAGGGGGTGAGGCATGGTCAGCATCGTAGCTATACGCCCACTCGCATTTCCGGCAATTCCCGCTTCTTGAAATGGCAAAAGGACTTCGCTCCTTTCGACAAACCTGTGCTTCGCTACAAAGTATCGCGCATAGGCGAAGCGCGTCATGGATCGCGGTGTGCACGTTGCGGCTAGCAGCAGCGTCGCCGACCCCATCAGGGCCAGCAGCTTCAAATGGCTGCATGAACAGGCACCCAACCAATGCGCCAGAACAACGAATTGCCTCTTTCAACGGGAGCCATCCACAGAACACATCGGTCAGTGAGCACGCTATAGGTCGCGGTCGCCAACGGCCTTATGGCTCGCATTGGTTGATTGGACCAGACGCCAACAGGTTGCCGGACCCTTCAAGCGCCATGCCTGATCTGACCGAACCCGCAAGTGTCAGGATGCTGTGAGCCAATCGCGGAGAGTGGTGGCACTTGCCGTAAGCTTCTCTTCTGAATGAGAGTACACGCTGCTGACATGACCGGCGATGCAGTGTCAGAAACCCGCAAACTCGGCTGCCTTCCTTCTGAAGGCGGCCGGCGCCTCTGGGGGCGTGGGGTAAGAACGCTTGGCGGCGCCGGCCTGGCGGGTTGGGGTCCGCCACGTGAATAGTAGCGAGCTTGGCGTTTCAGGTAATTCCGCGATCGCGGAAGACGCGTCTACGCGTCCCCATCCGTTTTCGTCGATCTCCCGCCTTGGCAGCTAGGCGTTAGTTTCCAGCCACTCGCGCAGCACGATCGTAATGAGACCCGATCCGCCGATTTCCATTTCGGCCGCTATGCACTGCAAAGCGCCGCCCCCCGCAGGGCGCGCTTGACGATAGCAGGACGAAGTGACTGGCGTTGATTCAATAACCGCGCGGTTTGGCCTTCGGCTCTGGCGAGCTTTCCGACGGGTTTGCAGCCAATTTTGCAGATCGCCGATCTTTTACCCACAGCGACTTTCTTCTTGCCAGTAAATCGTGGCGATCGCCTTCAGCGGTCGCTCGGCTATGCGTCGCAGCAATGGCATAGTCGGCTCTGTTGGTTCGATAGTCCTCTTCTTTTTGCACAGTCATCGTTTGCTCCCAGTTCGTGGCCCCTCTTTTGCCCTACCGGGGAAATTAACTGCCGGTGCATTCCGCGAGTCAATCGATTAAATAATGCACTCTGCAGTCGCGCCTACATCTCATTGTTTTCGATGATGCCGGCTAGCCGTCGGGCAGTTTGGGCGCGGGCGAAGGGGGACGTCTTGAGCCCTCGCGCAGGCCCTACCATTCTCGCGTGGAATGGCTCTGGCTCGGCTTCGCGGTGGCTGCGGCGAGCACGTCGGCCGTGTATCGTGAGGCAGTTATTGGCGATGCGGCAATGGCGAATTAGTCATGGCAATGGCTGTGACCGGAAGCGCTCGCTTATGCGCTGTGCTGGAATGCACATGAAGTATGCGCGTGCGCGCCGCTTCGTCGATCTCTCGGCCTTCGAGGAAGTCGTCGATCTGATCGTACGAGACACCATATGCATCTTCGTCCGGCCGAAGCGGAACGAGGTTCTCCAGATCGGCGGTCGGGATCTTGTCAACAAGTTCACACGGAGCGCCCAGATGCGCTGCCAAAGCGCGAACCCTGCGCTTGTTCAACCCGGAAAGCGGAAGAATGTCGGCGGCACCATCGCCGAACTTGGTGAAGAAGCCCATCAATGCCTCAGCCGCATGGTCGGTGCCGATGACCAGCCCTCGGGTGGCGCCGGCGAGCGCGAACTGGGCGATCATGCGCTGACGCGCCTTAATGTTGCCAAGCAAGAAATCCTCGCGGCCGGCATCGCCGAGCTCGACACTGGCCAGCTTGATCGAATCCAGCATCGCGTCGGCAGCCGGCTTGATGTCGACCCGGTGCACTTCATCCGCTCCTATGGTGTCCAAAGCTCGCTGGGCGTCCTTCTCGTCCGCCTGAGTGCCGTACGGGAGACGAACCGCCACGAATCTTGCCTCGTATCCCGCCTTTCGCAGTTCCTCGATGGCCCGTTGAGCCAGAAGGGCCGCGGCGAGTGAATCCACTCCGCCGCTGATCCCCAGCACATACGCACTGAGGCCCGATGCACGAAGATAGGTGACGAGAAAGTCCACGCGCCGGCGCGCTTCCAGCGCGACATCGAAACTCGGAGTGACGCCAACCCGTCGATGATCATTTCCTGTTCCGTCATGCGCAGTGGTGCTCCTGATGTCACAACATTCCGTCCAGCCGCGCGGCCAGGAGGTCGGCGGTGGTCACCGTCTCGACCTGCATGCCGTAGCCGCTCTCATAGATCGCGAGCATGGCATCGTGGGTCGAGTCAGCTCCGGAACATACCGCATCAGCCACGATGACCACCCGGTAGCCGAGATCGATCGCCCCCATCACAGTGGCGAGCACGCAAACCTCCGTCTCCGCGCCTGACACGATGAGTGAATCAATGCCCGCAGACCGCAGGCGAGCATGCAGTGACCCGTGCCAAGCGGACATGACGGGTTTGTCCTCCAGCAAAGCGGGCGGCACGAACCGCGCCAGTTCCGGAACAAGATCAATCAGCTGAGGATCGAGCCGATCGCGGGTCATCGTCCCCCACTTGTGATAGTACCGCCGCCAGGCGCCGACTGCGTCGTCGGGAGATTGAGGGGGAATAAACCGGGTGAAGATCGTCCGCGCCGGATCAAGTTCGACGAGGGCGACGACATTGGGCAATACACGCTCCATCCACGGCGTGTGCCATTCAGTCGCCTCGGCAAACATCCGTTGCATGTCGACGCAGAGGTGAACCCAGCGCTCACGAAGCGGTCCAAACCGCAGGGCTTGGTCCAATTTCGTCAAGGCCCGACCGCCTCCCTGACAATGCTTTGCGCCTCGGACTTGTCCTGATGACCCACGATCTTCGCTTCCTTGCCTTCGGCGACTTGGCAGCCGACGAAGTAGTCCTCGATATTCTTGAGCTTGTTCAGTGGCATGTAGGCGAACTCATATGGTGGATGATCCTGGTGCAGCAGGAGCGGTGCCGCCAGTAGGCGGTTGTTGCGTTTGGCGGTTCCCCGCTCGACACATCCGCCGCGATTCCTCCGAGGACGCGGCACCGCAGCAGTGAGCCCATCGGAAGATTGGGATCCGTAAGCAGCGACATTTTTCATTGGATCACCTTCGTCAGCTTGCGTCGAACCGAGAAGCCGAACGAAAAAGGCAACGCGAAACCCAAAGTGAGCAGTTTCTTGGCTCGCAACATCCTGGTCTCAGCATCGTGGGCGTTCTGCGTCCGGCCTTCTTGGGGCGTCTCAACCGCAAAGCTGTAGCCGCCGGCCGCGTAGAGAGAGATATTGTCGATTGACTCGTTCATTTCGGGATAATCCGGTTCGACCATCCGTGTTCCTCGTGGTTCAATTGAGCTCGATCCAGGCCGGCGCATGGTCGCTTGGCTTCTCCCACCCGCGAAGCTCGACATCCACGCCGGCATTACGCAGCCGGTCGGAAAGAGAGGGGCTCACCAGGAGATGGTCCATGCGCAGGCCGGAACTCCGATCGAAGCCGCCCCGGTAGGAGAAATTCCAATAGGTGTAGATGCCCTTCTCCGGATGGATGCGCCGGACGGCATCGATCCAGCCACCTTTGAGCATTTTGGCATAGGCCTGCCGGCTCTCCGGGAATAGACCGCATCGCCCAGCCATCGCCTCGGCACCACGGCGTCGATTGGGGTTGGAACGACATTATAGTCGCCGCAGAGAACGCTTGGTGCCCCGTCGTCGAGCAAATGCTGGCCGTAGCTGATGAGACGATCGAACCAGCGCAGCTTGTAGTCGAACTTTGGGCCAGGCGCTGGATTGCCATTGGGCAGGTAGAGGCAGCCTACGACTATCCCATCTACCTCGGCCTCGATATAGCGGCTGTGGGTATCGTCTGGATCGCCCGGTAGGCCGCGTCGACGTTCCACCGGCTCGATTCGGCGAGCGAGGATTGCCACACCGTTATAGGATTTCTGGCCGTGCCAGATGGCGCCGTAACCCGCCTCTCTGATCGCATCGACAGGGAACTTGTCGTCCGACGTCTTCAATTCCTGCAGGCAAATGATGTCGTAATCGGTTTCGCCCAACCACTTCAGGAGCACAGGCAGCCGGCCGTTGACGCCGTTCACATTGAAGGTGGCGATGCGGGTCATGTGCATGCCCTCTCATGAGATACTGGCGGCGACCGGCGCGCAGGGGGGCGTGGCCTATCCCGTTGCGCTGAACCCCCAGCTCTTGGTATCGCCAACTTCGCCGGCATCCTGTGCGGCCGAGGTTCACTTCTTGCCCAGCTCGTCTTCGACCTTCTTGCGACTGTTGCCGAGCGACTTCACCGCCGATTTGACGTCAGCTTTGCTGGCGCCGGTTTTGCCCGCCTCGTACTTCATTTCATGATCCTGCCCACCAGCGACCCTGGCACGGTCCTGATTGCGTCCACGTGTTGTTCCAGTGCTTGCCATTTCTTCCTCCGAGGATTGCCGTTCCAGTCCCAACAACGCAGCCGGACTCTTCCGGTTCAATCCTTCGACGCGCGGGCCATGGAACCGAATCCAGGCCGGGTTTGTTGAATCAGCCCATGTATTCGAGGCCCTCAGTCGACCAGGCGCTCACCGACGACGCCCCCGAGCTCGCCGCCAGCCTGCACGACTTGGCCGACCAGCTGCACACCCCCTGCCCGCCAGCCTGAGCGACCGCGTCGTGCGGCGCAGGCCACCGACCTCGGCCGGGTCGCCAGGGATACGTGGCACGGCGCCGCCACCGGCGACGCGACAATCCCCGCTGGCCTGGCTGGCGCCCTGGTCACCGATGCATCCGGCATCGGCGACGTGCGCGACCTGATCCACGAAGGCTGCGCCTATCTCGACGGCGCCGCCTATGACCCGGTCATCCTCGGCCTCGCCGCCGTCGGGCTCACCATCGCGGTCGTGACGGTGACCATCCTCGGCGCCACCACGCCGGCACGCGTCGGGGCCACGGTTCTCAAGGCCGCCAGCAAGGGCGGCCGGCTGTCGAAGCCGCTGCGCGGCGAATTGGTGCGGCTCGCCGGCGACGCCGTCGATGGCGAGGCGCTGCGCGCCACGGGGACTCTCGCCAGGGCCGGCGATCTCGCCGCCGCCTGCGCCACGCTTACGGGCGTGCTGCGCCCTGCCCCGTTGGCCACCCTGCGCACAGCCGCCGCCGACCTCCTCGGCATCGTCGCCAAGGCGCAAGGCTACCGCGCCACGGCGGATGTTCTGAAGCTGTGGACATCCGCGGCGGACATGGGCCGGTTCACGCGCCTGTCGGCGCGGTTCGGCAGGGGTTCCGGGGCCTCCTCGCCGTGCTCGGCGCCTCGGCGCTGACGCTCGCCGGCCTGACCGTCACGCTCACCAGTTAGCTTGCTGGCCTCGGCCGTGCTGTGGGCCCTGCTCTACTTCAGCTGGCGGCTCCTGCGCCGGCTGGGGCGGTGAGCTACCCCGTGGGGGCTGTCTGCCTGGCTGTCTGCCCGCACACCCCCGAGGATATTGTAGGACGGTTAGGATCCTGTTTTCGGAGGTGTCATGGCGCGGAGACGGGCTGGCAGGCGGGCGATCAGCTCGCCGATCGGCACGCCCGGCCGGGGGTCGCTAAGACTGGCACGCTGCATGGCCTCAAGGACGGGTGTGGGTCTCCGCATCGTCGACGCTCGAGCCGCCTTCAGCGGCCGGCACCTGACCACGCGCGCTGTCAGTCGGCTTCGCCGGCATGGAACAGGGCTGCACCAGGCGTACCCCAAGCCCCCGCCCAGCCTGGCGCGACGCGTGACCGCCCGCCGCGCCTCGCGCTCGGCGGGTTTGTCATTTCCGCCGCGGTGCCCTTTCCGCCTTGTAAGGGGCGGTATCCAGCGACGAACATTTTCTCCACGCTGCTAAGGAGCGATATGACAATTCTTGCGGTTAACTTCCAAGCGATACCCGACTCCCCTCTCTGATCTGGGAATCACTTTACCAAATCAATGCGTTTCCACACAGGCTGGACCCAAGGCGGTCGCCATCAGTCAGCAGTAGACCTGCTCAAGCTCCGCCCGACCGAAGAATCCGTGTGTTGCGGCCGCCTTAACGCCGGATGTGAGCGCCGCATCTACCGCTCGCGACTTCGCCTACTACGCTCACTGCCGCGGGCTTTTCGACGGGCAACTCTAAGTTCGGCGAGCGTTGGCCTCCACCAGCCTCTGAAGCGTTCGGTCGGCCCGGCGGATAGCCGAGCGGGCCATGTGCTCACAAGTTCGGCCAGCGTAGCCGAACGCCACCTGCCCCAAACGAAGTCGCCGTTCGCAGGCATTGCGCGGGGGTAGAAGGCGGCTGCGTCGGATAGCTCAAGCAGTTCACCGGAAATTTCAGTGAAGACGACAATCCCGTACTGCTCGGTTGCGACAGCGCGGCCCAGAGTAGGTAGATCTTGAGCTGGCGGCGGATAGCGTGTCAAACGAATCCAGGAATTGACCCCTTTGGCGAACTGAAGAACTGACCCCTTCATTGGTTTGCTGTTTCGTTTGTTTCGGGCACCGAGCCGACCTTCTGCAGAAGGCCGGACCGTCGCTTTTCGCGCAGCCTGTAGCTGTCCCCCCTGATGGTGATCACAGTTGAATGGTGAAGCAGGCGATCCAAGATTGCCGTGGCCACCACGGGATCTCCAAAAACGCTCCCCAGTATCGCCAAAGTCGATCTGCATCTGATGACCTGGCCCCGTCTCAAAGCGAACCGTCGCGCGCTTCTGCGCCTTCAATTCCCGCCGCCAGCGCTTCACTCTCAGCTCCACCGAGCGAAGCCCGATCACGATACCATGTTCGCTCGCCAATTCCTGGCGAATGACATCCGCGTTTCCATCATGACGAAAGAAACGCTCTCTAAGCCAATCGTCCAGACCGTCGAATGCAGTTCGACGAGCAGGCTGGCGATACGCCACGACACCACCTTCACGCAGATAGCGGCGAACCGTATTGCGCGCGCAACCGAACTCTTGCGCAATGCGCTTCGCACCCCAGCCGACCTCATGCAGCCGAACCATCGCTGAAACTTCTTCCCCCGACCGCATCTCCTCAACCCGCATTGTTGTCGACAAGGCGAGCTTCGATGGAAATTCTTCTTGCATCCACTGATCCTCTCAAAAATGAGGGGTCAGTTCTTCGTTTCGTTAGGGGGTCAGTTTCTCACTTCGCCTGACATAGCGATGGCGCCGGCGTTCAGCAGCCCGCTTTTGTGCGGCTTTATATGCTTCGGTGTTCCTGGCGGCTGCTCGTCGCCGTTTCCTCTCCTCCGGTTCGGCATGCTGCGCAGCTTTTTCGATGCTTGGCCATCGGCGCCGTAGCTCTTCATATGAGCGGAACGGAACTCTCCAAGCCCGCAACTCATCGTCCCAACTCGCCCACGGAACAGCGCGCAATTCTTCAAGCACGGTCCTCGAATAGGAGGTGCGAATGCGGAGGTCGTCCGCGATCTCCAGATACTGGCTCGATATTGGGTCGAAGGCGAAGGCATCGCGTCCCTTGCTATCGTCATGGGGCGCCCGTAGCGCTGCCTCTTGCGCCAGCCAGCGGTCGATCCGCCGGGCCGCCGTCTTGCCGGGTACGAACCAGTTGCTGCGCTCGTCGCTCCATCTGGCACGCGGAAAGGTTTGCTGAAACCGCTCGATCGCCATTCGATCGAACGAAAAGCGGGCTTCGGCACCACGTGCATCCTTTTTCTGCGGCGCGGGACGAGCGTTGGATTCCGTCATTGTGCATCAACCGAGTTCGCTGCACGAACGCAGCGCCGGCCCTAAAAGTTCACCAGCCTGACGGACTCCGCGGAATATGGCGCCTGAAGTGATCCCCGATGCTCGAGACCGGCGAAGTGAATCTTTTCCCACGCTCGGCGGTTAGGGAGAGCCGAGAGGATGACCAATGTCTAAACCAGATGGGAGAGCGGCTTGCGGCCGTGCGGCCGATAAAAGCTCGTTCGTGGCAACCGTGGTGCCGAGACGTTGGCTAGGCGGACGCAGTCACCTTTCCGGAGAGCCGGCAAGCCTACGCCGAAATGCTGGGTAACGGCTGATTGATGCCGTCCGCCGCATCCATCCACAGAAAGGCATCTACACGTATTGGAACTTCTCCTACCGGGGCGGTTATGATCGGAGTTCCGGCCTCCGAATGGATCATCTCCTCGTGAGCCCATCACTTTCGAACAGGTTACGTGATGCCGGCGTGGACGCTGATTTGCGAGGTTGGGAAAAGCCGAGTGATCATGCGCTCGCCTGGATAGAGCTCGACCTCTGCGGCAAATAGTTGAGTGATCCATTGTTCGGCTAGGCGTCTTCGCCGACTGCTGACAAAAATCCCTGCCGGGAATTTCGTTTCCTGCCCTTGATCGTCACGCTGCCTTTCTGACGGCCGCCCTGAACGGACGGTCGATGGTGAAGGCATCTGGACGGATGGCTGCCTCAACCTGGCTCCAGGTCACGGGATGAGCGATTGGGAAGCCAGGTCGCGCTCGTGGGGAGAAGGCGCCGACCGCCGTGTTGCCGCGCCCATTGCGGAGGTAATCAATGAAGATGCGGCCCTTTCGGGCTGCCGGTGCGGCGGAGAGCAGATAGCGATCAGGATGAGCTTCAGCGAGGCGCTTGGCGAACGACCGGGCAAGGAGCCGGGCATTGTCGTGCGTGATCTTCGTCGCAAGTGGGGCCATCAGGTGAATTCCCTTGCCGCCCGTCACCTTCGGCCAGCTCTCCAGACCTTCTGGTTCCATGATGTCGCGGAGCGCTAGCGCGGTCCGGATGACCTCATCCCACTCGACCCCCTCACCCGGGTCGAGGTCCAGAACGATGCGGTCGGCATGCTCGATGTCATCAACGGTGGCATTCCAAGGATGCAGCTCTACAGCATCCATCTCGACCAGCCCTAGCAGGCCGGCAAGGTCGTCCACCCACACGCGCACACCTTCGCCACCCTCGCGCTTCTGAACGCGCAACTGATGCACTGCTGGCGGGATCTTCGGCAGCGCGCCCTTGTGGTAAAAGGTTGCGCCGAGAGCATGGCGGACCAGCTTCAGCGGTCGGTGGCCGAGATGGACAAGTGCGTGATCGGCAACCCTCTGCCAATAGCGCGCAAGCTCTTCTTTGGACGGCGAGACCGCCTCGGGCAGCAGTTGCAGGATGTTCTCGCTGGGAACGCCATATTCCCGGGCTGGCCCACGTCGCTTTGATGGCGCAGGAGGCTTGGCCGGGATCGCCACGAGGTCTTCTCGCAGACCCTTGAACACGGCTTCACGCAGCACGCCGCGATCTGTTACGCCACTGAATTGCACCTCGGCCAGCACGTCTGGTCTGACCCATGTCGCCTTCGGTTTCACAATGGGCTCTGACAGAGGCGACTTGCTGATGATCAGCGGGTCAAGCCGCTCTCGAACCAGTCGCGCAGCGCTCAAGGTGTAGCCGCTGCGAGCCTTCCCGGCATAGAGCAGTCGGTCGCCCTCGCGACGGCCTATGTAGAGCGATGCGATCCGGCGCGGGTGAGCGCCGAGCTTTTCCACGAAAGCGACAATGGGGAAGGTGTCGCTCTTGATGCACTTCACTTTGAGCCAACTTGTCTGGATACCCGAGCGGTACGTGGCATCGGTGCGCTTGGAGACAATCCCCTCCAAGCCCATTCGGCAGGCATGTTCAAACACGTCCGTGCCGCTCACCTCCAGATGCTCGGCATAGGTCAGTGTCGGCGCTGAGTTCTTAAGCAGCTTCTCTAGGGCTGCCTTGCGCCTCACCAGCGGCTGCTGTCGTAGATCGCGCCCGTTGAGGTGCAGCAGGTCGAACGCGTAGAAGATGAGCCTCGCCGAGTCTGGATTGCCCAACTCCCGTTCCAAGGCTTGGTAATCCGGCAGGCCGCTGTCGCCGAGAACGACAGCCTCCCCGTCGATGATCGCCGCCTTCACCGGCAAGCCCGCCGCTGTTTGAACAATTCGTCGGTATCGATGCGACCAGTCGTAGCCACGACGCGTGAAGGCCCGCGCTTTACCGCCCTCAATGATCAGCTCGGTGCGGTAGCCGTCGTATTTGATCTCGTGAAGCCATTCGCCGCCCTCGGGCGCATTCTCGACCAGCGTGGGCGACTGGAACTCAATGAAAGAGAGCTGGCCATCCCCAGCTTTGGAACTCATGGCATACTCCTGACCTTCCACCCAAACCTTGCGGCCAGTGAATAGGTTCCGCAACAGGGCTGGCCGGAGGAGTAAGGCCCCGAGCCGGTTTACCCGATCCTTGCTCGAACCGGGCGTGGTTGAGGGAACTCTTAGTTAAGCCGTCGCTTATGTACGAATGTCGCTCCATTGGTTCTCTCCGCCGGTCTCCGTAAGGACCACCCGTCCTGGCATTGCTTATCAGTGCAACAACGTCGAGGGAGCCGCCGAGCAACTGTTGCAGTGGACCAAGCGTGGCCCCAAGTGGCACAGCGCAGTGCAGCTCTGCATGGATGCCATGATCGATCAGGTGAAACCCGAAGTGGTCCGCAGGGCGTTTCTCGAAGCGGCCAAGGAAGAGGGAAACCTAGTGCCTCCTTAGCATCTGCGACCGAAAGCCCTACTCTTGGTTGGGCACGAACCTAACAAAGAGCATCGTCGGCTCTGCAGCGAGGCGGCGGTCGTAGAACTGGCAAGCGAGGACCATTGACTTGCCGACTACCGCTGCGCCTTCAGCGATAGTCAAGCTATCCGGCATTTAAGCTGACTTGCAGGGGATTTTCTCGGGCCTTCTCACTATCGATAATTCTCTCTTATCGATAGCGATCAGACCAAGGCTTGACCAACCTGCGGAATCGGCGCTATCGTGGTGCAGAACCGTGTTTGTCGTGCATGGCTGGGCTCAGCGCGACGCGAGTCGCATAGCGCACAGCAAGCTCCTACGAGGACAAAACAATGACCATCACGGTGAAAATTGGCGAGGCCAAAACCCACCTTTCGGAACTGCTCGCTAAGGTCGAGGCCGGTGAGGAGGTGATCATTTCGCGCGGCAACGATCCCATTGCCAAGCTGTCCCGCCTTCCCCAAAACCAGGATCTGGGCGCCTTGATCGAAGAGGTCCGCGCCGCGCGGGCCCACGCAAAACCTGTCACCACCGAGGAAATTCTGGCCTGGAAGCATGAAGGCCACCGTTACTGATGCGTCTCGTCCTGGACGCGTCCATAGCCGCGGCCTGGCTGCTGCCGGAGGAGCACAGCGCGGTCGCCGAGACCCTGGTTGCCGGCCTGACGGGGCGATCGCCGGTGCCGTCGCTGTTCTGGCACGAGGCGCGCAGTGTCGTGCTGATGGCCGAGCGGCGTAGCCGCATCGCCGCAGGCGAAGCGGCCACCGCCATGGCACGGCTGCGCCGATTGCCGCTGGAGGACGCCGGCGGCGGGTCGGACGGCGCGGTGCTGGCGCTAGCGGCCGCGCACGGTCTCAGTGCCTATGACGCCGCCTACCTTGCGCTGGCCATCGAAACCGAGTTGCCGCTGGCGACCCTCGATCGCAAGTTCGCCGTTGCCGCGCGCGGCAAGGGAGTCCGCATTTTCGGACCGCTCGCCAATGGCAACTGACCTCGTCGCTCGGCCACCTGGCAATGGTGTTCGACGCGCCGAGGCGCTCGACGCATTGGATTCGGTGCTGCCCTTCGACCGGCGCGATCTTTTGGCCGAAATCCTGACCGACGACGATGTCGCAACGCTGCGCCACCTGGCCAAAGAAGGCATCGGCGCAAACTCTCTCCGGGCGCTGGCCTCCGACCTTGGCTATCTCGAGGCATGGTCTTTTGCCGCCACCGGTTCTCCGCTGCCCTGGCCGGCGCCGGAAACGCTTTTGATCAAATTCGTCGCCCACCACCTGTGGGATTCTTCCCGGCGCGAGAGTGATCCGACCCATGGCATGCCGGCTGACATAGCGGCGTCGCTGGTAGCCCAGGGCCTGTTACGGGTGACAAAAAGACCGCATGCGCCGTCCACCGTGCGCCGGCGCCTGTCGAGCTGGTCCACCTTGACCAGATGGCGCGGACTTGTCGGAAACTTCAACGCGCCGGGGCTGCAGAGCGCCATCAGACTGGCGGTGCGCGCCGGCGCCCGGCCGCGGAACCGCAAGAGCAAGAAAGCGGTGACCGCTGACATTTTGACCGCCCTCCTGAAGGCCTGCGCCGGCGACCGCCTCGTCGACATGCGCGATCGCGCGCTGCTCATCACCGCCTTCGCCTCGGGCGGTCGCCGCCGCAGCGAGGTTTCTGACCTCCGCGTCGAACAGCTCATCGAAGAAGAGCCGGTGCCCGCGGATCCCAAGGATTCAGAGGGGCAAAAAATTCCCTGCCTAAAAATCCGGCTCGGCCGGACCAAGACGACACAGGCCGATGGCGACGCTTTCGTGCTGCTCGTCGGCCGGCCGGTGACGGTGCTGCGAGCGTGGCTCGAGCGCGCCGGCGTCACTGAAGGCGCCGTGTTTCGCGGCATCGACCGCTGGGGCAATCTCGAAGCGCGCGCCCTGACGCCGCAGGCCGTCAATCTGATCCTGAAGCGCCGCATCGCCGAGGCCGGGTTCGATCCGCAAGCCTTCTCCGCCCACGGCCTGCGCTCCGGCTATCTCACCGAAACCGCACGCCGCGGCATTCCGTTGCCCGAAGCCATGCAGCAGTCGCAGCATCGCTCTGTGCAGCAGGCCTCGAACTACTACAATGACGCGGAACGCACGCTCGGGCGGGCGGCGCGGATAATCGTCTGAGTCGCAGATCGATCCGACCCTTGCGGCGCGCCCAGAATCTCAAGAGTCGCCGCCGGCGATAGCCTGCCAAGACTGTGACTGTCACCCACGCTTGCCCTGGGCACCCGCAATGGAAATGATCGCGGGCGCTACCGTGACGAACAGGATATAAGGCTCTCTGGCAGCAAGCTGGTTGAGGGAAGCCCCACCGTCATGAAGCCAATGAACGAAGAGCATCTCGCGGTCCTACGCAGGCACATGGTCGAGATGATTGCAATCCATACCGACCTTGCAAGCGAAGAACTCGGCAAGGCGGCGCTCGATGAGCAGGTGATGGCAGCGATGCGGCGAGTGCCGCGGCATCTCTTCGTGCCAGCCTCGGTTGCACCTTATGCCTACCAGGACATGCCGCTGCCGATCGGCTTCGATAAAACCGTCTCGCAGCCTTTCATCGTCGCTCTCATGACCGATCTCCTCGCGCTGCAACCGCACGAGGCGGTGCTCGAGATCGGCACCGGCCTGGGCTATCAAACCGCAATTCTCGCGGAGCTCGCCGGGCAAGTTTGGAGCGTCGAAATCATCGAGGAATTCGCAAGCCATGCCGAGGCTCTGCTGCAGGGCCTCGGCTTATCCAATGTCGGCATTCGTGTCGGAGACGGGTCGCGCGGCTGGCCTGAGCACGCCCCATACGACAAGATCCTGGTCACCGTGGCGGCTGGGCGGGCGCCGCCGGCCTTGCTTGAGCAGCTCAAGCCGGGGGGACGCCTGGTTATGCCTGTGGGACCTGAAGATGTGCAGTTGCTGACGGTCATCGACAAGGATTCGGCAGGGCAACTGAAGACTCGCAAACTCATCCCGGTTCGGTTCAGCCGGCTCGAAACGGTCTAATGAGGTGCGACAACTGGCGCGACCGCGCGTTTCCGACCGTCAATCAGATGCCAGCCTTCCGCGTTTCTTCGCCCTTGGTGAACGCGAAGAAACGGTAGAGTCGAGGTGTGGCGCAATGGCGGTAGGTTGAACATATCTGTTTGCCGCCCCTTCGTCTTGTCTTGCCTTATTGATTCAACCTTGGCTCCGTTTCCACACCCCGCTCATCGAACCGGACCTGCAGATCTCCCGCATCCGGCTCTCGGACAAGTACTCACGCCTTCAGCCACGACACGCCACGTCCAAGTCGGGTCAGACGTACGAGCCCGAAGTGCTCGTAAAGATGCGAGTCTGGATAGGCTCCGCCCTTGCTTCGTGCAGGCTAGCTGCTGCTGAGCAATGATCTCACTACACTTCTGCAGGGATTGGCGTAGATCGTCTCGCCGGAGCCGGAAGACTTGACCGCCTGATGCTTGCAACCCCTTGATCTAAACGCAGTCTACCTCATTCGAACAGACGAGGACAGTAGGCCATGCTGCCTCTACCGTGGGTGGTCCTTCTGTCAAACTCGTGCGGGAGAAATTATTGTAGGTTGTGCGGAAATTGAAGCAACATGCAAACACTGTTGCAGTTCATACACTCGCATCCCGTAGGGGGGACATTCTCGAAGGACGATTGGGGTAACAACGATTTTCTCGGTGTTACCGCAAGAATTTACAAACCCCATTCGGTGATATCCCGCCAGGATGACAACAACGATGGGATATTCATCGTAAAATCGGGTTGGGCCCTCCTTTACCGCGGACTACTGGACGGAGAACGCCAGATCATCGACACTCCTCTGCGGGGGGACATTGTCGGTTTCCGTTCCGTGGACGGACCCCGTTTAGCGTCCCTGGCGTCCATAACCGAACTAGCTGTTTATGAAATTTCCAGCAAGAAACTGATAGAGGCCATCTTGTCGGAAGGCCGCCTTGGGAAGACCATCGCCTGCTCCCTAGCCCGCCTGAACGCCATCCTTGCCGAACATCTCATGAATGCCGGGCGGCGGAACGCGATGAGCCGCACCGCCCATTTCCTGCTCGAGTTGGAGGAGAGGCTCTCGATCGTTGGCCTGTCGGCCCATGGAAGATATGAGTGTCCCCTTACCCAGCACGAATTGGCCGACATCCTCGGAATGACCACCGTTCACCTCAATCGGACGTTGAGGGAACTCCGCAAGGCCGATCTCGTCGCTTTCAAGGCAGGCCATGTAGAGGTGATCAACCGCAAGAAGCTGGTCAAGACAGCCGGATTCGACAGCGAGTACCTCAGGTAAAGGTTATTCCCTCTAGCTCGGGTTCAACCGTCTCGCGAACTTCCGCGTCGCCGCCTGCGGCGCGGTGCTGGGCGCCAGCGCGTAGGCCATCAGCAAAATTTCTGCTGGAAGACGACAGTGCGCCGTCGCTTGAGCAGTTCCAGACGATGCTTAGTGCGCGGCTTACCTGGCGGGCCCGCAATCTATCTTGACGAGGGCAGCGGCAAAGGCCCGATTATCATGACCGACGGCACCATGGCCTATCGCATGAGGAGAACGTGCTGCCGAAATGCGTGTAAGCTGCCCATAAACTGCGGCAGATACAGCCAGGTGTTCTTGGACCTAAAGCGCTTGGCCACGGATGCCACGAACTGCGCCCTGGTCATGCCAATATCCACCTTCAGGATTTCTCGTCCACAATCGCGAAGAACTACCGATCCTCCCTCGAATGGCTGCTGGGCTTGGGGTTTGGCTGAGCGGTCCCATCCTGAGAATGGCATCATCGCCTACCCGGTTAGTCAACCTCGCAGAGCTATCCCACTCCTTGGCATTCCTTAAGCGGTCGGGAAGCATTCCAACGGTTGGCACATGGCCAAAGAGATTGAACCTGACCGGACCCGCGCGTCACGATCGAACTCGCGGGAGCTTCAAGGCGGGGTGACGCGGTCTCAACACATGCCTCAGGCGACCGTCGACGCGAAATTTTCTAAAAATTAACTTATGTTAGAGAACGCTTATAAATAGACGATAGGCTGCACAAGCTGTTCTCGGCTAGGGGCGAAGAACTGCTGAAGACTGCTGGGTGAGCCTCACGCTTTCACAAGGGCTGGGTGTTCGATCACAAGCGCATTCAAACACAGGGCAGCGTATTCAAGCTTTCAGATTGCGAAGAATGAGGGGTGTTTTGGCAGCCGCAACGCGGCTTGTGCGAAAAGATTGGGGATTGACATGGGTTCCACAGCAGGACGGCGTAAACACACGGCCAATCGGTCAGGAGTGCTGTCCAGCGGAACGGAAAGTCTCCACGGCCAAGGAGGCAGGGGATGCCTCCTCATCCTGGACGGAAGGGCTCTAGGCCGCGAGTGTCTCGCATCGGCTCTCGCGGACCACGAACTCGGCATGGAGATCGCCGCCATGGGTTCGATCGATGAATGGCGCGTGAAGAAGGGCTCGGCACCCCCCCTTGCAGCCATACTCTTCAACCTTGGCGGCCGGAAGGTCACCGATTATGGCATCGCAGACGAGATTAGGCATATTTCGTCCGAATTCAAATCAGTCCCTGTGGTTATCCTGGCCGACACCGAAGACCTTGCACACATACTGACCGCTCTCGAATGCGGCGCACGCGGCTACATTCCGACCTCGGTCGAAATCGATGTCTGTGTCGAGGCTATCAACCTTGCGGCAGCGGGAGGCATCTTCGTCCCGGCGAGCAGTGTCCTTTGCATGCGCCACCTGATAGGTTCGGGCAGCCGCGACACGCAGCCTTTGACAGGCATGTTCACGCTCAGGCAGGCCGAGGTCGCCCAAGCGCTCCGGCGCGGAAAGGCGAACAAGATCATCGCCTACGAACTGAACCTGCGCGAAAGCACCGTGAAGGTCCACATCCGAAATATCATGAAGAAGCTGAAGGCGACCAACCGCACGGAAGTCGCCTACAAAGTCAACGATCTCTTCGCGGAAGGAACTCTTGCCGAAGCGTATCCCAAGCAATAAGACGGCCAGCCTCGGGTGAATCCCGGCGGGCCGTCTTAGTGAAAGTCGGGAGATCTCCGTTGCAGTGAATGGCATCCGGGAGCCGCCCGAGATCCAGCGGCCCCCCGCCCCGGTGGGTTCGTTGCCGTGAGCTTTCTGATAATATGCTGTAGGGGATTTTGGCGGGGTGCTCCGAAGCGCCCGGTATCGTCGCGATGATCTTGTTCTGCAGTCCTCTGGAAAGCTGTTCCAAGGGGGCAGTGTCAGAGGCAGTGGTCCGCATGCGGCCGCAGAAGCTCTCGCCGCTCGACCCGACGGCAAGCCGGCGTAGACATACCGTCCCCTGTTCCTGCAGGACATTCAGGCGTGGAGTGCTCATCCCGCTCTCGTCGTCAGCTACACCCGCGACGAGGCGGCTGCCATGAAGATGATAGCGGCCGCCGACGGTGACTGGCGGTGATGAGCACGACCTCACTTCGGTTGCGGACCAATAAGGTGACGGCCGTCTGACAAACGGGTCTAGGTGTCGCCGAAGGGCTTCGCCGGGACCCGCACAGGGCGGCACGCAAAGCCAAGAAGATTCCCGCCGGCAGGAAACTGGCCTGGAGGACGACCGCTTGAAAAGGGAAATGCGCGACTTCCGTCAGCTCGGAAGCTGACCGCGATTCGGGTTAACTTCCTGCCGCTGATCCATCTGCAGTGTCAGGGAAAGTGTGTCTGGCCACCCATCTTATGGCTTCTTCGATCGTATCGAAATTCTTGTGCTGCCCGCTCAGCAGCCCGAAACCTGTTTCGAGGAACCATTTGCCTTTCGTGGAGTAGGCTTCCTCGTCGATCTGAGTAAGGACCGCGACCAGTTGGTCCCATTTCCACACCAGAACCCCGGATTCTCCGCCCTCGACCGTTCCGATCCGGGCTTTCTTGAACGAAAATCCAGGAGCAATTTTTGTCTTGCCCACTTTGATGAATCCCTCAACTTCAAAATGGATAGTAAAAACGGTCGGCATGATTGGCTAGTTCTGTACTATCTTTCCTTGTAGATGTCTTTTTGCCGGACCGCCGCAGACGAATAGTTAGCAGATCGCCCGATGAGTTCAAGGCCCACTCCATTTTTCGATGGTCGCCCCGCACGTTTTTTGCGAGAGAATGTGTGCAAACTGCTAAAGAATTTTGGCCTTCCGGAGCGTGAAGCCTCGGCGAAATGCTCGGGTGCCCGGCATTCCATCCAGCGCAACCTCGGAAGCCCAGCGAGTGTCTGGCGGTCGAACCAGTCCTTGGAGCGCTGCGTTCCGAAGTGCTTGTCGAGGAGCTCGATCTTGCGTTCCAGCACGTCGGCCGTGAGCGGCACGATAGGCATTGGGCTGACAAAGGTCGCCGTCCCATTTCGGGGCGGCATTGAGCACCAGATGATCGCGGAAGACGTTCCAGGTCAGTTGGTTGACCTCCCGCTGGTCCTGATGGGCGTCGAACCTGGCCTGGGTTAACACCACGTCGGGATGAAACCCGTGATCTTACATCCGTCAGCCACTGCTTTATCGATCGGCTGTGGGCGTGGAAGTCCCTGTCTTCGAAATCCGCGACGGCAACCACAAAAGGCCGGGTCGTGGTCCCATTGGCGGGGTCCACCTCAGCGCCCATTGCGATCCCGTCTCTACTGCACCCTCCTTACGCTACCATCGCCGGGGGTGATTTGAACCTACGCGTTCTTGATCGCGGAACCTCGTATCAGGGCGTAGCTTGGAAAGTGCATCGTAGAAAGGTGTGGTTGCGGGGACCTGAGACCATCTCAAAATTGCGGTTTTCAGCATCGGGATCTAATGTACTGGGAGTTCGTCGCATCGGTCGACCGGGGTCTCCTTCGTGCGACAGCATAATTGAGCGTACAGGTCACCAGCCCGAAGACGCGGAGGCGGTCACATCGGATGAGTGTTCTTGAGAAGGAGGTACTCCTTTTGTGCTTCGAGTAGCTCTTGCGGATGGGGAGAAGGCTGAGATGCGGTCTTTTCGGTCCCTGACGGGCCATTGCCAGGAGCGGAAGTGAGCATACCATGGTTCATCGCCCAAACTGCAGCCTGGGTACGGTTGCCGACCCGAATCTTTCGAAGGATGGCCTTCACGTGTACCTTCACCGTCGCTTCGGCGATGTTAATCTTGCGTGCGATTGTCTTGTTAGACTCCCCAGCGATCAAGCAACGTATAATACAATTTTCCCGAGTTGACAACATTGATGGTTCTCGCTCAGCGTTCTCCATTGTAACAGACACATTTGTAAACTCATGTACCGCATCATATTTGAGACCATGTCTTATGTCCTGAATAAACGTCGAAGTTTCTGCAGGTAGGACCGTCTGCCCTAGCATAACCAATTCGAGAGCTTTGATGAAGGTGTCGTGAGCGGCAACTTTTGTCAAATACGAGTCAGCCCCCGCACGAAGGGCTGAAACTATATCGTTCGGACGACAGTGATCGGCTAGCGCAACGACATGGCTGGTCGGATACATCGCTTTAAACTCTGCAATTTGTGCAAATCCAGCATCCGCATGAGTACCGTCGACATCCATGATGAGCAAGATGGACCGGTGCTTGGGTAGCGGCTTCTGCAGAAGGTCGTGAACACAAGCCGCAGAGAAAAGAATGCGAAACTTTGCTGCATCCAGAATTAGAACAAGGCCCTCGCGGAGTAACTCGCTTGGACTGACAAGCACTGTTATAAAAGATTTTGTGGTCATCAAGGATTTCGTTGTCATCGTAGCCTCCCCTGGCGCGACAAAAGGTACGCGCGTCTCGCAAGGCGCTCCACGCATAGTTTTTCTTTGACCATGTGACCTTACGCTAGGATAACCCTGGACAAGAACACCCTCTTTAGGCGTAGGGTAGATTCGTCGAGGGCTACCCCGGATTCTCAAGCCTGAGGCCTTGGTGAGGGATGCGAGCCCTGGCTTTCAGCCGCTCCGGGCGGGCCAGCACCATCGTGGCGCCGGCTACGGGGGCCGCGAGAGTTGCCGGGCTTGGTCTCCCGTGGGGCCTGGGTGGGGCCGCCGGCCTGGCGCGGGGCGGCGCCGCGTATCAGCGGGAGAATCGCGGGCCTAGGGGGAGCGCCGCGACCAGCCGCCATTTTGGGATGACGCCGCAAGCCAAGGCGAAGGCGATCTTGACGCGGCGCGCGCTGATCCTGAGCAGCGCCCGAGCCTCAGCAGCTTGAGGAGCAACGCGCCACAGCTGGCAGTGGCGACTGGGTGTGGACCAGGGCGACGCGGCGCAGCGCCCACAACAGCACGGAAGCACGGATGCCTTCCGGGCATCGAAATGGGCGATGGTCTGCCGAGCCGCTCCTTGCGTTGCACCTGCGGTGAGCAATAGAGGAGTTGCCTGGCGCGGCCCCTGGGGCGGCCCATATCGGGGCAGCACTGCCGGGGAAGTCCTTTGGCAGGAGCCGGAATTCGAGCCTGGTGAGATCCGGCGAGAGAAATGAGTGAGGCGGGCCAGTTCTGCCATTGCTACCTCAATAGGATTGCCAAGGTTGACGGCTTCGTCGAGGTCGCCTCTTCATTCATCAGGCGAAGTCAAGCCGTCGATCAGGTCATCGACGTAGCAGAAATGATCGGAGCCGGAGATCGTGATCGACTCGTTCTCCAGGGCCTGGATGAAGTTGGAAACGGCCCAGCCATCCCGCGAATGCATGTTGGGGCCGCAGGCGGTTCGAGAGGTTGCGTCGGTGAAACCAACCTTTCCGGCTCTCGTTGCGGTCGATCGCTTTGTTCGGTTACCATCAAAGAAGTTCTCCTGCAGCGCAGCAATCTGGTCATCTACGAGTTCGCACAAGGCGGTGGTTTATCCGGAAGGAGTGCCCACAAAGGGATAGTTGTGCGGCTGGCGGTGAAGGGTCACGATAAGGCAGAGCCTTGCTCGTCGACCCGTGCTCGACCAGTTCGGGACGGGATGGCCACCATTGAAAATGAAAGCCACGCGTCATGGCCATGGATACAGAATGCAATTCCGAACCCGTCCCTTCCCCGTCACAGGCGGCCCCCCGCAGGGGATTGAAGGCCCTCCTGCTTGTCTTCGGGCTGTGCGGGGTCGCCGCCGTGGGAGGGGGCGCGGTCAGAAACGGGAGGGCCATGGAGGTTTCCAGAGCCGTGGTACAGAAGGTCAAGGATGTCTCCGGACCCGTGATGCAGAAGGTCGAGGATGCCTCCGAAGCCGTGATGGAGAAGGTCAAGGATGTCTCCGGACCCGTGATGCAGAAGGTCGAGGATGCCTCCGAAGCCGTGGTGCAGAAGGTCGAGGATGCTTCCGGCGCCGTGATGCAGAAGGTCGAGCATGCCTCCGAAGCCGTGGTGCAAAAGGTCGAGGATGTCTCCGGAGCCGTGGTGCAGAAGGTGTCTGCTGCTATCGATAGCTGGCAAGAACATCCGGTCCGAGCCACGGCCGAACCCTCCCGCGCGATCGTGTCGAGACCGGATGCGTCGGCTATAGCCTCGGTCGAACGGAGCGCCGTCCCTACGGTCCCCCCCACTAGTACCGAGCTCCCCAAAACCCTCAGGACGGGACCGGATGCATCGGCTGCGGCCTCGGTCGAACCGAGCGTCGTCCCTGCCGTCCCCACGAGTGCCGAGCGCCCCAAAACCCTCAGCAAGGCGCCAGGCATGCCAACCGGAGCCCTGTTTGGCGTCGGCGACCGCCTCAAGGTCGCATTCTACGAGCGCGTCGACGTCGAGGAAGACAAGTGGGGGGCCGCGTCCTCGGCCTTCCACGGCATCCTGCAGCGTCCGGAACTGAGCGGCGAATATATTGTCCAAGAGGACGGCACGATTTCCGTGCCCTTGCTTGGCTCCATTCCGGTCGCCAACCGGTCAACGCAACAGGTGCAGGCCGACCTGGCGGAAACCTTCAATCAACTGCTGGGCCACAAGGGGCTGGTCAACATCCTGCCGCTGGAGCGCCCGCCCATTTACGTGCTGGGGCCGGTCAAGAATCCGGGCTCGTTCAAGTACGCGCCCGGCATGACGATCCTGCATGCGATCGCGCTGGCCGGCGGACTCGATCGGGCTGAGAGCGAGCCGTGGCAGAAGATCGAAGCCGTACGTGAGACCCAGAAGCGGAGCGGGGCGATCGATGCCATGTTGAAGTTGCTCGCGCGCGCGGCGGTGCTGAAGGCCGAGCGCGACGGTACGGCACCCACTATCCCGCGCCAGCTGCTGGAACTGGCCGGCGCGACCGAAGCGGCTAACCTCGTCGACGAGCAGAGCGACCGGCGCAAGGCCGTCGCCACGGCGCACAAGGATCGCGAGCGCGCGAACCTGCGTGCGCTGGAGGCGGCCAGGCATGATGTCGTCGCTTATGGGCGCATGGAGTCGCTCGACAAACTCGTCAAGCTGCGCCAGGAGCGCGTCAACAACATGCGCACGCTCGTGGACCGCAAAGTTCTCAGCATGGCGGTGATGGATCAGATCCAGAGTGAGTTGTCCGATGCGGAACAACGTCGGCAGGACGCCCTCAACCAATACGCGAGCGCCAACCAGCGCCTCGCTTCGCTGGAGTCTGAGGTGTTGCGGACCGGGGCCGACCTCAGGAACGATCTGGAGGTCGAGATCGAGACCACGGAGAGCCAGATCGCGGCCAATGTGCGCGAGTTGAATACCAGCGAAGGCGTCCTGTACACGTTGCCGGTGACCCGCGTCCAGTTTGCTAAGGACGCGAACAGCGCAACCTATCAAATCGTGCGGCAATCGGCAGCCGGGCCGGTCAGCATTGAGTCCGTCGGGATGACCCTGTTGCAGCCAGGTGACCTCGTCAACATCATCGTGGGCGAAAACGGGCCAAGCAAGCCGGCCGGTTCACCGGTCCCGACTTCGTCGCCGACAGGCGAGAGTTTGCCGGCCGCATCCAACCCCAACGATGTCGAGCCTTCCCGCGTGGTGGCGGAGTAGAGGATCGGTCCGAATTGATGCCTAGCAAAAGGATTGATTTAATGGATGAACTCATCGGGACGAAGCAGGAAGGGGACGCCCTCCACGGCCGGGGCGCGCTCCAATCGGAAGAAGAGTGGGAAGCGCGAAACCACCATCTCGCCGACGGCTTGAGTCGCCTCATCGACGAGCATGTCCACTTCTGCACCGGCAAGGCGCTAGACATCGGGTGCCAGAACGGGGAACTGACCGACCGCTACGCCGCCGCGACCACGCTGAGCTGGCAAGGCATCGAACCGGATCTCGACCGCCCGACGCGGTCCGAAGCCGGCCTGGAGATGTTCCCGGGCGCCGCCCACGCCCTGCCCTTCGGCAATAAAAGCTTTGACTGCGTAGCCCTGGCGAACGTGTTCGAGCACATCAAACCGGCCCTGCACAACGCGAGCATGAGGGAGATCTACCGGGTGTTGGCTCCAGGCGGGATCCTGGTCGGGCAGATCCCCAATCCGTATTTCCCGATCGAATCCCACAGCCGCCTGCCGTTCTTCGGTTTCGTGCCCCGCAAGCTTCAGCCGCTTTACTGGAGGCTGACACCGACGGGATGGGACTTCGAGAAGGCCCATTTCTTCATCGTCACGATGCGGCATGTGAAGAAAGCGGCCGCCGCTGCAGGCTTCTCGACGGTGCTGGCCCGGGACTTCAACTATCGGGCCGAGGCTATCCCCAAGGCCCTGCGCTGGGCCGCTCGGTTTCACAGCCAGCTGGGTATTATGCCCTGGGCATGGCAATTCGTCTTCCGGCGGCCGGAACATTAGATCGCGTTTATAATCAGGAACATGTCCGCCTCCGCCCAGGAGTTCGGAACATTGGCATAGACTATAGCCCGCCGTGAGTAGTCAGGAATAGGGTCTTCACTTCACGCGCTGGCGATAGGAGACTTCTCCAAATAGGACAAACCCGAGTGCTTCATGGACGAACAGCAGCGCGCAGCGAGGATACTCCTGACATTCCCGCCGCAGTGCGCAAAGTATCAGGAAGATGGCTGTACGTCAGGACCTCTTGATGTCTCAGCCATTGGTGCGGAACCCTATCGTGTGGCTTCAGTAGAACGAGCAATGCGCCAGGATACGGTCATTGACGTTACCGTGCAGGCTTTGCCGGACATTGCGAGACTGGAGACCGTTTGGAAGGAGCTCGAAGCGCGAGCAACTCACTCATTCTATCTGTCCTGGCTCTGGATCGGAACTTGGCTGCGGCATCTGCCGGGGAGCGCGCAACCACATGTTCTAGTCGCTCGTACTTCAAGCAGGATCGTTGGGTTGGCGATTATTTGCCGCCGGAGGGCCTGGAGTTTCGGGCGGCATCCGCGGGCGCGTTGGCTGCTCAATGAAACCGGAGATGTTCGTTTCGATCGACTGTTCATCGAGTACAACAATATTCTTGCGGAGCGATCCTTGGCCGATGCAACTCGGGTGGCATGCCTCGAGGCCTTAGCGCATCACTTGCGCTACTCTGACCAGCTGGTGCTCTCCGGAATTGATCCGGACTTTGAGCTGGCCGCTTGTCGCATCGCAGGCCGGGCTGGGCTCCTTACCGAGGTGAAAGCGGAAGATTCGGCACGGTGGATTGACTTCGCGAAGGTCCGCCAGAAAGGCGGAAATTACCGCGCCACATTGGGCCGCAATACTCGCCAGGCGGTAAGCCGTGCCATGCGGCTATATGCGGAACGCGGCCCCATTGAGTTCCGGACCGTGGAAGCGACATCGGAGGCGCTCGTCGCGTTTGATTTGCTCGCCGAGCTTCATCAGGCGCGGTGGGGACACAAAGGATCCTTTGCCAATCCGAGCTTCCGTCGGTTTCACGAGGAACTCATTGCGCGCGGAGTTCCCTTGGGGACCGTTCGCATCTCACGGACGTTGGCCGGGGACCAGACAATTGGGGTCTTGTACAATTTCGTGCATGACGGCCGTGTTCTCAACTATCAAAGCGGCTTTCTGTTTGAGCGCGATGGCCGGCTCAAACCCGGGCTTATCAGCCATGTGCTGGCTATTGAGGACAGCATCGGACGCGGGGAGTGCGGCTACGATTTTCTGGCAGGCTCCGCCGGGCACAAGTCCCGCCTGGCTAATGCGGAGCATCCTATGAAGTGGATCGCAATAGGCAGAGACAGTCCAGAGCGCCGCATAGAGGCAAAGCTGCGCGGTGCCAAGCGGGTGCTAGGGACCATTGCTACTCACATGAGACAGGCCGCGGCTTGAAGTGTCGAAAAAAAGGAGCTGCCACTCTGCATCAAATATTGGGGGCAGGTTCTTGGACAATCGATCGTCGGGGGTTCGGCCCTTCGGCAGGCCAAGGAGAGGTTGGATTTGTCTATCTATTCTATGTTTCAGCGTGGCGAAATTGGTAGACGCATCGCACTGTTAATGCGACGCCGAAAGGCTTGTAGGTTCGACTCCTACCGCTGGAGCCATAGATTACAAGTAGCCGCCCTGTCGGCCCCTTTCTGCCCGTGCTTTGGTCCACGCCGCCAGCAGGGCGAGGTTCACCGCAGCGGCCGACAGGACCGTTTATCGGCGGACGCTCGCCAACATCAGTGTGCCGGCCGGTGATAGCGCCGCCCCGGTACTTCGGTCGCCTTTACGGGCCGCAAACGCCGTTCCTGGCCGTCTCAGATCGGCGTTACCGCTAGTTGCTGGGCGGCGCCGGAAGTCGCCGAGGAATTGGAGGACCTGACAATGCGCTTCCTCCTTTCGCCAGCATGGAACACAGCGCGACCAGCGTACGGCGGCTTTCGGATTGTCGAGCCAACCGTTGGCCGGGTGGATGGGCAAGTGGGGATCTCCGCCCCTCTGTGGCATCAATCACTCTGTCATGTCGGCTATTGCGACGCCGCCGGGCAGCCAGATCCACGATTAGAGCTTGATCCAACCCACGCCTGGCGCGATGAATTCAGGGATTTCATCTCGGCCCGGCTCCTTGGCGCCGGCTGTTTCTATCCACCGACTCATCGGATTAATAACGCCTGCTGGCGCTGGGACGTCCGGCGCTGCTAGAGTCAGCAAAAGCCGCGAAAGAAACGCTGCCCCGTGATCTGGCGCCCCGTCAAAACTAAACCGATTTCAAACGTACCGGAAAGATCAACCAGGGTTGAGGTGCTGATTGTCTCAGGATCGTGTCCCAGGGAGTGGTGTAGCTGACGGCTTGGTCGCCGCGCTCTCCGGCATGGGGGCCGGGCTGATCAGCGTGCCACGGCTGGCAGGCTGATGAGCGGATCATCGCTCATTTGGCTGATGGTTTCCAGCGTCATGTATCTGGCGCGCTGCACGGCCCATTCGTCGTTCTGTTCGAGCAAGATCGCGCCAACCAGGCGGACGATGGCGTCATCATTTGGGAAGATGCCGATGACCTCGGTGCGCCGCTTGATCTCGCCGTTGAGGCGCTCGATCGGGTTGGTCGAGTGCAGCTTGGCGCGGTGCTCCTTGGGGAAAGTCATGTAGGCAAGCACGTCGGGCTCGGCGTCGTCCATGATTGTCGCCAGCTTCGGCACCTTCGGCCGGATCTGGTCGGCGACGGCGCGCCATTGCGTGCTTGCGGCCCCGGGCGTTTCCTGGGCGAAGGCGGTGGCGATGAAAGCGGAGACGACGCGGCGCCCGCTCTTGCCGGCATGGGCCAGCACGTTCCTCATGAAGTGGACGCGGCACCTCTGCCATGTCGCGCACAGCACCTTGGTGACGGCCGCCTTGATGCCTTCATGGGCATCGGAGACGACGAGCTTGACGCCGCGCAGGCCGCGGCGGGTCAGCTTGCGCAAGAACTCCGTCCAGATCGGCTCGGCCTCAGACGTGCCGACCTCCATGCCCAGCACCTCGCGCCGGCCGTCCGCGTTGACGCCGACAGCGATGATGACGGCGACCGAGACGATGCGGCCGCCGCGGCGCACCTTCAGGAAGGTGGCGTCGATCCACAGATATGGCCAGTCGCCCTCGATGGGTCTTTCAAGGAACGCTTTGACCTTGCCGTCGATCTCTTCGCACAGCCGGCTGACCTGGCTTTTGGAGATGCCGCTCATGCCCATTGCCTTGACCAGGTCGTCGACCGAGCGGGTCGAGATCCCCTGGACGTAGGCCTCCTGGATGACGGCGGTCAGCGCCTTCTCGGCCATGCGGCGCGGTTCTAGGAAACCGGGGAAATAGGAGCCCTTCCTGAGCTTGGGGATGCGCAGCTCGACGGTGCCGGCGCGCGTCTCCCAGTCGCGCTCGCGATAGCCGTTGCGCTGGGCCGTGCGCAACGGGCTCTTCTCGCCATAGGCGGCGCCGGTGGCGGCCCCAACCTCCAGTTCCATCAGCCGCTCGGCGGCAAAGCCAATCATCTCGCGCAAGAGATCGGAATCCGGAGTCTTCTCTACGAGCGCGCGCAGGTTCATTATGTCGTCGGTTATCGATGGTTCCTTCGAATCAGGTTGGTGTCAGCAACCCGACCTTACCGGCGAACTGTCGATGACCACCGCAAAGCCGCTCGCTCGCTACAGCGCTATCGAGAGCGCGCTCGCAAGCGGCTTCGCTACCGCCGAGCTACACCACCTGTAGGGACGCGACCAGAAGAGGTAATCCGAATTGGATCTTAACTGACGGCGCTATCGCGTCGTCGTTCCAATAACCAAGTCTTCCATAAGGCATAAAAGCCTCGCGGGCGGGCCGGGAGGCTTCCGCCGTCCAGCAGCAAAAGCCCATCGCCCAGGCGGTCACTCGGCCGCGCAAGCGAAGCGCGGAGATTGCTTTGATCTGACGTAATACCGCATCCAGGCCAAACCCGGCGCAGCAGCCTTGCTCGTCAGAGCAGGAGATCATTGGACCGCGAGTTCATTGTCAATCCGGCAAGCTAAGTTTGGCAGTTTCGCCTCCGGCAGACCCCTTGCGAGCAGCAGCGTGTCTGGGTCTTTTGATGTAGCCCATCCATACATCAAAATATCCACCAGGCGCTCCTTGCGTTCGCCCATTCCTGATTGTTTCATCGGGGAAATCCTAATGAATGGCCCTGCCGTTCATTAGAAAGAATTGCACTTGTGCGCATGAGCGCTCCCAGCGATCGGAATCACGCATGACTTCTGACTGCTGCCCAGAGCTCGACTGTATCCAATTTTCTGGCGCGGGCGGGGACGATCGCCATGGCGCATTGGGCGCGAGCCGGAATTTTCATGCTGTCTCGACTCGGCCGGGACATCGATTAATTCGACCCGTCAGATTCGGCGTCAGTCAGCCTCTTGTGGAGCCGGCACCGCCTCCTTCAAACTTTTTGGATAAAGTCGAGCTGAGACCCGGGATCATAATGCCGGTTCTCGAGAATGATAATTTGGAGGTCCTGGCATTCATGCTCGATGCGGAGCAGAACGTCATCCGCGCGATAGGCGTTTGCCTCAACGAAGAGGAACGTCGGCGCGCCGAGGGGTTGAGACTGGAGCGGGACCGCCTCCGCTTTGTCGCTACCCGTGGGCAGCTGCGCCGGGTCCTCGCTTCCAAACTGGGAATCTCGCCGTCCGACGTCGAACTAGAATATGGACGCCTAGGCAAACCCCACCTCTCGCACCGCATGCCTGCTCGCGATTTGCGCTTCAGCGTCTCACGATCCGGAGATGTCGCGGTCGTCGCCCTCTCGACCAGGCAGGAGGTCGGGGTGGACATCGAGGCAGTTCTCCCTGTGCCCGAAGCGGACGAGATCGCAGCGCTCTGCTTTTCCGCCTCCGAGTATGGGTCCTACACCGCCCTTGGTCCGCAAGACCGGCTGCAAGGCTTCCTCCGGCGCTGGACCCGGCTGGAGGCTATCTCTAAGGCCCTGGGGTGCGGCTTAGGACAGCCCCTTTCTTGGGATGAAAGGGATTGGGCTGTGCGTAGGTTCATACCGAAGCCTGGGTACATCGGGACCGTGGTAGTCTGGAATTGAGTGGTAGTCCGGAATTGAAGTGTCCGCGATGCCATCATTCACTTACGATGCACTGCGGATAAACGAGGAGCTCAACCAATTCCATTGGACTGCACGCAAGTTCATTCGAACCGCACTTGTTCCCACACTTCGCGGTGGGGCGTAGTCGAGAACACGGGACAGCGCTTCACTGACATGTCCCGGGCGTACGGAGAAAGAGGCGGCAGTTTCATCGATGAAACCGTCGTGCTGGAGGAGCTGGGACGCGGGAACCACTTTGGCTCCGTCGTGAATCATGAAGAAAGTGATCGGAAGGCCCTATGTCGGCGGACGTGATGCAGTTCCCGGAGCTTCTCGCAGATCTCGCGGTCAAGGACATCAAGGTCTGGGTAGAGGGTGACCGGCTGCGGTGCAACGCCCCAGCTGGCGCATTGACGGCCGAGTTTCGCGACCAGTTGCGGGACCGGAAGGGCGAGATCATCGCGTTTCTGAATATGGCCACGGCGGCGGCCCGGCAACAGCCTGCAATCATTCCCCTGCAGTCTCGCGGAACACGCACGCCCATTTACGCCGTACCCGGGCATATCGGGGCGCCCTTCTCATTCTCGGACCTGTCGAAGCACCTGGGCGGCGATCAACCGTTTTATGCACTCCAACCGTCTGGCTTCGATGGGCAGAGCGAGCCGATGGACTGCGTCGAAGATATCGCCGAGTACTTCGCCCGCCAGATCGTCGAATATCAGCCCACCGGTCCGTACATCATCGCCGGTTACTGCTCCGGCGCTGCAACCGCTTTCGAACTGGCGAAAATCCTGGGTCAACGCGGAGCGGAGATCCCATGCATAGCGCTCTTTGGCCCTCTTCACCCCACCACCTATAAGGAATTGCCGCGTCTGGTGTATTTCTTTGCCAAGCGCAGCGCCCATTCGTTCCTGCGAGAGATGGCGAAGCTGCCGACATTCGGCGCCCGTCTCCGATATTTCGGCAGTCGCCTCCGGAATCTCAGCGAGCGCGTCCGCGCCCTCGTGACCCTCGTTCGCAAAAGCAAAGAGCCTGTCACGACAGATCCGGTGCTGGCGAGCAGAGCTCGACTCAAATCCACGGCGATCACGGCTTTGCGGCGGTACATTCCCACTCCGTATTCGGGTCGAGTATGCATATTCCTTCCGAACAAGGCCTGGCTGCGATCGGGTGCCGCACCTCACCGATGGCTTCGAGTGGTGCCCCATGCCGAATTTTATTTCGGGCCCGAGGACTGCAACGATCCCCTTATGCTGGAGGAACCGGACGCACCTGCCATCGCAGAGCTTTATCGCCAGGCAACCCAAAAAGCTGAACGATTGACGTGATTTGATTTTTTGATTTCCGCGAGATGGGGAGCGTATCTCATGAATGAAGTCCTACCTATCGCGGCGGAGGGCATAGCGCTTCCCCTGCTGAAAGATGCCGATCATCAGGCGCTGGTTGTCGGGTACAACGCCACTGCAGCGCCTTACCCGTCGGACAGGACGATCATCGATCTCTTCCGCGACCAGGCGACGAGTAGTCCTGACGCTGAAGCGATCCGCTTCGGCGATGCAACGCTGACGTACCAGCAGCTCAACGAACGCTCCAACCAGATGGCCACGCATCTGAGCTCGACCGGCGTGGGGCCGGGTCAAATTGCCGTTGTGTTCATGGAGCACTCCATTGAAGTCGTCGTCGCGATCTTAGGCGTCCTGAAGTCCGGCGCAGCCTATGTACCGGTGGATGCGGCAACGCCGAAGGGGCGTCTGGCAACAATCCTGAAGGACATTGCCAACGGGACCGACGGGCGGGCGCCGGTGGCGATCACTCAGGCGCGCCTGCAATCCGTCATTTCCCCGAACCTTGCCGACATTTTCGTGCTCGACGCCGATTTCGGGTCGATTTTGAATCAGCCGGACTCGGCCCGACCGTCCGCTGCCACTCCGGACGGCGCCGCCTATATCATCTTCACCTCCGGCTCGACCGGCACGCCCAAGGGCGTCGTGATCGAGCACCGGAACCTGATGAACTATATCTGGTGGGCCGCTCGGGTGTACAGTTCCGGCGAACGTCTCGCATGGCCCCTTTTCTCATCCCTCGCCTTCGACCTGACCGTCACGACGCTCTTCACGCCACTCATCACCGGCGGCCGCATCGTGGTCTATCTTGGTGATCCCGGAGTCCAGAGCATGGTCGTGCTCAAGGTCATCGACGACAATGCCGTCGATATCATGAAGCTGACGCCGGCGCATCTCGCGATGATCCGCGACCGCAATCTTGAGACCACAAGGCTGCGCAAGTTCATCGTGGGTGGTGAGGACTTCAAAACCGAGTTGGCTCGCGATATCACGAAAGCCATCCCCCATCGTATCGAGATCTACAACGAGTACGGGCCAACCGAAGCCACTGTTGGCTGCATGATTCACCGTTTCGACATCGACCGGGATCAATCCGCATCGGTGTCGATCGGCGTTCCGGCCGCCAATGCGGGCATCTACGTCCTCAACAAGGCACATCAACCCACCGCCCCTGGCATCATCGGTGAGATGTTCATTGCCGGCGACGGTCTCGCGAGAGGCTATTTCAATCGCCCTGACCTGACCGACGAGCGTTTCCTCACGGCCACGGATCCCCGAGATGGGTTTTCGAAGCTGCGGCTGTACAAGACGGGCGATCTTGCCCGCTGGAACTCGGAAGGGCGCCTGGACTTTCTCGGCCGCGCCGATCATCAGGTGAAGGTTGGTGGCGCGCGTGTCGAGCTGGGCGAGATCGAAGCGCGGCTTCTGAAGCACCCGCACGTTCAGGAGTGCGCTGTCGCTGCCATCGCCACCTCGGTGGCGAAACCAGCGACACATGTGCGTTATTGCGAACGGTGCGGTGTTGAGTCCGGCCTGCCTGGCACGACATTCGATGCGGCAGGCGTCTGCAATCTATGCCGGGCCTTCGACACCTATGTCGACAAGGCGCAGACCTATTTCAAGACATCGGATGACCTCCAGGTTCTCATCGCGGAGATGCGGGGTAACAAGAAGGGACCTTACGACTGCATCGTGCTGTTGAGCGGCGGCAAAGACAGCAGTTTTATGCTGTGCAAGCTCGTCGCCATGGGGGTGAAGCCGCTTACCTTCACCCTCGACAACGGTTTCATTTCGGAAGGAGCCAAGGCCAATATCAGGCGGCTCGTGAACTCCCTCGGCGTGGATCACCACTGGGGAAGCACGCCGCATATGAACGAGATCTTCGTCGACAGCCTGAAACGGTTCGCGAACGTCTGCAACGGCTGCTTCAAGACGATCTACACCCTGGCCACGAACGTCGCCCGCGAGCGAGGGATCGGGTACATCGTGACGGGGTTGTCCCGCGGCCAGTTCTTTGAGACGCGCCTGACCGAGGAGGTCTTCAAGCGGGACGACTACGATCCGGCCCGTCTGGACGCGCTCATCGCCGAGGCGCGCAAGGAGTATCACCGCCGCGAGGATGCTGTGTCGCGCTTTCTCGACGTGGATGCCTTCCGGAACGACTCATTATTCGAGGAAGTGAAGTTCATCGACTTCTACCGCTACTGGAGCGTCCCTCTGGAGGACATGCTCGACTTCCTGAAGACGCAGGCGGGATGGGATCGGCCTGCGGATACAGGACGCTCCACGAACTGCCTCATCAACGACGTCGGCATCTACGTTCATAAGAAGCAGCGGGGACATCACAATTACGCCCTTCCCTACAGCTGGGATGTGCGTCTCGGCCAGAAGACGCGCGATGAAGCCATTGACGAACTCAACGACGAGCTGGACGTACCCCGCATCAAGGAGATTATGGCCCAAATCGGCTATGTCGAACCGCCAGCGGCCGAAGACGGCATCGCACGACTTGTGGCCTACTATGTCACGTCGAAACCCCTGACCGTGGCGGACCTGCGCGCCCACCTCGCCGAAGAACTCTTGGAGTCCATGATTCCGACGCACTATGTTCGCCTCGAACGGATGCCGCTCACGTCCAACGGCAAGATCGACCGCTCCGCGCTTCCCGAGCCGACGGCGGAAAACATCCAGCCTGCACAAGACTTCGTCGCCCCCTCGACGGAGACCGAGAAGACGCTGGCCGCGCTGTGGTGCGATCTCCTAAAGGTCGAGTCGATCGGCCGTGACGACAACTTCTTCGGCCTGGGCGGGCACTCGCTCCTCGTGATGCGGGCGGTGTCGCGCATGCGGGAGACCTTCGGCGTCGACGTGCAGCTTCGCAACCTCTTCGAGCGCCCGACAGTGGCCGGACTGGCGGAAGTGATCGACGGAATGCTCTGGGTGGCCGATTCCAGTGCCCCTTCAGCCTCGGAAGGACCGAGGGAGGAAATCGAACTCTAGCTTACCGGAAGGCCTACGAATGGCCTTGGGGAACCAATCCGGACGGACGCTTTTGCGTTGGACGGCACAGGAGAGCGGATGAAGAGGATGGACAAAGCTTGGGTACCGGCGCGAGGACCGGGGCTGCCTTGGGCGGCGGGGGAGTATGAGCTCTTACGCGACCAGGTGCGCCGTTTCGTCGAGGAGGAGATCAAGCCCCGTGCGGATCGCTGGGAGGAGGACGGGTTCATTCCCCGCCCGATCCTGCGCCGCATGGGCGAACTCGGCTTCTTCGGTATCCGCTACCCGGCCGAGTATGGTGGTGCCGAGATGGACGCGGTCGCATCCACGATCTTCGCCGAGGAGCTCGGGCGTTCGACCTATGGCGGCGTCGCCATCGCGACGCTGGTCCATACCGACATGGCTTCCGTGCATGTCTTTCACGACGGGACCAAAGCCCAGCGGGCCCGCTGGATGCCGGGCATTATCAGCGGCGAGGTGATCACCGCGATCGCCATCACGGAACCGGATGCTGGCTCGGACGTGAAGGCCATCCGCACGCGCGCCCGCCGAGAGGGCGACTCTTACGTACTTGACGGCACGAAGCTCTACATCACGAACGGCGCCCACGCGGATCTCTACTGCGTCGCCGCCAAGACCGATCCCTCGGCAGGAAGCCACGGGATCACGATGTTCCTCGTCGCAAAGGGCACACCAGGCTTCAGCGTCGCCCGCGAGCTGGACAAGCACGGCTGGCGCTCCTCCGACACGGCGGAGCTCGTCTTCGACGGTTGCCGTATCCCCGCCGAGAACGTGCTCGGCGCGGAGGGACAGGGCTTCTACTCAATCATGCGCAACTTCCAGAACGAGCGCCTTGTCCTCGCCGGCATGGCGATAGGGGCGGCCGAGGCGGCGATCGATATGACCCTCGCCTGGGTGAAAGCTCGCCGCGCATTCGGGGGCGTCCTATGGGACATGCAGGCGATCCGTGAACGTCTCGCGATGCTCTCTGCGAAGGTGGAGGCAGGCCGCCAGTTTCTCTATGCCACCGCTTGGCGCATGGCGGCGGACGAAGATTGCCTGCGCGAAGTCTCGATGGTGAAGGCCATCTGCGGCGAACTCGTCAACGAGGTCGTGTATACGTGCGTGCAGTTCCATGGCGCTATGGGCCTCATGCGCGAGAGCCCGATCGAGCGCATAGCGCGTGACGCCCGCGTCCTATCCATCGGCGGCGGCGCGACGGAGGTGATGCTGGAGGTGGTCGCGTCGATGTCGTGAGCCTAATGCGGCAGTAAGGACATCGCTCTGGCGTGGCTGCGTGAAGGGCTCTTCGCACGGCGGGTATGGTTGGCTGAGGGGTCCTTCGGCTGTTCTTTTCCCCCGCCCGCTCTCAGGCGGCGGCGCTAGAGGAAAGTATAAGCGATCATGGCCATGAGCGCGTGTCGATGCAGACCCTGCCAGGAGCGGCCCTCGAAGTGGTCGAGGCCGAGGCGGCCCGTCGACAATGCGGATGCGAAGCGCCGCGAATCTGGCGGTCAACGAGCCTTTTGTTCCGGTGCACCAGCTCAGTTCCGTCCAGATCGCCACCACATCCGCGTCGCCCTCCAAACACGAGCTCAAGGATCATGGCCGCCATGGATTACATCTCGAGTCTGGAGCGGGGCGCGGTCGTTCGTGCGCGGGGCCGGCGGCAAAATCCAGCTTCATCGCGAAGGCCAAAACGAAGCCGCACATGCACCTCGATGCTGACGGCGAGCGTCCACCCCAGGACCAGGCCTTGAAGTCCATCAAGCTTCGCCCCTCCATTCTGCGTGAAGCCAAACAGCCCGGCGTATGACGGCTCTTTCAAGAAGGCCTATCGCATCGAGACCCAAGCCGACGCTCGGTTGCTCTGCGAGCAAGTGCTGGACGCGGTCGGGGAGGTGATTGTTCAGGAGTGGATCGAGGGGTCGAATGACTCCATCTACTTTTGCCTGTGCTACCTGCGCCCGGGTGCTTCGGTCGCCTTTACGGGCCGCAAAGGCCGTTCCTGGCCGCCTCAGATCGGCGTGACCGCCAGTTGCTGGGCGGCGCCGGAAGTCGCCGAGGAATTGGAGGATCTGACAATCCGCTTCTTCCGATCAATCGGTTTGACAAACGGAATCGCCAGCATGGAATTTAAGCGCGACCAGCGTGACGGCAGCTTTCGGTTTGTCGAGCCAACCGTTGGCCGGATCGATGGCCAGGTGGAGATCTCCGCCCTCTGTGGCGTCAATCTCTGTCATATCGGCTATTGCGACGCCGCCGGGCAGCCACACCCACCATTGATGCTTGATCCGACCCACGTCTGGCGCGATGAATTCAGGGATTTCATCTCGGCCCGGCTCCTTGGCGCCGGCTGTCTCTATCCACCGAGTTATCGGATTCATAGCGCCTACTGGCGCTGGGACGATCCAGGTCCGGCGCTGCTGGAGACAGCGCAAGCTGCGAAAGAAACGCTGCGCCGTGTGATCTGGCGCTCCGGCAAAACTGAACCGATTTCAACGTACCGGAAAGATCAACCAGGGTTGAGGTGCTGATTGTCTCAGCGTCATCTCTGCCATGGAGTGCACTTCACGGGGCTCTCGGTCGCGACTGGGTTGGACATCCGTCTGCCATTGAGGGGCTCCCGCAGCAGCGCAGCCATGTGCTCATTGGCCGAGTTTTGTCACTTCGCCCCGGGCGGTGTGTCATCCGGAAGGAGTGCCCACAAAGGGATAGTTGTGCCGGTGGCGGTGATGGGTCACGATAGCCTTGCTCGTCGACCCATGCTCGACCAGTTCGGGGCCGGATGGCGACCATCGAAAGTGAAAGCTACGCGCCATGGCCATGGATGCAGAATACAGCTCCGAGCCCGCCACTATGGTCAGGCCGAGAAATCATCACGTCCAGGCTTTACGCGGAATTGCCGCATCGCTTGTCGTCCTGAGCCATGCAATTGATGTTATCGTCGAGCATCGCATTCTTCCGGAGTGGTTTAGGCCTGTCGCGTTTAGTATTGGTGGACTTGGTGTGACGACATTTTTTGTCATCAGCGGGTTTGTCATGGTTACCATTTCTTATGGTGACTTTGGCAGCTTCTCAAAGTCCCTAGGTTTTGCCAAGCGCAGGCTCATCCGTATTGTGCCGACCTACTGGATCGCCACATTTGTCGCGTTCGCGCTGTATCAGATTGCTCCGCTCTCTCGAGAACCCTCTATAATTGAACTGGTTAAGTCGCTGACCTTTATTCCTTATCCGACTGGTCCCGGTATGGACATGCAGCCAGTACTCGGGCAAGGTTGGACGCTCAATTACGAGATGTTCTTTTATGCGTTATTCACTGTCGCCTTAATATTGCCTCGGCGCATTGGTTTGACTGGTGTGTTTCTAGTTTTTTGTGCTGTCGTCGCAGAGGGATCCTTGGTGAAGCCGTTTTCTAATAGTACACCGGCACAGACAGTATTCACGTTCTTCGCCGATCCGATAATCCTCCTGTTTGCGGCTGGTATGGCGATCGGCGTGCTGAAACACCACTTGGGGCGCCGCTTTGTTCTTCGCTATCCATTTTGGATCGCGGTGGCTCTACTTGTGGCCCAGATCCTTGTGAATATCGTTTTTCGGATCCCGTCGCGTCTGCCATTTCCGGAAGTCATTTCGATTTGGATAGCTGGCGCAGTGGCTGTTGCGGCGTGCGCGTTCGCCGCGCCCGTATCGGGTGGCAGGTTTGAAACCATTGCCGAGGCGCTGGGCGACGCATCATATAGCACGTATCTGTTCCACATTTTCTTGGTCGCGGGGCTAAAAATGGTGCTCCCGATCACGACAGTGACCGCCGTGTTCTTTGTACTGGCGGCGTTGCTGCTGTCAAACCTGTTCGGCCTTGTGTTCTATCGGACCATCGAGCGGCCGATCTCCGCATTGCTCCGAGGATCGCCGATCAGGCGGATGCCATTGCCTGCGCGGGTCGCCTGAATTGCCATCCGGTAGCTGCGCGGCTGGGTTAGTCGTGCGGCGTCAAGTCCGCAACCACATCGACAGATCGACCAATATCGTGGGTTCGTCCAGAGGCGGCAACGATCTCCCATGCTGTCGTGATGGAAACCGGGTTGAACATGCGGATCGCATCAGGACGATTGGCCCGTATCGGCTCGCATCTTGGCCAGTACGCCCAGCAGCCCTTTCCGCCCATGTCGGGTTCATCCACTGAATCAATCGATTTGGCCGCCCCGAACAGCATCCCATAGCAAGTCAATTTTCCAATCGACCAGGCCACGCAGCCCGTATGTCGCAATCAAACTCAAGGCCAGCCCTCCGATTAAGCCAGTGCAGGAGTATTCCGCAGTCACCAGAGAACGAATATCATGAAATTCACTTTGCCAACGGTAAATGGGATAGGTGAAATCCCCGAGCCCCCGGTCGATCCAGCGGAATGGCCCGATGCGGACGCATGGAGCACGGTCATGAGGCCGAGGAGCCCTACAAGCAAAGTGAACTCGGTCGCAACTGCTCGTTCGAAACCGAGCACCGGGTCATGTGCCGGCTGGCGCAGGAGAAGCGCGAGACTATGCCCGCGCAAGCCACGGCGGCGGTGGCCCAACTGAGCCTGGTGCCGCCGCTCAGGGCGAAGTAGCGCACAGCCATACACGAAAGTAAGGCTCAAATCCGCATATCGGCTGTGCCCTCCTTACCAGGGCGAGCCTGAAGATGGGCGCAAAAGCCGCCGTAATGCCAAGGCCCGCCGCCGGCAGAGATCTCTGCTGCGTCATTTATGCCAGAACAAGAGTGGTTGCGAGAAGTAAGGACTGCAATATCGTCGCGAGCGCGAAATGCGGCAGGATCCTGAGCAAACGGTTGGCCATGAAGGCGACGGGCCTCCCCGCATAAATCCGATCGGCCGCCTCGCTGATCACAAAGCCCGACAGGGCGAAGAAGACCAGAACGGCGATGTTCCCAAACTCACAGGGTAGCGGCGCCGTTGCGATGGGCTCTGGCACGAGATTGGCCAGGAAGTGCTGCAGAACCACGAAAATCGCGAGCAGCAATCGGAACGCGCCAAAATGCCCCTAACCAATCTTCAGCGCGCGATCCTGCGGTCGAAAACCTTGCGCCATGAGCGGTGTCTCCTCAAGTCTCAGATGGTGACGCAACAGACGGCCCTTCGTGCACAGGACCGCTGGCGGAATTCAGCTTCGTTGCGAAGGCCAAAACGAGGGCCGCACATGCACCCTCGATGCTTATGGCGAGCGTCCAGCCTAGGACCAGGCCTTGCAGTCCATCAAGCTTCGCCCCCGCGACCACGAAGCACAGTTCCAGTAATCCGCCAAGCATGAACCAGCGAGATGCTTTGCGCATCGTATCGCTCAGCCGCGCCAGCGTGCAGGCATGAAATTTGAGCGTTAATCCCAGCAGGCTAAAGCCGAGAAAGCGCAGGCTCGAACCGGCGATCTCAGGATAGGTCGGATTGAAGACCGCAAGGACCTCCTGCGAATAGGTGAAGACGAAGACGGCGCAGACCAGCGAGAAGAGCAATGACGCCATGAGCGACAAAAGGATGTTGTGTCTGGATTGTTTCGGGCTTGCTCTGATCACGGGGAACAGGGCCGTAGCCATGGCTGCGGGAATGATCGAGGCCATGAATACCACCATCCACAACGATACGAAGGCGGCATTGATGGCCGGCGACAGGAGAATTACCACAAGGTACGGCATGATGAGGCCCGGGGTCTGCAAGGCCACATCGAGCGTGTAGTGGTCAAAGACCTTGCGTCGAAGCGTATGCAGTAGCGGGAAATCGGGGGGCCCAACGAGGTGACGCGCGCCGCCGCGGGTCAAGAGATCGACGCCGATCCAGGACGCCAGCATACTGGCCACCCAGGTCAGAAGAATCGCGGCATTGGAGTCGTAGCCAGCGGCTGCGGCGGCGGCGATCAGCATCAGCTTGAACGTGGAAAACAGCACTTGCCGGATCATCCTGCCGGTGCTGCGCAAGTTGCCGACGAGCGCCTGGTCGACCACCGCACTGAGAACGGTCAGGCAGCAGCCGAGGACGAACGCAACGCCCACGAACCAACCGTCGATCGGCCCGGTCGATCTGTTGAGATACGCCTCCCCGAAGACAAACAACAAGGCGAAGCCAACCGCCAGCGCCACCCCGACGGACGCTGCCGCGGCCACGAGGCCGCGCTCCTTGCCCGGGTGCCGAACGATTTCGCCCATCAGCAGGGTCCCGAGCCCGCCCTCCCCCAGCAGGCCGACGAGCCCCATCACGGACAGGAGGGCAGAGGCCTTGCCAATCACCTCCGGCGGAAACAGCCGGGCGGCGAGCAACCAATAGATTAACCCAAGACCGGCCGCTGCCATCGTTCCGATCGCCAGAGCGCCGGAATTCGTGACGAGCGTGGCGTTCTTTTGAAGCGCCCGGCGCACGCGAACAATGGCCGTCCCGGCGAGGCCTACCGGCATGAAGGCTCTCCCGACCCTTGGTGCGCCGGCACCGCCGACCTGCTGGCGGCTGGGCGCAGGACGTCCCGGTAGACCTGCTCGATCCGGGTCACAACCGCTCCGGCCTTGAGGCGCCCCACCCTGGCGAGGCTTGTCGCCTCCAGGCGGGCAAGCAGGTTGCGGTCCTCCAGAAGTGTTTGCATCGCGTGGGCCAGGGCATGCGCATCACCAGGCGGCACGAGAAGCCCTGTTTCGCCATGATCGACGAGATCAGGCATGCCGCCGACGTCGGTTGCAACGACTGCCTTGCCGGACGCCATCGCTTCCATGATCACTGTCGCACAGGCTTCGGGCCCCAGCGATGGCAGCACGCCGAACAGTGAGCGCCGCCATGCATGCATGATGGCGGAATGCGGCCACATGCTGAAAACTCGAACGTTCGGCGGAAATTCGGTTGGCGTGTCGGCGACCCGGCGCCCGATCAGGACCAGCTGCGGCGCCCGCTCCAGGCCGGCATAGGCTTGCAGGAGAACGTCAATGCCTTTGAGGCGCATCATGTCACCGACGAACAGGATGAATCCATCCCCAGGTAGCTCCTCCCGCAGGCAGGGATCTTCCGGGCCAAGCACCCCGACATCGTCGGGCACGAAGTTGGGGATGACCTCGTAGGGGGCGCCGCCTTGGGTGAGTCCGGTGTGACGCGCCACCGCGTGGCTCACCGCGATGAAGCGGTCCACCACGCGCCGAGCGGCGAAGCTCGACGCCCAGTTGCTCAAAGTGGTCGCGGCTGCCTTGACGGCCCCGTAATGCCCAGTGGCGCAATGTAAGCATTTGGCCGGCGCTGGGCCACTGCAGAGATGGGCGCCCAAGTGCATGAAGTTCTTCTTGACGCAGACAAGGCCGTAATCGTGGAGCGTGACCACGAGGCGTGCCCCACTCAAAACTTTGAGCGGCAGGAAGGACGCGTAGATCCAGTTATGGGCGTGGACGATGTCCGGCCTCTCCTGGGTGACCAGCCGCTTCAGGGCCAGCACCAGTTCGGGATCCGCGAAGGGTGGTGCGTGGCGGCGCTCGGGATCGGTGTGGAGGCCTGACAGGCGCTGGAGCGTGCCGCGCAGGCGATGCACGCGGACCGTGCCGTCCAGCTCGGTTTCGGGCGATCCGGGATGCATCAAGGTCCCGACGCTGACATGATGGCCCCGCTGCGCCAACGCCGCGCCGAGATTGCGGACGTGCCGCTCCTCTCCCCCGATCACCGGCGGATAGAACTGCGACAGCAGCAGGATGCGCATGGTCGAGCCTCGTTTCAGATGCCCGGCACCAGCGTCGAAACGCTGCGATAGAGCCGGTTGTCTTCCGGTCGATAGAGCCGCGCCTCGGCCGTCTGGCGAGTTGCCAAGGCAGGCACCGGGATTTCCCGCGCCCAGGTGTCGCCCGGCGCGACGGCGATCGATCGGAAAACGGCGAACGGTTGCCCGTCCAGGGTGATTTCCACGTCGAATCGCTGAGGTTGAGTCTCGGCGCTCCTGATGCCGATGGTGATCCGGCCGGACTCGCCACTGGCCGAGGGCAACAACCAGAACGCGGTGTATTTGAACTCCCGGTAGGCCGCTTCGTCCCGGACGGCCAGCGCATAGGCTCCGGTCGCCACAAGCACCGCTAGCATGAGCGCGGCCCCCTGCCAGAGCCGGACCCCCGCCGGAGCCGGCCAGGCTGGCAGATCGGGAGTGTCGCGGCGGCCGGCCGCCACCAGTGCCGCGGCGGCCGTCACGGCCCAGAACCACACCGCCCAGCCGAGAGGCGTAAGGAAGCCTGCGGCGTTCAGGGCAAAGCCCCCGGCAATACCAGCGGCGAGGCTTGCTCCGACCGCATAGACGAAGTGTTGCAACGCGGAGGTGGTCCTGACGCCAATGGCCCGCAGCACCGTGTGGCCCGAGACGAGGAACACCATGGGCGCGCCCAGGGCAGTACGGAGGAGCAAGCTGTCGCTGACCGCAACGGCCGCCACCGCGGCCCCCGCCCACATGCACGCGGCCAGAAGGTCCCGCTTGCTACAAATTCTCATGCAATCCCCTCACGTCATAGATGACGATCCAGCCGTTGTCGTAGATGCGGGTGACGCCCTTGACGTCATTGAACTTGAGCAGCGCTGCGCCCGAGAGCGGCGTTCCCCGCGGCGCTTGCCACGGCTGAAAGTAAAAGCCGAGCACCGGCGGGGCCGTGGTCAGGCGCAGGTCAATCAGCAGGAAATCGATGTCGCTTCCCGCTAAGGCCCAAAACTCGTCGGGCCCCAATGTCTCGGCCTCGAATATGCGCGCGGCATCGACGCCTTCGACGATAGTGACCCTGACGTCCTGCCGGCCGTAGCCCGCAAGCAGAAGGCGGTTGATGCGGTCGGTGGTGAAGCGGTTGCCGGCACCGAGCCATTCCTTGGCCCAGCGTGCCGTTTCGATCCCCATCGGCTCGATCGATTCCTGATCTGCGGCCACTCTGTAGCGTCCATGGATCGGATTAATCGAAGAGCTCGTGACGCCGCCCAGGACGATGATCACCAGAGCAACGGCCGGTGCGATGCGGCGCCACCCGCGTGGCGTGCGGCCCTGCCAGAAGTGGACGATGCTCACCGCGACGACCAGCCCGACGGCGATGAACACGAACGTTCCCATGCGGTTGCCGACTTGCCATCCGGCGACGGTCAGTCGGAAGGCCACCGAGACTGGGAGGCCGAAGGCCAGCAAGCTGAGGAGCACGAGGCGGCTATCGCGCCAGCGGCGTTCGAAAATGTCCTGGATCGGACGCCAACCGGACCGCGCACCACTCGGCGCTGCCATGGCCAGCGACCGAAAGAATCCCGTTGCCAGTCCGAGTACCACCAGCAGGAGCGCCAGCAAGGTGGTCAGCCGCATGTAGAGGGCCTTGTCCGGCGCTCCGAGGTGCTCCGACCGCGGTGTGGGCGCGCCGAGGATCTTCCCGAGCAATGTGTCGAAGCCGGAGTCGATCACCGGGCCGAGATAGCCTGTGAGAGGGATGCCACGGGCCTGCACCCACAGGGTCGGCAGGACTATGGCGAGGATCGCCGCGAGGCCCACGGCAATGCTGGTCTTGATCCGCAGGGGGTCGTGCCGGCGCAAAGCCTCGAGGGCTGCCAGCGCTCCGAAATAGATGGCGGCGAAGGCGGCCGAGAGGTGATGCGTGACCGCAAGGCTTGCCAATAGCAAGGCAATCAGCCAGAGCGACTTCAGCCTCGGTCGCCCGACGAGATCCTTGGACGCGGCTTCGACCGCGAAGGTCAGCACGCACAGCACGATGCCGAGGCTCTCGTAGGAGAACATCGAGTCGAACAGGAAGAAGGTTGAGCTGCCCATATAGGCCAGACAGGCGATGGCCGAGATACGCGGCGATCCGGCGATGCTTTCGAGGAACAGAAACAGTGCACCGATGAACGAGCCCTTGAGAATGGCCAACAAGAGCGTCCCCGCCACAAACAAAGGCAGTCCCGTCAGATCTACGATCGCCATCGTCAGGATTTCCAGGCCGGGATACGTTGGCCCGATAGGGAAAAGCGGGTTGGACAGGAACAGCCGGCGGGCCGTGATGAGATCCTCGGCCGCGATCCAGTGCAAAACCTCGTCGTAACCGCTGAAGCTCGTCGGGGAATAGACTATCGTGCAGTAGAGCAGGGCTTCGGCAAGCAGGAACAGGAGGACCAGGCGCTCACCCCGGGCTGTTGTCGGCCAGGCGATGCGAAGGCTGGTCGGAGCGACCAAGAGAACGACACCCGACCAGAAGAGCGGCGGCGCCACGTCATAGCCCCGGCGCCCGGCTGCGTGCCCGGTCACGACGAGGAGTAGAGCAGCGGCGGTCGTCAGGCATAGAACCGCGATCCATCCGGAACTGGCGCGTTGCGACGGGGCATCGGCGCTGCCGTCGCGAAGGTCGGGACCGACAACGGCCGAGACGAATCGTATCCCGGCCTGGAGCGGGTTGACCCTGGCTCCGGCGGTGAAATGAGCCGGCATCATCAGCATCATGCCCTCGTCGCAGGAGGCCACGATGTCACGCCGCCGGAGGGCAAGCGGACCGCGGATCGGCTGCTCAGGACCTCACAATAAACGTCGCTCAGCGCTTGCGCACAGGCATCCCAGTCGGGCAGCGCCAAATCCGGGACCTCCCGATGGGCCTCCAGTTCCTCGGCCATGGCGGCGGCCAGCTCTCCCGGACCGGCGTTGCGCGGAATCGCCCTGCACAGGCCGTTGGCGGCCAGCTCCCGCAGACCGGACGTGTCGCTGACGAGGACCGGACGGCGCAGCGACAGGGCTTCCATTACGGTGACCGGATGGGCTTCGTAGTCGCTGAACAGCACGAACAGCGCGGCGCTCGCCAGGAGGTCTGCCATTTGCTGCCGCTCGGATCCGGGAATACCCGCAATTGTGACCCTCTTCTCGAGGCCGAGCGTCGCGACGAGGCGCCGCAATTCTCTCTCGTACGGGCCTGTTCCGACGATGTGCAGTCGCACGTCCGGTATCCGGCGGATTAGTTCGGGCAAGGCCGCGATCGCCCGATGATGGCCCTTGTAGCGCTCCAGCCTGCCGCCCGAGACGATCAGGTGCGGATCGACCTTGATGCCGGGGCTCGGAGCCGGCATCGCGGCGCCGTTCGGGATGACGACAAACCGTTCCCGCGGCACGCCCATCCTCACGCTGAAGAAGCTGGCTTCGAATTCGGAGACGCCAATCAGCCGCGCGGCCCGAGCCACCAGCGGCCGGAGCAGCGCGTGCTGCGTGCCGCGCACGGCGTTGCGCAGCCGGGAGGAATGCCCGCCGCTGTGGAAGGTCAGGATGAACGGCAGGTCCCCGCGGATGGCGGCGAGCAGCCCGATCGGCGCCACGAAGGTGTTGTAACCTTGGAAATGGATCAGATCCCAAGTCCCGCGCCGGATCGCGGTATAAATGCCGGGCGCAAAATAGAGGTCCAACTCCCTCGGCCAGGCCGGCACGCGCCGCACGCGCATGCCGCGCACCTCCTCCTCAACCGGCAACTCCCCCGAGGGATCGGTGGTGAGCACGTCGACGGCGTGGCCACGCGCCACCAAGCGGGGACCGACTTCCTGGATGTGAGTTTCGATGCCGCCTATGAGGGGGTAGCAGCGAGCGGCAACCATCAGGATTCGCATCAGGTCTGTCCACCGACAACACAGGCTGTCACGCTCCGCCTGCGCTGTTGGTGCACCCTCTCGCGCAGGATGGTCTTCAGGACGCGCCAGCCGTCCGGCATGGCGCGCAGATGGCTCACACCGCTGATGCGCGAAGCCTCGAAACTCGCCACCTCGACGATATTGAGGTGGTTCTTCAAGGCCCGCACGTTGATGAGGGTCTCAATCTCGAACCCATCGCAATCGCAGTCAAGCGTGGCGACGTGCTTGGTCCAGAAGGCTATGTATCCGTAGCATAGATCGGAGAACCAACCGCCATAGAGCAGCCGCACGAACAGGGTCAGCCCCTTATTACCGAACATCCGGAACAGCGACATGTCGTCGGTGCCGGCGCCCTGGATAAAGCGTGAACCCTTGACGAGATCCGCGCCGGCCATCAGCGCACTGACAAAGACGATCGCCTCCTCTGGCACCATGGAGCCGTCGGCGTCCAGCATGACGATGATTTCGCCTGTGGCGGCCAGGAATCCTGCCTGCAGTGCAGCACCCTTGCCCCGCCGGGGCTGCATGACAATCTTCACGTCCTCGCGCAGGCGGCGCGCGACCGCGACCGTGTCGTCGGTCGAGCGACCATCCACGATAATGATCTCATGCGCCCAGTTGGGGATGCGCGGCAGAAGCCAAGGGAGGTTCTCGGCTTCATTGAGCGTCGGGACGACGAAGCTGACCCGGGGCAGAGTCAGCGATCGGCGCAGCGCGAAATCAATCGGGTCAGGCGGCGGTACGCCACCGACAGGGGCGAGAATGCTGGCGAGACGGGCGTTCATGACAGCGCTTTGAGGTCGTACGATGGAACCCAGGAGGCGGGCTGGAAGCGCGCAAGAACTGCCGCTAGGTGTCGAGCGAGATGATGGGCCGGGTGATAGGTCCCGTATACGAATCGACACACCGGGCCGAAGCTGTTCGCGGCGGCGGGACCGATGAAATGCAGGCCAGGCACCGAGGTCTCGTAATGGGCCGATAGCTGCGGCGCGCCCTCAACCAGGCGGATCTGGCGCAACAGCGTTGGGCCCAGGAAATGCTTCCATGACCCCATGAGCCATGACCCCATGAGCTCCCCGAAAATCCGGTGCTCGACATCTCGCGCACGTAAATGCGCGGCCAGCGACAGGTAGGGGCCCGCTCCAATGACCGCCACATCCACGGATGTGCTTGATCTAGCCATGTGCAGACTCCCCGGAAAGTGAAATCAAGATGATGTGAAATAAGATTGTGACCTTGATGGCATCTTAATCTTTAGTTACCCGAGCATTACTGATGCAGATCTGAAATGGAAGAACGATAGATGGTTAGGGAAAAACAATAGATGATTAGCTCCTTGGGGGTATCCATTTAGGTTAGTTCGAGCCATGCCACCGGCGCGGACAGTACGGCAGCGGCACCGATCATCTTCAGCAGCTGTGTTGGCAGCGTTGCCAAACCGTTTAGAGCTCTGGGGCCACCTTCAACGCCAGCAAGGACCTTCATCGACCCGCGGCCGGCACTAGCTCACAAGCGACAACTTCTACTGAGCGAGCCATGCGGAAGACAGCGCGAAGAAATGAACGTTCAGCGCACGCTGACATTGCCACTGGCCAGAAGCTGCGATGTCCAGGTAGGCTCGTTCCTTCACTCGGCTGTGATTTCCGAGCTTATTCTGTGCCCGAGAAGGGTCGAGCGCGCCCGGCCCTTCGCAGGCGGGGTATCTTGCGCTCGACCGCCTGGCTACGGGTAGCTAACCCGGACGAGACCGGCCAAGAGAGGGACTGCCCACGCGGTCCCGAGACCGGCGCGTCGGGTACCAGCAGCCGATACGAGGTCGTGACCTCTCGCAAACCCCGGATATGCCCGAACAGGTCGATCACCTCCAAGCCAGACCGGCGGTTGTAGGTGTGACACCCCAACGCTCCGGCCCAAATGCGACCGACCGGGGTCTGGGCAAACTCCGACGCCCCGAGCGCATCGATCTGGCAGAACGTCACCGCGCCGCCATAGCCGCGCGCGCAGTCTTGGACCGGGCGTAGCGTGCGTCCGCCGTGTCGGATGACGGCGCCTGCGGGGCGGCTGAGCCTGGCATCGAGCAGGACCGGGTTGGCGGCATGGGGCGTCCAGGACCCGGTCAGGCTCTCGGCACGGTAGAGGCTGAGGACATCCCAGGACGTGGACCTCCACAGCCTTGGGCTGACGAAAAACCAAAAGCCGCCCGCATGCCAGAGCGGCGTGGTATCGTAGGCCTCAATGCCTTCCATAAGGTAGCCCTCCCGCGTCCATCGGTAAGGGAATTCCACTGCCCTGTAGAGGCTGACGTTCCTGGCCGCCCCCGATTCGGGGATCATCCAGATCTGCCCGTCGTGCTTGAACACGAACGGGTAGGAGAGGTGATGCGGTTCCTCCACGACGATCCGGGATGCGCCGGCTGTCCCGTCCCGGTTCACTGTCACGACCGCAATGCACCCCCGGTTCTTCGAGTAGAGGTATTGTTCGACAAAGATGAAATCCTGCCCCTGGTGCGGGAACGGGAACGGGTCGGCAAGGTAGCTGTCGGCATTTCCGGTGAGCACCCGGAAGGCTGCTTCGCCTTTGTCGAGCAGGCTCGCCGATTCTTCGAAGCGCCAGCCAATCCCCCACATCCTGCCGCCCCTCGCCAGGACGTCCAAAAGCCCGATCGCCTTCGATGCCACCGTGCCGGTCGCCCTTGCAAACGCCGAAAGCGCGCCAAACGAAGGCACTGCCGTCCGTGGACCGGGGATAACGGCCGCAGCAGAACCGGTTTCCTCGCACAGTGCTTTGAGGATCAGCGGCACAGCGCAGGAAAGGGCGCTGTCGAGCCTCGCTGCCAAGACTTCACGGTCTCCACTGGCCGGACGCGCCGTCCACGGCCGCAACGGGCGCGCCGTGTCATGCAGGTCGACGAGAAGATCCTGATGATCCACCCAGGCCGCCACGACTCCGATCTCGCCGGGTGCGCCGTTGAAGACCGGTGTGAGCACGCGCCGCCCCGCCGGGAGCGATTCCGCCCCACTCAAATCGATTACGACATCCACTTGGTCGGCCGGAGGCGAAGGCAGGCACCGCAGCGCCGCCTCGACGGGGTCGATGGCGCCGTTCCCGCGAAAGCCATAGACCAGTCGTTCGAGTTCGAGCAGCAGACGGCAGATTAACGGCAGCGGGCGGCGACCGGCCGCCAAAACGCAGGAGACTTCGTTGCCGGGCAGTTCAGCAAGCGCTTCTGCCAGCCAGAGGTGCCATCGCAGTAGCCGGGACGGATCGAGACTCAGGCAAATGCGCATTGTTGTCCTCACGGCGGAGTTCAAAGGACGCCAGCTCACAGTTCCACGAGAACCACCTCAGGCGATCCGCCTAACCTGGACTCCGCCGCGGGCCCGCAAGCCAAGGGCGGCAGATGGAAAGCCGCATCGCGCGCCGCATCGCGAGGATGGTTTCCACCTACTGCGGCTGCGAGGACTCGCCATGTGGGGAGCCGAACACTTGATTGGGAGATGCCTGACAGCACGGGTCCATACTCGAGCGGCTGGAAGCGGCCAAGCACCACTATGCCCGAACGACGCCGGGCTGTGCGAGGTCAGAGGAGGTAATCCTTCGGGGTTCTTGCGCTGTGCCTCCGGCAAGGGTCATGTGGAGGGATGATTGTCGAATGGCAACGGGCGAAATACGAACTGCGCAAGGCGTGGTTGTGTGCGCTCGTGTTCGCGTTCGTATCCGTTCCGGCTGTCGCGAGCGCCGCAGACGATCCGCCGGCAACGTCCTTCATCAAGACTTCCGGAACGAACTTTACGTTGGACGGCAGGCCGTTCTTCGTGACCGGCGTAAACAACCACTATCTAACCTACGGGTCGCAGGATGAGGTCACCCGCGTTCTCGACGACGCGGTGGCGATGGGCGCCAATGTGGTCCGCACCTTCCTCCAGCCGGTGATCGGGTCGCTCGACGGAAGCAAGCCTACGATCTGGGATTGGCGGCTTGAAGGCGAAGCCAGTAATCTCGCGGTCAAGGGCACATACCTGCTCCACTGGGATCCGAGTCAAAACAGGATGACGATCAATGACGGCGTCAACGGCATGCAGAAGGTTGATTTCCTCATCGCCGAGGCCGGCAAGCGACGCCTCAGGCTCATCATCGCCGTCCTGGATTTCTGGGCCTACACGGGGGGCGCCCAGCAGATGCGGGCCTGGTATGGGAGCCGGGACGAGGCCACGTTTTTCTTCGATGACCCGCGCACGAAGCGAGACTACAGGACTTGGGTCCGCCACGTCGTGCAGCGCGTCAACCCGCTCACCCGGCGTGCCTACCGGGACGACCCGACTATCATGGCTTGGGAGCTGATGAACGAAGGCAATGCGCGCCCAGAGGCTTTGCGGTTGGCCTGGACTGCCGAAATGTCGGCCTACGTGAAGTCCCTCGATTCCAATCACCTTGTCAGCTCAGGGAACGCCAACAGTCTCGACCCGAAGCTATCCGATTTGACCGTCCCGACTCTCGATTTCGGGACCTGGCACGGCTACCCGCTCTACTACAAGCTCACGATCCAGCAATTCAACGACATGATCACCGAGTTCTGCCGGTTGGCAGTTCGCGCCGGGAAGCCGGTGCTTCTGGAGGAGTTCGGCCACGCCCGCTCCAATCAGAATGCGGCTGCAGCTTACGCCATGTGGCTCGACACGCTGACGCGTGATCGCAACTGCGCCGGCTGGATGGTGTGGCGGCTGGTGTCGCGGCAGGACAGCGGACGCTATCCGGTCGACGAATACGACCAGTTCGATATTCACCATGACGGCGGTGCGCTCTGGAACATCCTCAAAGCCGCCACGGCTCGGGCGACGCAGACACGCGAAACCGGCCCGGCCTCAGAAACCAGCCGGGAGGCCCCATGACTGAAGCCTCCGTTGTGATCTGCGCACACACTCTCGACCGCTGGGACGAGTTGAAGCGTGCGGTCGGGTCCGTCCGCGCCCAAACGCATGTCCCACGTGAAATCGTCGTGGTCGTGGACAACAACGAGGCCTTGCTAAAGCGCGCCGCGCGCGAGATTGCGGGCGTCACCATCCTCGCCAATGCCAGGCAAGCGGGCTTGTCGGGCGGGCGCATGACAGGAGCGGAATACACCACGGCCCCCGTGATCGCCTTCCTCGATGATGACGCTGTCGCCGACCCGCACTGGCTGGAGGAGCTGTTGGAGGCTTATCGGGATCCAGCAGTGTTGGGCGCCGGCGGCCCGGTTGAGCCGCTGTGGCAAGTGCCGCCGCCCTCCTGGTTTCCCGGCGAGTTCCACTGGGTCGTCGGCTGCACCTACGCAGGCATGCACGTGCGCGACGGGCGCATCCGCAACCCTATCGGGGCCAACATGTCCGTGCGGGCCGACGTGCTGCGGCACGCCGGTGGCTTTGCGCCGGATCTCGGGCGCCGCAAGCTCGGGTTCTCCGTCAGCGGCCGAGCAAGGATCGGCGGCAAGGCTGAGAGCTGCGAGGAGACGGAGTTCTGCATCCGGACCGCCGGTCTATACCCTGGGGGCTATTGGGCGTATCGGCCAGCGGCGCATGTGCTCCACACTGTGCCGGTCCAGCGCACCACGTGGAAATACTTCGTTCACCGCTGTCTCGTCGAGGGCACCGCCAAGGCAGTGTTGACGGGTCTCGCCGGGTCCCAAGACGTTCTTGGAGCCGAATGGCGATACGTCCGGGAGGTGCTGCCGCGCGCCGTGGCAAGCGATCTGAAGGCGGCCATGCGCGGCAAGGTAGGCGCCGCCCGGCGGGCCGGAGCGATCGTGGCGGGCTTGGCCCTTACTGCGTTCGCCTACGCCACGACGCGCCTCGGCGGGGCCGCCGAAGCTTTGTCACAGCATTTGCTATCGCGGGTCCGACTTTGGAGAGCATAGCCGACGCCGATTTAGGCATTGCAGGGAAACCGGTTTGGCCGATACGGGAAGTCTCCGAGATGGCCTTGTTGACCGGCGGCGCCGGCTCCATCGAGAGCGTCGATCTGCCACCGCAAAGCGAATGGGCCAGCGATTTCATGCACCCTCACCCGGCGCGCGGCCCATCGCAGGTAACTCGTAGGAACCAAAATCTCGCGGTTCCACAGCGAGGCTGACCGTTAGAATGTCGTCGCCGGTCTGGACAAGCGATGCCGCATTATCGTGTCTACGTTCTGGACGAACACGGCCGCTTGTGGGCGGGGTCGACCTTGCTTGCACAGACCACGACGCGGCGAAAGAGCACGCCAGGCGGTTAGCAGACGGCCACAAGCTGGAGCTTTGGCGACCGGTTGCGCAGTTCAAATTTGACAATCCGCGGGGCCGCCCCGCGGCGACGAAGCGCCCTCACGCCCTAGTGCCCTAGGGCCACGTTCAGCCATTTCAACAAAAAGCCGCTTAAGCGACCGTACTTCCCTTGGATGCGGTTGCACGTCTTGGCGCTGTCCAGATCTTGAAAAATTTGATCCCGATGCAGGCACGTTGGCGTTGCGATTGAGCGGCCTGTCCGGTGCTGTAGGGCTACGCTCGATAACGGTGCCAGCCTTCCACCTTCGATCATTGAAGGCGCATGATGCGGACATCGCCGCCGTGCCACCGGCGACGTCGCCCAGCGACGCGTGTAGCCCGGAACGCTGTTTCGGAGTGGTTGTCCGACGCACTACATGAGAGTGTTGATAAGTTTTCACACTATATGAGAGTGTTGATAAGTTTTCACCTAGCCTCATTCTCGCCGCAAATGGCAGTAAGGTCTCCTGGCTTGCGTACATCGTCCACGAATAATCTATTCACGTAGGTACAAGACGGTGTGCGGATAAGCCAGGAAGCGGAAATGCCTGCGTTTTACTTAGGGCGCGGGTGGAATGACAACAAAAAAAACGCAATGAACTAAGGATCTACCGTTGCTTTTACTAAACGGCATGCTTGGCGGCGCGTCCGCCGGAAGAGCTGCCTCGGCTTCAATGCGGCTGCGGCTCGAACCGTTGAACACCTTGTGGCGTCAGCTGCGACACCGTTTCAAGGGAGGGCCCTGATGGGCATTCCCGCCGACAAAACTCGCCTTCGATGGCGAGTTCAACGTTAAGCTCGCTCGACAATAATGTCCGGGCGAGGACTTCCAAATCTCCGCTACTTTGAAATCCGTTCGCGGTGCCCAGCTGCGAGCATGCGATATGTCGCGCGCATTGGCGATGCGCGGCAGTGGAATTCCCTTTTTTCAACACCATAGAGGATCATGCAATGGCTCTTTCCGCACCCGCAGGCTTTGCCTCTAGCGACCTCGTCTTCGAGGAAAACTTCTCCGGCACGGCGCTCGACAGCGACTGGAATACCTACATCACGAGCAATGCCGCCAACGGCTGGCCGTGGAACGACAATGGGTCGGGCGGAAGTGGAATGGGCAACCAGTTCAATGCGGAATACAATATGCCGAGCCAAGATACGGTGAGCAACGGGCTGTTGAATCTCACGGCAATCGAACAGCCCGTGGACGGGGTGGCTCAGGGGTCTGCACAGACATTCCCTGTCACGTCCGGCGCCGTCAGCAGCTATGGCAACTTCGAATTCGACGGTGGCTATCTTCAGATCAGCATGAAGGCGCCGAGCGGCAACGGCGCGTGGCCGGGCCTCTGGATGATGCCCGGCCAAGGCGCGGGCAGCAGCGGCGATAATTTCGAGATCGATATGCAGGAGGGTGGATTTACCGAAGGTTCGGGGCCGGCAAATCAAGCGTTGTCTTGGCACATTCACACACCGTCGGGGACGTTCGGCGGTGTCACCGACACAGGTGTTGATCTCACGGCCGGCTTCCACGCGTACGCCATCAACTGGGTGCCTGGTCAGTCGATCACCTGGTATTTCGATGGGAAACAGATCGGGCAAGTGACCAGCGCGCAGGCGCCGATTCCGAATGAACCGATGGAATTGATCATGAGCAATCAGGTCGCGAATTCGAGCGCGACCGGATGGCATACGACTCTGGATAGCTCGACCCCCTCATCGATGCAGATGCAGATCGATGGGGTTCAGCTCTATCAGAAGGCCGGCAGCGGCGACACCGTCACAGGTGCCAACGTCACTCCCCCAACTACTGGCTCGACCGGGACCGAGACTGGGTCTGGGACCGGGACTGTCCCTCCGTCCGGCGACACCAGCGATGGCACCTTGTACGGCACCAGCGGCGCCGATGTATTGCATGGAACCAGCGGCCACACGATGATCGGCTATGGCGGCAACGACACTTACTATGTCGACAATGCCAACGAGAAGGCAGTTGAGGCAGTGGGCGGCGGCAACGACAGTGTGATCGCCTCGGTGAGCTATGCGCTTTCGGCCGGCTCGGAGATCGAGCATCTCGCCACCAACAACCCGACCGGCACGAAGGCGATGAGCTTCACCGGCAACGAGTTCGCCCAGACTATCGAGGGCAATGCCGGCAACAATGTCATCAACGGCGGGCTCGGCGCCGACGTCTTGACCGGTTACGGAGGCCACGATGCCTTCTCGTTCAATACTGCTCTTGGAGCCGGCAATGTCGATAAGATCACCGACTTCAAGCGCTCCCAGGACACGTTCCATCTCAGCGATACCGTTTTTGCCGGGCTTCAGCCGGGAGGGCTTCCATCCGCAGCTTTCTTTGCTGGTACAGCCGCGCATGACAGCTCCGATCATATCATCTACGACAGTGCAACCGGGGCGCTCTCTTTCGACAGTGACGGGGCCGGCGGCGCATCTCAAATACAGTTCGCCACCCTTTCCCCACATCTCTCGCTTGGCGCAGCCTCATTTTATGTGACCTGAAGGAACGCGGGGCTGCCGTGGCCAAATAAGGACTGGATAAACAGCACCTCAAAGCCATGATCCCGAACCGAAGTCAGCGTAGCAAAAGGCGGGAGCCCGGTTTTCGGAGAAGATCATGCTCAAGCAAAAGAGATGGGGTTCCATCCCGATGCCATCGGGATGGAACAGGCTCTAGTTGCGAGCTTTCTGTAGGTTGTCCGTTCGGACCGAACCGAGGAAGTTACCAAGCTTCGCGTCCGAATGAACATCCCAGACTGGCACGCGCAGCATCATCAGCTACTTTCTCTCGCCAATGATGCAATACAAGCAGGAAACACTGCGAGAGCGGTAAGAAGCCGGTTTGCAGCCGACGAAAGTTCGCCCTCCGGTTTCAGCTCGAGAGCGCCGCAATCTTGTCGAAGCGCAGCCGAAGCATGCGATACGTCAAAGGCGGGAAGCGGTCGGCTCGAAGCTGGATGACCAAAGCCGGTTGTGGAAGGTCGAACTGCAATGCTAGCGAGACAGGCCTCGCGCTCCACATTGCATTACCATCCGACGGGCACATTGACGTGGAGCAACATCGAACACCCCTGTTCTGCCGCATCACGCAAACCTGGCGCGGACGGCGCCCTCCTCGATCGCGTGGCCCTGGTCGAGCTGATCGCAGTCACGACAATCAAACGGGCTTGAAGTTGGGCGCGCGGTCGATTCCGCGACCGACGAAAAAAGGGATCAAGTGAAGATGTCGAGATGGAGGCGCTCGCCATCTAAGGCGACGCATTCATCCGGAATGGAACTACACCATCCGCCCGAGATCAGTGGCAAATCGGAGCAGTTGACGGGTCCTAGCCCGAGCTCCCTCCCCTGCGCAATAACACCAATGCTTGCAGGTGACGCCAATTTGGGAAACTATTGACCCCGCGAGGCCTCTCACGCGGTTGATGTGGTTCAGGCTGCCGCAGCTGAATTCGTGGCGATCTCTAAAACAGACCTCGTTCTGCTGGGAAATACAAGTGCTGACGTCGCGGCGGTCATTCCTGCAGCTCTTTGGCGCCGTGTCGCTGGCGGCATTCGGTCTGGCGAGTTATGTCATCGCGATTGAGCCTCGGTTTAGACTGCGTGTCACTCACTACAAGCTCCTTCCGCCGCGCTGGCCGACCACTGCCAAGCCCCTGCGCATCGTCGTGGTCGCTGACATCCACGCCTGCGAGCCTTGGATGCCGGCTTCCAGGATCGACGAGATCGTTGGTGTTTCGAATAGCCTGCAGCCCGACATCATCCTTCTCCTTGGCGACTATGTGATGGGTGTGTCGCCGCGCTATGCCACCGGGATCGTGCCCGACACTGTTTGGGGCAATTCACTTTCGAAACTTTCCGCGCCACTCGGCTGCCACGCCATTCTCGGCAACCACGACTGGTGGCACGGTGTCGACAGCGTCCGCGCAGCCCTCGTCGACAATGGCATTCCGGTCCTCGAGAACACCGCCACGCTTATCCGTCAGCAGGATGGCCCAGCATTCTGGCTTGCGGGTCTTGGCGACCAGTGGGCCATGCAGTTTTCTCGCGGCGTTTACAAGGGCGTCGACGATCTGCCTGGAACAATGGCCGCAATACCCGACGACGGCAATCCGATATTGCTCCTTGCGCATGAACCGGACATCTTCATTACTGTCCCTGACCGTGTCAGCCTGACGTTATGCGGCCATACACATGGTGGACAGGTGCGCTTGCCGTTCATCGGCCCCCCCATCAGCAATTCAGCCTACGGACAGCGCTTCGCCTATGGGCATGTCGTCGAGGGTGGGCGGCACATGATCGTATCCGGGGGTTTGGGCGTATCGTGGCTGCCGGTGCGCTTCGGCGTGTCGCCGGAGATCATGGTCGTCGATATCGGCCCCCAAACGTCCTCTCGTCCTGTCGACGAATGACATCTGCTGTCCCCAGAGAGACCTGCCGTCCGCGGACCCTTTGGCGTGAGGGTATTGATGGTCGTGTACATGCGGTCGGGGTTTCGCCGTGTTCCCATCGCCTCCAAGACGAACGCGGCGCAGTCCATCATCCTTTCTCCGGGCAGACGGAGTTCCGCTGATCCCTCTCGATTCCACTTGAATGCCATTGAGAAGGCGAGCCAGGCGTCCGAAACGCCTTTCGTCGACATTCTCGGGACGGCCGTGCTTGGACGAAACCTCGTTTCGCGGATCGGCGGGCATGCTCCTATCGGGTGAGGCGGCGCGCGAACCAGCGTGTTAGGACTACCCCGAATTCCTGAAGGGGCCCGCGCCCGGCAGCGTGCTAGGACTGTTGCGCGCAATAGCGGATCAAAACCGTGACCCTGGACATACTCGGCCAGGCCAGGCCGAACACATTCGTTTTCGAAAACAGTGCTCTCATCAAAGCCACTGGCTTTCGGGAATACGACGCACGCTGGTGGTTTGGCCATCCAGACTGGGAGAAAGAGCCCGAACTCAACCTGATGCGCGTGGAGGCGATCGCATTGGGGCTTGGCACCATGATCCGCCGAACGGGTGTAGCCCCAAAACACCATCACTGGGCACTACCTCCGTAGCTCCCATCAAGAGGCGCGTTGCCGAACTCGTCAATGCCATAGCTGGCTTCGAGAAGTCGGGGCATTTCATCTTCAACCCGCCGACCGGGTGCAGCTAGGACGACGGGCGCCTCACGGCGATAGCCGTTTGCGAGATGCTCGACCGCAGCTTGGGCAAGACACTCGCGGACCTTTACCGCGATCTGCCGCTGACCTTCAGCAGACCGACAATGTCGCCCCACTGCCCAGACGGTGCCGTGCTGCGCCGCAATCCAGAGATCGGAGCCTAAAACCAGACATTCTGAGAGGGACTGGACCATGTCGGACCGGATCATAAGTTTTGTCATGAGTGGCGGCGTCGGCTCACGGCTGTGGCCGCTCTCGCGCGAAGACAATCCCAAGCAATTTCACGATCTTTCGGGCGACGGTTCCATGCTCGCGAAGACTGTCCGACGCCTCAAGGCGCGGCCGGACGGCGAGCTGCCGATCTACCTGCTAGCTTCCGAACGGCATGCAGACCGCGTTCTATCGGATATCGGTCCGCTCGGTCTGAACGGCGGCAGACCGATTTTCGAACCCGTCGGCCGCAATACCGCCGCTGCGGTGGCCATAGCCACCTTGCACACGATCTCCGAATATGGCGAGGACGCGCTTGTGCTCGTGGTCCCCTCCGACCATCAGATATCGACCGAAACGCAATTCTGGGAAACCGTCGAGGCGGGCATGCCTGCCGCCGAATCAGGCAGCATTGTCGTGCTCGGCATCAAGCCGACGCATCCCGAAACCGGCTACGGTTACATCGAGGTTGCGGCAACTGGTGACGGAGTGGCCGCCGTTTCGCACTTTGTCGAAAAGCCCAATGCCGAGACGGCCCGCAAATATGTGGCTTCGGGAAGATTTTACTGGAACGCCGGCATCTTCCTGTTTCGTGCCGACACGATGCGGAAGGCATTTCTCGAGTTCCGGCCAGACATCTGGGACACCGCGGAACGGGCCTATAAGGCTGCACGGACCGACGTCTTGGGCATCTACCTGCCCCAGGGCTTCTATTCGGCTGTCCCGTCGACGTCGATCGACTACGCGGTCATGGAGCATGCACGCGGTATTGCGATGGTTACGGCTTCCTTCCGCTGGAACGACCTTGGATCGTGGCAATCGCTGCTGGAAGCCAGCCCGACGGACCGCGACGGCAATGTCGTAATGGGCGACGTTGTCGCCATGCATTGCGGCAACTCCTATCTCAGAAGCCAGGGCAGACTGCTGACAGTCATTGGAATGAAGCATGTGGCGGTGGTGACGACACCGGACGCGGTATTCGTCGCTCCTGTCAGCCACAGCCAGAACGTGAAGAAAGTCGTCGAACAACTCGAGAAGAGCGGACGCCTTGAAACGAAGTTCACGGGGTCGGACGACCGGGTCATCATCAGCGGGTCATGGCGCAAGCGGGTCGAGCACTGGCTCTTCAACGAAACCCTGCCGCTGTGGTCCACTGCAGGTGTCGACGATGCGTATGGCGGCTTCCACGAGGCTCTCGGTTTCGATGCAAGGCCGTTGGGCAAACCCAAGCGCATGCGCACGATGGCTCGCCAGATTTACGCGTTCGCGGTGGCCAAAGAACGCGGCTGGGTTGGACCGGCCGACAAGCTCATCGACCACGGCATCGAGTTCATCGCGAAACGGGGCCGCACCGATCGCGGTGGCTGGGTGCGCACCCTTAATTGCGACGGCAGCGTGGCTGACCCGACGGAGGACGCCTACGACCATTCCTGCGTGCTCCTGGCGCTTGCCCATGCTCACCGATGCGGCCATCAGGATGCCCTGCAGCTGGCACAAGAGACGTTCCATTTCATCGACACCCATCTCGAGGACGTCAGCCTGAACGGCTTCCTCGAGACCCCCGGCTGGCAGGGGGTGCGGTTCTCGAACCCGCATATGCACATGCTGGAATCCTTCCTTGCCTGGCATGGCGTCACCGGCGAGCGTGCATATCTCCGTCGGGCGGCACGCGTCGTCGATCTCTTCCGGTGCCATTTCTTCGACCAGGAGAGCTGGACGCTTGGGGAACATTTCGACGTCGATTGGCTACCGTTGCCGGGAGACGAGGGACAGTGGACCGAACCAGGGCACCATTTCGAATGGGCTTCGCTCCTCGTCGAGTTCGCGCGGGCAAGCGGGCAGAAAGACTTGGCAGCCTACGCCAGGAAGCTCTATTCGTCGGCGATCGCCAGCGGATTGAACCGGGCCACGGGCCTGGCTTATGCAGCCGTGTCCCGGCAGGGAATTCCCTTCGACCGGCTCTCCCGCAGCTGGCCGCAATGCGAAGCCGTCAAGGCCGCCGTCGCCCTGGACGGCATCGGCGGGCCTGATCTGAAACCTGAGATCGAAGCTCGTGTCGCCCGCCTCTTCAAATGGCATATCGATCCCGCACCGCTTGGGTTGTGGATCGACAGGATTGACGAGCGCGGAAGGTCACTGGCAACGGAGGTCCCCGCGAGCATTTTCTACCACCTCGTGACGGCCTTGATGCAGTATTTGGACAAGACCGGAGGGCAGGTCGAACCTTTCCCGCTGCCAGCTTTGGATACGAGCAAGAGCGTTGCGATGCAGGGTTACGGCTGACCCAACTGTCCGCGTAGCTCCGTGTTGGTCAAACGATCAATAACGAAACTAGTACAAGATAGGGAGGAATACCCCATGAAAGTGACAATCCTGGGAAACTATCCGCCCCATGCTTATAAGGGATTGATACAAGGCTCAGACCGAGAAGCTGCAATCAAGGCGATTTTGGAAAGCGTTGGTGGCAAGGTGTCCGGTATGATGTTTACTCGCGGCGCCTATGATATTGTCGTCAATGCTGAGGTTCCGGACCAGGCCGATGGGATGGACCTAGCACTGGCGGTGCGGGCAAGCGGCTGGGTAAACGACCTCGTTGTCCTCGAAGAACTCGACATGAAGGCGGTGCTCGCAGCTGCCAAAAGGCTGCCGGCGTTTACAAGCTCGCCGGCTGATGGGACTTGCTGTACATTGAAGGCAGCAGGGTTCCGATTGAACGCGCCGTGCTGCCAAGTCTCAAGGAAAGACAAGGCGGGGTCTCGGAAAGCCGAAGCAGGCGCCGCATTGGTTCTGCTTCGATACCGCGCCGACAGCGAACGCGCCCGGCTCAGGGGGTCAGAATCGGAGGTCATGCCGAGTTAATTTTGGAATGTACACCCTAGAAAGTGCGCCCGACGGTCGGCGAGGTCCGGTTTTGTAGAGGTTTCTTGTCCAGGCGCTTCTTTATCTAATCGGAGCGCGACAAGGCAACCGAGATCACATTGTCAGTATCTGTTTCAGGTAGCTCGAACAGCATTGGCAAAAATTGGCCGCTCGGGCGGCGTTCTCATGATCACCGTTCCTAAGCGAGCTCGGACTTTACGACTTTCCAGGATACCTATGGTCCTGACGCAGCGGGTGGAGCTAGCCGTCACTTCCCTACACCCTGTGCGCCGCCACCAATCTCGCGTAGAAGGGCCCTGGCCGAACCCGGCCCTGCGACGCGAGAACTCCATGCGAATAGTGTTGCCTGTCCTGTTTCTCGGCGCCGCCCTCGCCAGCCTGTCGTCCGCCCGGGCAGCGGCCGGCGATTGCGGCGATGCCGCCGCCCTGGTGCAGCAGGCCTATCCCAAGGCCCGAAAGAGCGCCGACGGCGCCTCGTTCACGCTTGTACCCCATACGAGCATCGCCTCAACGCTCCCGGAGAGCGATGCGCCATTCGGCCTGGCCTGCAAGATCTGGCCGGCTCATGACGACCTGCTTTTGGTCGCGGTACCGCTGATCGACAGCGCTAACAGCGACCACCTGCATGTCGGCGACATCGAGCTACTGGTCGTCGATAGAAAGAGCCTGCGGGTGCGCCAGCGCCTGCTCCAGCCTGGACTGATGACCGATGATGCCATCGCGATCCGTAAGGTGGAATTCGACACCGGCCGCTATGCACTGGCCCCTGAGGTCACCGCCTTCGGCCTGCGCATCGAAATGGCAAACCATTCGCAGGCTACTCCCTTCACTGAAACCGACCTGCGGCTCTATGCCGTCGCCAGCGATGCGCTGCGCGTGGTGCTCGACGGCCTCGTGGTGACCGCGCATGGCGGCGAAGGCGATGCCAGTTGCGCTGGATCCTTTCATTCCAGCCAGGTCAGCCTGGCGATGAGCCCGGCGCGCCACCACGGCTATCATGACATCATTGCGGTCGAGCGGACGGATACCGACAATCCCTCCCCCGACAAGGATGGCGAATGCAAGTCCCATCCCGCCAAGTCTGTAAAGCGGACCTACCGGCTGCGCTATGACGGCAACCGCTATCCGGTTCCGGCGGCACTCAGGGTGATGGGGTTGTGACGCGGCCGCACACGTCCCTGCCTTGGTTCGTCAATGTGATCAATTCCAGTTGAATGGGTATCGACCATTAATTCTCTCGTGGTAGGAGGCGCTCAAGGGGGCTCTTCCCAAAGGAGCTGATGATTTGTGGTGGTCAAGATTCAAAAGGGGTTTTGCCGGAACGTGGGACGACAGACTGGACGGGCTATTCTCCGCAAAGGTCGACTACGCTGGAAAATCCATTCTCGATGTTGGCTGCAATATGGGTGTTGTCGCCTATGAGATATCCAAGCTGAAACCCAGCTCGATCCACGGGATCGACGTTGCCAAGGCGCACATCCAGACTGCAAAAATGTTATTGAGCGGCTCCCCGGTGCATGCCCGGTTCGATCGCCTGAATCTTGGCAGCCGGCGCCTCGGCAATATCCTTCTACCGAAATACGATATCGTCCTGCTGCTGGCCGTCTATCAGCACATGCAGCGCAACATCGGCCCAGGCAAGGCGCGAAGGGTGCTCTCCAATATTGTGAGGCGCACCTCAAACGTTGTTGCCCGCGTTCCGCCTGGAACGGATGGCGAATTCATCGAAACGCTGTCCGACGAGGGATTCCAAGTTAAGAGCACTCACACATCCCCTCTTGGTAGTCATGTGCTCGTTCTTGAGAAACCTGCCTTCGGAAATCCGCAGCCATGATGACACATTCCTTGTGGTAGTCTGCCCACCAACATCCATGTGCCAGCAGCGGGGGCAGACCCGCTGCCTGCCTGCAGCTCGGCCCGGGGAGCGCTGATTCGCCGGCAGAAAGCATCTTGCGAATGGACTTCGCGCCAATACCGATGACATTGAGGGTTGCGGCTACGGTGTTGTCTGCTAGTGCCTTGACGGCCAGGATGCGCCCGTTGGCATAAGTAGCGGAAGAAGAATTTGGCCGCCACGGCGAGAGCATTGGCCGTCCCGCCTGCGGTCAGCGCGCCGCCACTATCGAAATTCAGCCAGGTGCGCCATCATCTCGCGGCGCCCTCCCAGCGCTCATGGCTCATGGCGCCGAACGGGTGAACAGGGTTCGGAATCGCTCCTGCGCACGCCGCAGTCCTTCATCTGTCAGAACCACTGACTTCGCCTTGTTTGCTGGATTCGCGATCAGCCCCTTCTGGTGCAAGCGATCCAGAGCGCTCCAATCGAATCCCTTCCAGACGCGCCTCTCTTCATGCAGCGTCAGCCAAAGCAGGCCCAGAACGGCTTCGTCGATCTTGTCGGTGTCGATCTCCATGCAAGCAGTCTAACACGCGAAAGGGCCTCTGCCACGATCCACACCGGATAGCTACTCCCTGCCACGAGCGTTCGGCTGAAAATAAGTGCTTCAACTCAGGCGTCGCGTGCGCGACGGCGTCGCTCGCGCGGGCGACGAGCCGGGGAACGGGGTTCACCGTCGTGCTAAGCGGCCGTGGCAGCCTTGCCGCTGGCAATGAAATGCGGATTGGCGAAATCCTCGTCGTCGCTCTGGTTGCGCTTACCGCAGGCGAGCGGCGCGCTATCCAGCGTGCGCGTCATGCCGCCGGCAGCGCGCAGCACCGCGTCACCCGCCGCGGTGTCCCATTCCATAGTGCGGCCGAAACGCGGATACGTTTGGCGGGACACTTTCTTTTCCGACGCGCTCTCCGGCCGCAGAAGTCTCAACCTTGCCAGAGGTGAATTTTGACCCCTGAGCGGTTATCGCGGAGCGCATTCCGGGCCACAACCGACTTTGCGACATCCCCTTCACTGATTCACTGCCCGTCTAGCGCCAGAATGCGAAATCCGCTGTGAGGGTCGGGTAGCAACAACCGTTCAAGGTCGGTCCGACGTTGCAGGGCTGACGTGTTTTCATCGAGCCAAGACTGACTCTAGTACCGTGCCGGGAATGAGCTATAGTTCAGATGCTAATGACGGGCGGGCGCTTGCACAATGGCTGGACTGGGCGAACAGATTGCGCGTCAGCAGCGCACCATGGGACCGCTCCTGGTGGCGGCAGTGGTCATCGGCCTTGTCGGTCTGCCCGTCGCAGCCTGGCTCGACCTCCGAGACCTATCGGAACGGATGCTGCGCAGGCAAGCCAGCGAAATCAGCCGGATCATCGACGAGATGCGCGGATTCTACGGCAGCGACGTCGTGGGACGCGTGCTGCAAGCAGACGGCGCCGTGACTGCGACGCACAATTACCGGGAGGTGCCAGGTGCGATCCCTATTCCAGCAACCCTCTCGATCGAACTCGGCAAGCGCATCAGCGCTCACGACGGGTCCGTCAAATATCGGTTCGTCTCGGATCTGCCTTTCAAAGGTCGCGCGCCCCACCAGCTCGATGTTTTCGAGCGGAATGCAATCTTGGCTTTGCGCGCCAACCCGAAGGAGCCGATCATCGAAGTCTCGGGCTCACTGTTTGACCGGCAGGTCCGCGCCGCGGCCCCTGTCATAATGGGACAAGTGTGCGTGACCTGCCATAACTCACACCCGGACAGCCCCAAGACGGACTGGAAGGTAGGGGATGTCCGAGGGATCCAGGAGATATCAGTCAATCAGCCTATTGCTGCGAACGTGCTGACCTTCAAGTATCTGCTCCTATATTTCGGTTTCGCGGCGGCGGCGGGCCTGACGTTCATTCTCCTGCAGCGTCGGCAGTCCGCGTTGATTCAGGGCATCAACAAGGAGCTTTCGGAGGCAAACGACTTTCTGGCCGCGATTTCATTGAAGATCGCCAAATATCTTTCGCCTCAAATCTACAAAAGCATCTTCAGCGGCCAGAAGGACGTCACCATCGCGACCGAGCGCAAGAAGCTCACGATCTTTTTCTCCGACGTCAAGGATTTCACCGCGATCGTGGAACGGCTCCAGCCCGAGGACCTGACGCTTCTCCTCAACGAGTACTTCACCGAGATGTCGACGATCGCGCTCAAACACGGCGGCACCGTCGACAAGTTCATCGGCGACGCGCTTCTTGTGTTCTTCGGAGACCCCGAGACGCAGGGCGTCGAGGAAGACGCGAGAGCCTGCTTGCGCATGGCTGTCGACATGCAGCGTCGGCTGGGGCAGTTGAACAGGGTGTGGCATGACCGCGGAGTTGAACGGCCCTTCCGAGCTCGCATGGGCATCAACACGGGCTATTGCAATGTTGGGAACTTCGGTTCCGATGATCGGATGGACTACACGATCATCGGAGCCGAAGCGAACTTGGCGGCCCGTCTGCAGTCGATTGCCGAGCCCGGCGGCATCTGCCTCAGCTATGAGACTTACGCGCTCGTGCGCGACCTTGTCAGGGCGCGTCCGTTGGCACCGATTGCCATGAAGGGGATCAGCCGGGAGGTTGTGCCCTACGAACTCGAGGGCCTCCTGGGTGAACTCGCCCAGCGCCCTCAGGTCATCAGCGAGCACGCGACTGGCCTCGACTTGTTCCTCGATGTTGAGGCAATCGACGAGAACGGGGTGGAGCGGGCGAAGAAACGACTTTCGGAGGCGCTCCTGGCCTTAACCATCCGAAGCAAGCCCGCCGCATTTTAGGTTCTTGAACGTGATCCAATCTGGACCGTGGCCAGCCAAGTAAAGTCCGGTTCAACACCGTTCAGCCGCGCCGGGTCCCGACCAGGAGTTCGCGCGCATCATCCTCGTTGGTCATCAGCGCCGTCAGGGCCGAGGCGTCGATGAACATCATCATTCTCGTACAGGCTGTCGCGAAACGCCTTGTCGGCGGGCCTGCCGTGATCAGGCTTGCCCCGGGCTCGCAGATCACGGCAGAACCTGACGCCGATCTCTACGAGGGACGGTCTAGCCTGTTCGCGCTCAAGCTCATGCTTGAGCGCGGCATGGACGGCCTCTGTCAGACCAGTCCTCTTAAGTGCGGCGACCCGGCGGGCCAGTGCGTCGGTCTCGGGATTTTTGATGTGGAACGCCATCACTCGCTCGTATAGCCGTTCAAGTGTATCGGTATGCAGCAATTTGGATACACCGTGTGAAGGCCCCGCAGCATCGCAGCATCGACCGGACACGAAGCGAATCGGCCACGCCGACCCAACTGTCGCTGGATGGGGATCGTACCGCTGTGTTTACAGATCTCGAGCAGCATCTGAGGTCGCTTGCATAAGTCACTTGCAACACCCGCACTTTCGTACGGGTCTGGAACTGCGCAATCACCGTCTAGCCAAATCCAGCAGCCTTGCCGCTGGCGATAAAATGCGGGTTGGCGAAATCCTCGTCGTCACTCTGGTTGCGCTTGCCGTAGGCGAGCGGCTCACCATCCAGCGTGCGCGTCATGCCGCCCGCGGCGCGTAGCACCGCGTCACCCGCGGCCGTATCCCACTCCATGGTGCGGCCGAAGCGCGGATAGACGTCCGCCTCGGCGCCGGCGACGAGACAGAATTTCAGCGATGACCCGACCGAGACGATCTCGGCAGCGCCCAGCGCGCGGATATAAGCGTCGGTTTCCGGCGTGTTGTGCGACCGGCTGGCAACGACGGTCAGCGGCACCACACCGGCCCTTGCCGAAATCGGCTGGCGATCGACGATCTCATAGTCGTCATTGATCTCGATCGTTTCCGCTTTGCCCGGCCGGCCGGAAAAGAAGCGGCCGGTGCAAGGCGCGAAGACGACCCCGATCTCCGGCACGCCATGGCGAACCAGCGCGATGTTGACAGTGAAATCGGTCCTGCGGTTGACGAACTCCTTGGTGCCGTCGAGAGGATCGATCAGGAAGAAGGCGTCGCCGAGATCCGGTGCCATGATGCCGGCCGAAGCTTCTTCCTCGGCCACGCACGGAATCTCGGGAAATGCGGCGCGCAGCCCGGCAAGAATAATCTTCTCGCTCTCGCGATCTGCCTCCGTCACCGGCGAACTATCCGACTTGCTGTCGACCGCACAGCCGGCACGAAAGACGCGCATCACCTCGCGCCCTGCCGCCAAGGCAAGGTGCTCGAAGACGGCAAGCATCGCTTCGTCGTCAGATACCGCCGCCGCTATCATATTGGTCTTCGGCAATGTCACGCTCGATCAGCCAGTGTTCCAGGGCATCTACCATCTCCTCGGCCGATTTGCCGAGTGTCTTGAGATGGATTTCCGGTTTTTCCGGCGCCTCATACGGCGAATCGACGCCGGTGAAATTCTTGATTTCGCCGTTCAACGCCCGCGCATAAAGGCCCTTCGGATCGCGCCTGGCGCATTCTTCGAAGGGTGTGTCGACAAACACCTCGACGAATTCGCCGTCGGCCATCAATTCGCGCGCCATGCGCCGCTCTGCGCTGAACGGCGAAATGAACGACACGATGACGATCAGCCCGGCGTCGGCCATCAGGCGCGCGACTTCGGCAACGCGGCGAATGTTTTCGACACGATCGGCGTCGGTGAAGCCGAGATCGCGGTTGAGGCCGTGACGGACGTTGTCGCCATCCAGAATGTAGGTATGGCGCCCGGTGGCGAAGAGCTTCTTTTCGAACAGATTGGCGATGGTCGACTTGCCCGAGCCCGAAAGCCCGGTGAACCAGAACACCGCCGGGCGCTGGTTTTTCATATCGGCGCGGGCGCGCTTGCCGACGTCGAGCGACTGCCAGTGGATGTTTTCGGCGCGGCGCAGCGAATGCAGGATCATGCCGGCGCCGACCGTGGCGTTGGTGATGCGGTCGATCAGGATGAAGGCGCCGGCGGTGCGGTTCTCGGCAAACGGATCGAAGGCTATCGGCGACCGCGTCGAGATGTTGCAGATGCCGACTTCATTCATTTCAAGCGACTTGGCCGCCTCATGGGCAAAGTCGTTGACGTTGACCCGGTATTTCAGGTCGGTGACGGTGGCGCTGGTCTGGTCGGTCTCGGTGCGCAGGATGTAGGAGCGGCCGGGCAGCAATGCATGTTCGTCGAACCACACGATGTTGGCGGCGAACTGGTCGGCGACCTGCGGCCGCGCCGCCGGCGATACCAGCATATTGCCGCGCGAGACTTCCACCTCGTCGTCAAGGACAAGAGTGATGGCCTGGCCGGCAATAGCCTGCTGAAGATCGCCGCCATGCGAAACGATGCGCCTGACATGCGAGGATTTGCCGGATTTGGCGACGACTACCTCGTCGCCCGGCGCAACCGAGCCGGAAGCGATGGTGCCGGCGAAACCGCGGAAATCGAGATTGGGACGGTTCACATATTGGACCGGAAACCGGAACGGCAATTCGACCGCGGCCTCGTCGACCGAGACGGTTTCGAGATGTTCGATCAGCGTCGGGCCGGAATACCAGTCCGTCCTGTCGGAACGGCCGGTAACGTTGTCGCCATAGCGGGCCGACATAGGAATGGGCACGATCGTCTGGAAGCCGAGCCCACGTGAGAACTGCCCGTAATCCGCGACGATCCGTTCAAAAACCGCTTCGTCGAAGCCGACAAGATCGATCTTGTTGACGGCGAGCACGATGTGGCGGATGCCAAGCAGCGAGGCGATTATCGAATGCCGCCTAGTCTGACGCAGTACGCCCTGGCGGGCATCGATCAGCACGATGGCGAGATCCGCCGTCGATGCACCTGTCGCCATGTTACGCGTGTACTGTTCGTGGCCGGGCGTGTCGGCGACGATGAACTTGCGCTTTGGCGTGGCGAAGAAGCGATAGGCGACGTCGATGGTGATGCCTTGCTCGCGCTCGGCCTCGAGGCCGTCGACCAGCAGCGCGAAGTCGACGTCGTCGCCGGTGGTGCCGTGCTTGCGCGAATCGCGCTCGAGCGCGGCCAGCTGGTCCTCGAAAATCTGCTTCGTATCGGAAAGCAGACGCCCGATCAGCGTCGACTTGCCGTCGTCGACCGAGCCGCAGGTCAGGAAGCGCAGCAGCGACTTTCGTTCCTGCGCCGCCAGATAGTCGCGGACGCCGTCGGTCGCGGCGAGGCTTTTGGCCATGATGTGGCGCATGCTCAGAAATACCCCTCGCGCTTCTTCTTTTCCATCGAGCCGGCTTCATCACGGTCGATCAGGCGACCTTGCCGCTCGGAAGTGCGCGCCGTGAGCATTTCGCCGACTATCGCCTCCAGAGTGTCGGCCTCCGAGTCGATCGCGCCAGTCAGCGGATAGCAGCCGAGCGTGCGGAACCGCACCATCCGGTTCTCCACCGTCTCGCCGGGCCGCAGCTGCATGCGCTCGTCATCCCTCAGGATGAGCATGCCGTCGCGCTCGACGACCGGCCGCTCCTTGGCCAGATAGAGCGGCACGATCGGGATGTCTTCCTGGAGAATGTACTGCCAGATGTCGAGCTCGGTCCAGTTCGACAACGGGAACACCCTGATCGATTCACCGGCAGCGATGCGGGTGTTGAAAATCTTCCACATCTCCGGCCGCTGGTTCTTCGGATCCCAGACATGCTGGGCGTTGCGGAACGAGAAGATGCGCTCCTTGGCGCGCGACTTCTCCTCGTCGCGACGGGCGCCGCCGAAGGCTGCGTCAAACCCGTATTTGTCGAGCGCCTGCCGCAGCGCCACCGTCTTCATCACATGCGTATGGGTGTTGGAGCCGTGGTCGAACGGATTGATGTTGTCACGCACGCCGTCCTCATTGACATGGACCAGAAGGTCGAAACCGAGCTTTTGCTGCATCTGGTCGCGAAAGGCGATCATCTCGCGGAATTTCCAGGTTGTGTCGACATGGAGAAAGGGAAAGGGCGGCTTGGCGGGATAGAACGCCTTCATCGCCAGGTGCATGAGCACGGACGAATCCTTGCCGACCGAATAGAGCATGACCGGCTTGGCAAAGGCCGCGGCCACTTCGCGAAAAATATGGATGGATTCAGCCTCAAGCCGCTGAAGGTGGGTAAGCGCGATGTTCATGGACTGTGAGCGTTCTTTCGTGCCATCCACAGAAGGGCCTGTATCATCAACGGGTGCGATCTTCAGCCGCCCGGTTCAAGCTGCACTTCTGGACAATCTATTCTCGTGGGGCGTTCTAGCAGATCGTTCCTGCCCAGAACAATGCAAGACAAGCCGGCGGCCGAATAGTTTGGGAATTAATTTTCCATGAAGTGCGCAAAACCGCGAAATTCTTGCTCACCATGCGGTGCCATGCCGAAGGCGCAGGAAAATATTACTTGGGCCCGGAAGGATGAGTGCCAAGACTGTCGCACTCTTTGTTGCGACAAACCGTCAATGGGCAAATGGCCATTGCGCCAATTTGGATAGAGTTGGACAATTTCCCCACCATCAATGACTCGGCCCAGCCGCAGCAGTTTCGGTTGCCCCACTCACCTTGGCGTCGGAACGAGCGTGAGAGCCCGTGCGCCACGCCCTTTTAGCCAATGATTCTTACAAATGATTTGAATGCCGCTCGACGGTAAGCGCTGTCCCGGCGGCACCTTTCGCGCGTGGATGTAAGGGACGATGTTCGAGGCCTTTGAGGGCTTCGACATATGACGATTTCAGAGTTTACGCTTAAGTCCAGGGACGAGGAGCCGGTCCGTCGGCTGGAGATCTTCACTGGTTCGGGTCGGCGGCGTGAGTGGCCGCCGGAGGAGAAGGCCCGGATAGTGGCGGAGAGCTACGAGGCGGGCGAGACGGTTTGTGCTGTGGCACGCCGGTATGGGCTTTCCCCGCAGCAATTGTTCACTTGGCGTCGGGCTGCTCGCCGGCCGATGGGGGAGGCAGCAATATTGGAATCCATGTTCGTGCCGGCCGTGGTGACGGCAGCGCCTCCGAAGCCTGCGGCGAAGCATCGGCCACAGCCAAGAAAGCGGGAGCCGGCTCGAGACGCTGGTGTGATCGAGCTCGAGATCGACGGCATCGCAATGCGGGTGGGTCGTGGGGCGGATTCGAAGACGGTTGCAGCGGTGATCCGTGCGCTGAGGGCAACGTCGTGATCGGGCCAACGGGAGCGGTCAAGGTCATGGTGGCGACGAAGCCGGTCGACTTCCGCAAGGGAGCGGAAGGTCTGGCAGCGCTCGTGCGCGAGGCGATGGGCGCGGATCCATTCTCGGGCGCGGTCTACGTGTTCCGGGCCAAGCGGGCCGACCGGATCAAGCTCGTCTACTTCGACGGCACGGGCGTATGCTTGTTCGCCAAGCGGCTGGAGGATGGCAAGTTCTGCTGGCCGGGCATTACCGATGGTGTCGTGCGACTGACGGCGGCACAGTTGCAGGCACTCCTGGAAGGCCTCGACTGGCGGCGGGTGCACGAAACGCGCGAGATGCGTGTTCCAACGACGGCGAGCTGACCATCGGATTATTGCCAAATCACTGGAATCCATGCTTGAATCCGCTTCGTGACTGACGCGGCCGCTGCCCTACCCGACGATCCTCATGCGCTTCAGGCGATGCTTCTGGCCGCGCGTGCGGAGAATGAGAGGCTCCGCCAAATCATCAAGGAGTTGCAGCGCCATCGCTTCGGGCGAAGGGCGGAGAGCCTGCCCGAGGACCAGCTTCTTCTGGGCCTGGAGGAAGCCGAGCAGGTAGAGGCGGAGGGCTTCGCCAGCGCGGAAGCCGCGGACCCCTCAAAGCGTGATGCCAGGGCTCCGTAAGCGTCGCGCCAACCGCGGCTCGTTGCCCGCCCATCTGTCGCGCGTCGAGCAGGTAATCGACATCGCCGACAAGATCTGCCCGTGCTGCCAAGGCCAGCTGCATGTTATGGGCGAGGACGTCTCCGAGCGTCTCGACATCGTGCCCGCCCAGTTCCGGGTGATTGTCACCCGTCGACCGAAGTATGCGTGTCGGGCCTGCGAAGAGGTGGTCGTGCAGGCGCCAGCGCCGGCACGTCTCGTCGAAGGCGGCATTCCTACAGAGGCCACGGTGGCTCATGTTCTGGTGTCGAAGTATGCCGACCACCTTCCCCTATATCGTCAGGCCCAGATCTACGCCCGCCAGGGCGTCAATCTCGACCGTTCGACACTCGCCGACTGGGTGGGCAAGGCAGCTTTCCTGCTTCGCCCTGTGCATGAGCGGCTGTTCGAGCGGCTGAAGGCTTCAGACAAGCTCTTCGCGGACGAGACCACTGCCTGTGCTTGATCCGGGCCGGGGGCGGACCAAAACGGGGCAGTTGTTCGCCTATGCCCGAGACGACCGACCTTGGGGCGGAATGGACCTACCCGGCGTCGCCTATCTCTACGCTCCGGACCGCAAGGCCGAACAGCCGATCCGGCATCTTCAGGGCTTTGTCGGAACCCTGCAGGTCGACGGATACGCGGGTTACAGGGACTGTCGGGAATTCTGTGCGCGAGGCCATGATGATGGAAAGGAGAGAATCATCGCATGGCTATTGAGAAGGAACTTCTGGACCAACTGCTTGCCGGCCGCGATCCGAATGAGGTGTTTG
>NZ_JAMYSW010000022.1:0-71160 GCF_040322135.1 Mesorhizobium sp. M0189
CGCGGTGTGTCCGCCGCTCCGCTAAACACGGGGGCTGCGCGGCGGACACGCCGACGTCACAGCTACTGCCACGCCATTTTTGCAGAACTTGACGCACACAACTGCGCTTGCGGCTCCCAGGCGCCTGTTCCTCCCTTGCGCAGCCCCGAAACGCCGTGATACCTCGCCCGCAAGAATCCTGTCGCGGAACCGCCCACCATGTCGAAAGCAAAAGCCGTCAAGAAAGTCGTGCTCGCCTATTCTGGCGGCCTTGACACCTCGATCATCCTGAAATGGCTGCAGACCGAGCTCGGCGCCGAGGTCGTGACCTTCACCGCCGATCTAGGCCAGGGTGGCGAACTGGAGCCGGCTAGGCGCAAGGCCGAGATGATGGGCATCAAGGATATTCGCATCGTCGATGTCCGCGAGGAGTTCGTATCCGATTTCGTCTTTCCGATGTTCCGCGCCAACGCTGTCTATGAAGGCACCTATCTGCTCGGCACCTCGATCGCCCGGCCACTGATCTCGAAACATCTTGTCGAGATCGCCAGGGAGACCGGCGCCGATGCGATCGCCCATGGCGCCACCGGCAAGGGCAACGATCAGGTGCGTTTCGAACTCTCGGCCTATGCGCTCAACCCCGACATCAAGGTCATCGCGCCCTGGCGCGACTGGTCGTTCAAGTCGCGCACCGATCTGATCAATTTCGCCGAGCAGCACCAGATTCCGGTGCCGAAGGACAAGAAGGGCGATGCGCCGTTCTCGGTCGACGCCAACCTGCTGCATTCCTCCTCCGAGGGCAAGGTGCTGGAAGACCCGTGGAGCGAGCCGCCGGAATTCGTCCACCAGCGCACCATCTCGCCGATGGATGCGCCGGATGAGGTCACAGAGATCGAAATCGAATTCCTCAAGGGCGATCCCGTCGCGCTCAACGGCAAGAAACTGTCGCCGGCAACGATGCTGGCGGCGCTGAACGATCTCGGCCGCGACAATGGCATCGGCCGGCTCGATCTGGTCGAGAACCGTTTCGTCGGCATGAAATCGCGCGGCGTCTACGAGACCCCCGGCGGCACCATCCTGATATCGGCCCACCGGGCGATCGAATCGATCACGCTGGACCGCGGTGCCGCCCATCTCAAGGACGAGTTCATGCCGCGTTATGCCGAGCTGATCTATAACGGCTTCTGGTTCGCGCCCGAGCGGCTGATGCTGCAGGCGATGATCGACAACAGCCAGGAAGACGTCGAAGGCATCGTGCGGCTGAAGCTCTACAAGGGCAACGTCATTGTCACCGGCCGCAAGTCGAGGAAGACGCTCTATTCCGACGCGCTGGTCACCTTCGAGGACGACCGCGGCGCCTACGACCAGAAAGATGCCGAAGGTTTCATCCGCCTCAATGCGCTGAGGCTGCGCACGCTGGCGGCGCGTGGTCGTAAAGGCTAAGTATATATTCATGAAAATCCTGCTTAGCCTGGATCCATACTCTTAGTGAGCTAATGTAGTTGTTTCTAATGACAGCTGCAGAGCTTTTCTTGCTTGACCTCATGGCCGGATTGTCCAATTGTTTTTTTGGGCAATGGGGCTGTAATAATGCGACTTGGTCTTTTGATTTTGACGGCGATGATCGGCATTCTGGCGGGCTGCCAGACCGGACAGGACATCACGAAGAAGGATCCCCAGGCGGGATGCATCGCCGCTGTCGCTACATGGACCATTACGTTCAAACATGAGATCGCAGCCTTCATGGGCGTTTCTCAGGAACGCATGCCGAGCCTCTTCTGCCGGCGCTTGGGCGATGCGGTGCGCAGCGGCCGAATTGGCTTCTCCGACATAAACAGCCTTCAGCTCGACCAATCCACCGACATCTGGAAGGTCATCAAAGGCAAGTGACAGGTCGGCGATGGTTAGTTTGCGACGCGCCACGCGACTTCCGCTGATGTTGCTGGCGGGCCTGGCAGCAGCCGGAGCGGAGGAATTCGATCCCACCTCGCTCGACCTCGCCGCGCTGATTGAATGCAGGGCCGACGTGCCGGCCTATAACGGATTCGCCTTGTGGCTGAGCGGTGAGCCCGGCGCGGCGGAAAAACTTGGCTGGAAGGAAGTCACCGCCGGCAATCCTTTCCTCAGGCAATACGAGCTGCCGGCCACGGTCGGCGTCTTCGGGCGCGAAACGGCGGCCGTCGTCCTTACCGCGACCGGGCCGATGGCGGTGTTTGACGATGTTTCCGCGCCCGATCTCGCTCGAGCGCTCGGCGTCACAGCGCAAATCTCGACACCGGACAAATTCCTTGGCGAGAAGGTGCTCGTCGAAAGCAGCGAGGAAGCCGACGGCATGACATTTTCCACGCACATTGCGCTCAATGTCTCAACCGTTAATTCACATCCCGGCAAGGTTCTCGCCGGCTGCTCCTACGCGCTCGACGTGAAATAGAAAGCCCGGCGCATGGCCGGGCTTTCTGTCGAATCATTCTATCGAATAGAGATTTCTGTCAGTCGGCATCGATGGCTGTGGCCATGCGGGCGATGGCCTGTTGATAGACGCTAGCGGAATTCCAGCCAGCGATTGCGCCCATATTCGCCTGCGCGCTCGCTCCGGCCCGCCAACCATGGCCCTTGAGGAAGTTGGCCGTGGAAGCCAACGCAGTGCTCTTGTCGCGCAGATTTTTGTTGCCGACGCCATACGTCAAAACATTTCCGGGCAGGAACTGCGTGTGGCCGATCTCGCCATGTGCGGCACCGACCGACGAGGCGCTCAACGCTCCGCGATCGACCAGCTTCAGGGCTGCAATGGCATGGGGATAGAAGAACTCCGGACGGCGGCAATCATAGGCGAGCGTTAAAATGGCAGAGACCGTATTCTGGTTGCCCATGGCGGAACCGAAGCCCGTCTCCATACCCCAGATGGCGATCAACACACCCGGCGACACGCCGTAATTCCGTTCGATCTTGTCGAACAGCGCCGCATTGGCCTTCTTCAGCGCACGGCCCCTGGCAATGATCGCGGACGCGCCACGGCGCTTCATGAAAGCTTCGACCGAGCCGCTGAAAGCCTTATGGATGGCGCGGTCGACGGAGATCGTCTTTGTCGCGTAGGTTGCGCGAGCCAGAGCGGCCAGACCCTTCGAGCCGACACCGTCGGCCTTGGCCTCCGCGGCAAACTCCGGTTTCCACGCCTCGAAGCCGGCGCCGTTTTTGCCACAACTGGCCGCCGCCTGCGCGCCCGTCGCCAGCGCAAGCACCGCCACCACCGTGGCCACTACAAACATCTTCCCCTTGGCAAGAAATGCCATGCTGCTCTCCTGGTTGCCTGAATCACGTTCCCAATTGCGAATTTGCCAGCGAAACACCTGCTTGTCACTGTCCCGGCGCTGCGCCGATGCACTCAATACAGCAGGAACTTCAAATCCACCACACTGGCGGATGCCCGGGAATTTGCCTACGATCAAGTAATTATTGTGGCGGGGACAGAATAAGCATGAAAGACGTTGATGTCGTGATCGTCGGCGCCGGTTCGGCCGGACTTTCGGCTGCCAAGACCCTGCGCGCCGCCGGTTTTTCCTTCAAATTGTTAGAAGCGATGAACCGCGTCGGCGGCCGCGCCTGGACCAGCGACCAGCATTTCGGCGTGCCGTTCGACATCGGCTGCGCCTGGCTGCATGCGGCAGACCGCAATCCCTACTTTCCCGAGGCGAAAGCCGCCGCCTGGACGCTTCATCACCACGACATGAATGTCGATCATCTCTACTACCGCGAGCGAAAGGCAAGCGAAGCCGAAGAGGCCGCGATGAAGGTGGCCGACGCAAGACTGCTCGAACTGGTGGCGGCACGTCAGGTGAGGGAAGGCGACGATGACCGCCTTTCGGCATTGCTCGCCAAAGGCCACGCGCCGCGCGCCGCCGCAACCTTCGCGGGGCCGATGGATTTCGGCGCCGACGAGGACGAGATATCGATCCGCGACTTTCAGGCCGCCGCCGATCTCGATCCGAACTATTTCACCAGGGAAGGCTTCGGCACGCTGGTTGCGCGCTTCGGCGCCGACGTGCCGGTGGAGCTGTCGACGCCGGTGCGCAAGATCCTCTGGGATGGGCCGGGCGTAGCCTGCGTCACGGATCGCGGTACCATCCGCGCCAAGGCTGTCATCGTCACCGCCTCGCCGGCAGTGCTCGCCTTCGAGGAGATTGCGTTCTCGCCCGCACTCCCCGATGGGCATTTCGCTGCCTTCTTCGATCTGCCGATGGGCATGCTGACCAAGCTGCCGGTCGAAATATCCGGCACGAGGCTTGGCTTGGAGCCGTTCGACGATTTGCTGATCGAGCGGCTGGCCCGGCACGACATCTACTTCCTCTGCTTTCCCTTCGACTTCGATTTGATGGTCGGTTTCGTCGGCGGCGATTTCGCTTGGGAGATGTCGGCGGCGGGCGAGGCGGCCGGCATCGACTTCGTCGTCGACCGGCTCTGCGGCATCTTTGGCGGCGACGTACGAAAGCATGTCGGACGCGCAATGATGACCAATTGGGGCGCTGAGCGGTTTGTGCGCGGCGCCTATGCGGCGGCGCGGCCCGGCCGCTCGCAAGCGCGCGCCACGCTGATGCAGCCGGTGGCGGAAAAGATCTTCTTCGCCGGCGAGCATTTGGCCGGTCCGCTGATGCAGACCTGCGGCGGCGCCAGATTGTCGGGCGAGGCAGTGGCCAGGGAGGTCGTGGCCCAGCTTGCGGCAAAATAGCATCGGCCGGCAGGAACGTGGGCCGGTGACAGGCGTTTGGCCTTGTCCTGTTCGCCTCGTCCTCCGCATTTCGAATGATTTGAGACGCCAATGAAGCTTTTCGACTGCCCGCATTGCGGCCACCGTCTCTATTTCGAGAACGCGCAATGCCTGAACTGCGCCAGCCTCGTGCTCTATGATCCCGAGCATGCGCGTTTTGTGCTGTCCGGCATCGACGACATCTTCCAATGCACCAACGCCGACGAATGCGCCTGCAACTGGATGGCGGAGCCTGGCCACGCCTTCTGCCGCGCCTGCACGCTGAACCAGCTGATCCCGGATCTGTCGGTCGACGGCAATCGCCGCCGCTGGATCCGTGTCGAGGCGGCAAAGAAGCGTGCCGTCTATTCGCTGCTCGCCTTCGGCCTGCCGGTCGCATCCAAGCAGAATCCCGGCGACGAGATCGGCCTCGCTTTCGATTTTCTTGCCGATCCTATCGGTGGCGGTCCCGGTGGCGAGCGTATCCTGACCGGCCATGACAACGGCCTGATCACGCTCAACGTCGCCGAGGCGGACTCGGCTGAGCGCGAGCGGCGGCGCGTCGAGATGGGCGAGAACTACCGCACGCTGCTCGGCCATTTCCGCCATGAGCTCGGCCATTACTATTGGGACCGCCTGATCCGTGACGATCCGCAAAAGCTTGCCGGTTTTCGCGCTTTGTTCGGCGACGAACGCGCCGGCTACGAACAAGCGCTGAAGACCTATTACGCCGATGGCGCGCCGCCCGACTGGCAGCAGCGCCATATCTCGGCCTATGCGACGTCGCACCCGTGGGAGGACTGGGCCGAGACATGGGCGCATCACATGCACATCACCGACACGCTGGAGATGGTGCATGCGCTGAATTTCCCGCTCGGCCGGCTGGAGACCGTCGAAGCCAACGAGCTGCCGCGCGCCGATACCGGCGGCGAGCTGCAGCCGGCACCATCGGAACCCGCCACCAGGCCGGAGCCTTTCGAAAAGATCCTCGACCGCTGGCTGGTGCTGTCGGAAGCTTCCAACTCGATCAACCGCTGCATGGGCCTGCCCGATCTGTATCCCTTCGTAATCTCCGACGTGGCGGCGCAAAAGCTTGCTTTTGTTCACGAGCTTTTGACTGACCTGCCGAAAACTATTGGAACAAATCGTGAGCCGGCGGAGGCTTTTTAGCCGGAACGCATGCCGCTTTGCTTCGTTTTCGGTCCCGAGGGACTGTGAAACGGAGAGAAAACCATGAAACGCATATTGTTTCCGGCGGTGGCCGGAGCGCTCATAGCGATGTCGGGCTCTGCTTTGGCCGAAACCGCCGTCTCGGCCATCACCGATCTCAATGTACGCGCCGGCCCCGGCCCGCAATATCCGGTCATCGGGGTACTCGCGGCCGGCCAGTCGGCGACGCTCGACGGCTGCATCGCCAACAGCAAATGGTGCACCATCGCCGAGGCCAACGGCCAGGGCTGGGTCTATTCCGACTATGTGACGGCCGATTTCGGCGGCAGCCGTGTGGTCCTGACACAGCGTCCGGCCGGCGCCGACATTGCCGTCGTGACACCGCCTGCCGATAGCGCCGAATATTCCGACAGCTATACCGGAGCGATCGTTGCCGGCGAGGCGATCGAGCCCATCCGGCGGCCGCCGGCGGAAATCCGCACCTATGTCGAAACGAACCGGCTCGATCCGGTCTATCTCGAAGGCGAGGTGGTTACCGGCGCGATGTTGCCCGACACCGTCGAGCTGCGCGAGATACCCGATTATGATTATCGCTACGTCTATGTGAACGGCCAGCCGGCGCTGGTCGATCCGAGCAGCCGGCGTATCGTGTACGTCGTGCGCTGACGCGCAAAACAGGGCGGTCGCCCTGTAATGGCGGCCGCTCACACCCCGACATTGCCACAAGCCGGCATTGCCGCTGCAATACCGGTTTCCACTTTTGCGTCCGATGCTCTAGATCATGCGAGCCGAAGCACCAGCCAGCGAGCCCGCGTGACGATCGACCCGACCGCCTTCCAACAGTACCGGCACACCGCCAACGAGAAGACCACTTTGCCGCGCCTTCTGCTTGGAACGGTCGTCGTCATCCTGTTCTGGCTCGGAATCACTGCCGCCGTGCTGTTCGGCGGCACCTATGCCTTTGCCGTTTGGCAGGCGTCGTCTGGCACCGCCCCGCCAGGTGGAGGAGCGGTGCAGGATTTCATGGCCTCTCCAGCGGGCATCCTCGCGGCGCTGGCTTCGTTTGCCGGAATCTGGCTCGGCCTTTGGGCTGCCATGCGCTGGATCCATCGCGAGAAGCTGACGGCCCTGATCGGCGTCAGCCGGCGCATTTCATGGTCGGGGTTCCTGAAAGGGCTGGCCGCCGTGCTGATCACCTCGCTGCTTTCCGAGATCCTGCTTTACGGCCTGCAGCCCGATATTGCGCGCGGTACGATCGGCCTGTCCTCGTGGCTTTTGTTCCTGATCCCGATCGCTGCGCTGACCTTTCTGCAGACCTCGTCGGAGGAGATGCTGTTTCGCGGTTATCTGCTCAGGGGCCTGGCGAGCCGGTTCCAGAACCCTTTCATCTGGGCGCTGCTGCCGGGATTGCTGTTCACCTCGCTACATTGGAGCCCAGGCTCGAGCGCCGCGATCAATGCCTGCGTGCTGGCCTCGATCGCCGCCTTTGCGCTGCTGCTGACGCTTCTGGTCTATGCAACCGGCAATCTCGGTGCCGGCTTCGGCGCCCATCTCGGCAACAATCTGACCGGCTTCCTGCTGATTTCGCACCAGCAAAGCTATAATTCCTTCGCCCTGTTCAACGCCAAGCCGCTCGAAGCCGCCGGCTGGACGACTTCAGACGCCGTCCTCATCGCCGCGATCGGCATCGTCAGCAGCCTGTTGACCGTTCTGCTGCTTTTGCATCCGCGCTCCCCGCTGAAGGTCGAGCCGGATATGGCGCGCGCCAGCAGCGTGCGCTGATGCGCCTTGCCTGGTTGTCCTGAGCATATTTGGCGCAAAGCCTGACCAAAGCTTGACTCCGCGGCCGATTTCCTGTCTACACGCCGCGAAATTCCGCGACGAGTATTCCTCCGAGCAAACCGACCGGGACGCCGAAACCTCTTTGAGGTGAAGTGCTGTAAATCGATCCCGGAGGCCAACACCCGGCAGCGCTGTGCGCCCCCGGGTGCTTTTTGGCTTTGGGCTTTTGCCCGGACCGGCTTTTGCTTGGACAGCTGGCGCGAACGCATTACCTCTCGGGCATCATCCGGGTGCCAGGGAAAAGGAAAAAGAATGTTTGAATCGCTACAGGAACGTCTTGGTTCGATCCTGAACGGCCTCACCGGCCGCGGCGCCTTGTCGGAGGCGGATGTCTCGGCGGCGCTGCGCGAGGTGCGCCGCGCGCTGCTCGAGGCCGACGTGGCGCTGGAAGTGGTGCGTTCCTTCACCGACAAGGTGCGCGAGAAGGCCGTCGGCGCCGCCGTGGTCAAGTCGATCAAGCCCGGCCAGATGGTCGTCAAGATCGTCCATGACGAGCTGGTCGAGATGCTCGGCGCCGAGGGCGTCGCCATCGACCTCAATGCGCCGGCTCCGGTCGTCATCATGATGGTCGGCCTGCAAGGTTCCGGCAAGACGACGACCTCGGCCAAGATCGCCAAGCGGTTGGCCGAGCGCCAGAACAAGAAGGTCTTGATGGCCTCGCTCGACACGCGGCGTCCCGCCGCGCAAGAGCAGCTCCGTCAGCTCGGCGAGCAGGTCAAGGTCGCGACGCTGCCGATCGTCGCCGGCCAGACGCCAGTCGACATCGCCCGCCGCGCCGTGCAGGCGGCAAAGCTCGGCGGCCATGACATCGTCATCCTCGACACCGCCGGCCGTACGCACATCGACGAGCCGTTGATGGTCGAGATGGCCGACATCAAGAAGGTGTCGTCGCCGCACGAGATCCTGCTGGTTGCCGATTCGCTGACCGGCCAGGACGCCGTCAATCTGGCGAAAAGCTTCGATGAGCGTGTTGGCATCACCGGCCTCGTGCTGACCCGCATGGACGGCGACGGTCGCGGTGGCGCAGCACTCTCGATGCGCGCCGTCACCGGCAAGCCGATCAAGCTGATCGGCATCGGCGAAAAAATGGACGCGCTGGAGGAATTCCACCCCAAGCGCATCGCCGACCGCATCCTCGGCATGGGCGACATCGTCAGCCTCGTCGAAAAGGCAGCCGAGAACATCGACGCCGAGCAGGCGGCGGCGATGGCCAAGAAGATGCAGTCGGGCAAGTTCGACCTGAACGACCTCGCCGGCCAGCTTCAGCAAATGTCGAAAATGGGTGGCATGGGCGGCATCATGGGCATGATGCCGGGCATGGGCAAGATGAAGGACCAGATGGCCGCCGCCGGTCTCGACGACAAGATGTTCGGCCGCCAGCTCGCCATCATCTCGTCGATGACCAAGGCCGAGCGCGCCAATCCCGATATTCTGAAGCACTCGCGCAAGAAGCGCATCGCCGCCGGCTCGGGCACCGACGCGGCCGAAATCAACAAGCTGTTGAAGATGCATCGCGGCATGGCCGACATGATGAAGGCGATGGGCGGCAAGGGCAAAGGTAGCGGCCTGATGCGCGGCATGATGGGCGGCCTCGCTTCCAAGATGGGGCTCGGCGGCATGATGCCCGGCATGGGCGGCCAAGGCGGCATGATGGGCGGCGGCATGCCCGATCTGTCCAAGATGGACCCCAAGCAGCTCGAGGCCTTGCAGAAGCAGGCACAGGCGGCCGGGCTCGGCGGCATGAAGGGCCTGCCCGGCGGCTTTCCCGCTGGCGGTGGCCTGCCTGGCTTGCCCGGCGGCATGAAGCTCCCTGGTTTGCCGGGATCCGGCGGCGGGCTGCCTGGCCTCGGCAAGAAGAAATGAGGGCGCCATGAACGAAGAAAAGGACATGGCTGACGCGCGCGCGGCGCTGGTCAATTATCGCGCCTCGATCGACAACATCGACGCGGCGCTGATCCACATGCTGGCCGAGCGCTTCCGCTGCACCAAGGCGGTCGGCGTGCTGAAGGCGGAGCATGGCCTGCCGCCTGCCGATCCGGCACGCGAGCAGCAGCAGATCGCCCGTCTTCGCCAACTGGCGAAGGACGCCCATCTCGACCCGGATTTCGCGGAAAAATTCCTGAACTTCGTCGTCCGCGAAGTGATCCGCCATCACGAGCAGATCGCCGCATCCAACGGCATAACGAAAACCGGCTGAGGACCAGCCACCAACCGATCAACCAAATCAGAGCTTTTTAGGAGAAAAGAAATGCCACTGAAAATCCGACTGGCCCGTGCGGGCTCGAAGAAGCGTCCCTATTACCACGTCGTCGTCGCCGATGCCCGTTCGCCGCGCGACGGCCGTTTCATCGAGTCGCTTGGCTCGTGGAACCCGCTGCTGCCCAAGGACGGCGAACGCGTCAAGGTTGACGCCGAGCGCGTCAAGCATTGGCTGTCGCACGGCGCCCAGCCGACCGACCGCGTGCTGCGCTTCCTCGACGAGGCCGGCCTCGCCAAGCGCGAAGCCCGCGCCAACCCGAAGAAGGCCGAGCCCGGCAAGAAGGCGCAAGAGCGCGCAGCCCTGCTGAAGAAGGCGCAGGAGGAAGCTGCAGCCGCTGTTGCCGCCGCTTCCGCCGCGCCGGCCGAGGCGGAAGCCGCCAGCGCCGAATAAGTCATCGATTGCCCTTCACAAAACGGCTGACCAGTCACAAAACGGCGGGCCTTTGCCCGCCGTTTTGCTGTCCATCCGTATGATGCGGCCCGATCAATAGCCTTCCGGGCAACTCGCAACGTAGACACGGCCATTGCGATCGCGATAACGGCACTGGCCGCTTTCGCTGGCACGGCCGATCAGCGCACCGGCCAAGGCGCCGGCCGCACCGCCGATCACCGCGCCCTTGGTCGGGTTGCCGGCCACTGCGGCGCCGACCGCCGCACCGCCCAGGCCACCAACGGCCGCGCCTTGCTCAGTACGGGAGCAGGCACCGAGCGGCACCAGCAGGGCCATCAAGATCATCACCTTTTTCATTGTCGTTCCTCTCCAACAGGGTGCCGTCCTCGCCGCTGCGCCCCCTAACTCGCAACCAGCCAATTTGATCCAAAGAAGAAGATCGGCAGCAGACCGGGCGGCGCTCGATTTGATCCAAAGAGAAGAAAGGCGGCGGCAGACAGCGCCCTCTCTGGCGGCGTGGCCGCCATCGAACGGCTTTGGAAGTCGCTGCTATTGGCTGAACGGGATCAGCGCGCGCACCCTTGGATCGCGCAGATACAGGCCGCCCCAGAGGATGGCGCCAAGGTAGACGCCGAACAGCATATGCGAGAACAAAGGGCTGCCGATACGCACATGCGTGGCGATGGCGCCGCCGAGATAGGCGGTGAGCAGGATGGCGCCGAGCACCGAGGTGCGCGGCAGTACATAAAGTGCTGTCGAGACCAATCCAATGATGCCGAGCATGCGCGAGACATTGGCATCGGCTGGCCAGCCGAGCTGCACCATGGTCTGGGTGACGATTTCGAGCGGCGGTAGCTTGATGACGCCGTCGAAGATCATGAACAGCACGATGACGGCGCTGAGCACGCGACCGGCCCAGAGGGCGCGCGGTGAGACGGATGCTGCCTGAGACTTGGTCATTGATGTTCCCTCCGGTCGTTGCGAGCACTGGCTTTTCTGCCAGCTCGAACCAAGGACGCGTCCCATGACGGCCATCCGACATGCCTCCAGTGCTTTTTCACTCCGGGGACGGCGACCTTGGATGTGCAAGTTCAGCCAGCAACCAACCTGGCCAAGTCCACCTTGCGAGGTGAGGTGGAGGGCGTTATTGGAAATCCGTAAGGGTATCTCCCGAGCGCTCGACGGCAGCAGCCGCCTAATCGCACAACGAAAGTAAGCGATGGCCGGAGAGACCGACCTGAAAAAGTTGCTGGCGGCAATGACGCCGGAGTTGCTTGCCGGCGTTCATGCCTTCACCACGTTGCCACCTGATGCGGCCGTTCCCGACCAGCTCGATCCGGTAATGCTGTTTCGCGAGCACGAGGGCATGACGCTGATCGTGCTTGAAGACCAGGCCAAGACCGCTGGCCTGAAAACCGTGTTCCGCTGCCGGATGCTGACGCTGAACGTCCATTCGTCGCTGGAAGCGGTCGGCTTCCTCGCCGCCATCACCGCGCGGCTGGCCACCGCCGGCATCGGCGTCAATCCGGTCTCGGCCTTCTACCACGATCACCTGTTCGTGCCCGCCGACCGGGCGGAGGAGGCGCTGGATGTTTTGCAGAAACTCGCTGCGGACGCCGCACGATAAGGATCAATGCCTTCGGACGTACAAAATGTCGGGCAATCGCTCTTCATTGTTCGTGCCGTTGCCCAAAGCTTCCGCGCGAAAGCCATGGCGCTCGTAGAAGCGCCGAGCGCCTGAGTTCGACTGAAAGCAATGCAATTTCACAACCGGCAAATTCGCGGTTGCTTGTGTCAGCAGCCGGGCGCCGATGCCTTGGCCAGTCCAGGCAGGATCCAGATAGAGCTGCTCGACCCATTCTCCTGCAACGGCGACAAAGCCAACAATGGCCGCGTCGATTTCGGCGACCGTCACGTGCTGCTGCGCCAGCACGGTGCCGCTGATGAAGGCCATATCCTCATCCGGTGTATGCAGGACCGGCATCCAGTCGAACGACGAAAGCGCTGCGCGCATGATCCTGGCAATTGCGCCTGCGTCCGACCCGTTAGCCGGACGCAGCGCGATTTTAGTCGCAATGCTCATCTCACAAGCCTGCGACCGCGGGCCGCCGGCCGTCCGGCGCCCCCGCGGAGGGCCAGCCGCGAAGCGGCGATGCGGCCCGTGAGCGAGAAGTTATGCCGCCTTCTTCTTTGGCTGGATCAGCCCGCGCTCGACCAGCAGCTCCGCGATCTGAACCGCGTTGAGTGCCGCGCCTTTGCGCAGATTGTCGGAGACGATCCACATCGACAGGCCGTTGTCGATGGTCGAATCCTCGCGGATGCGCGAGATGAAGGTGGCGTCCTCGCCAGCCGATTCCAGCGGCGTGATGTAGCCGCCGTCCTCGCGCTTGTCGATGACCTGGCAGCCCGGCGCCTCGCGCAGGATCTCGCGCGCCTCATCGGCGGTGATCGGCTTCTCGAACTCAATGTTGACCGCTTCCGAATGGCCGATGAACACCGGCACCCGCACGCAGGTCGCCGTCAGCTTGATCTTGGGATCGAGCATCTTCTTGGTCTCGGCCACCATCTTCCATTCTTCCTTGGTGAAGCCGTCGTCGAGGAAGACGTCGATATGCGGGATGACGTTGAAGGCGATGCGCTTGGTGAACTTCTTGACGTCGACGGAATCGGCGACGAACACCGCCCGCGTCTGCGTGAACAGTTCGTCCATGCCTTCCTTACCGGCGCCGGAGACCGACTGGTAGGTGGCGACGACGACGCGCTTTATGGTGGCGAAGTCATGCAGCGGCTTCAGCGCCACGACCAGCTGCGCCGTCGAGCAGTTCGGGTTGGCAATGATGTTCTTGCGTGTGAACAGCGAAATCGCATCCGGGTTCACTTCGGGAACGATCAGCGGCACGTCCTGGTCGTAGCGGAAGGCCGATGAATTATCGATGACGACGCAGCCCTGCTTGCCGATCTTCGGCGACCATTCCTTGGAGACGTTGCCGCCGGCCGACATGATGCAGATGTCGGTGTCGGAAAAATCATATTGGTCGAGCGTCCGGACCTTCAGCGTGCGGTCGCCGAACGACACTTCCGTGCCCTGGCTGCGCCGCGAGGCCAGCGCCACCACCTCACTCACCGGAAAGCCGCGCTCTTCCAGTATGTTGAGCATTTCTCGGCCCACATTGCCCGTGGCGCCGACGATCGCAACCTTGAAACTCATCGAAATCTCCTGTCCCTCTCCGCTCGGTTTCTGGAGAAACCCGCCGGCCAATGCGGGTTTCACCCCGGGCCGGACCCGGGAGAGGGTGGTTAGGCCAAGGGAATCAGACCGTTTTGGTGGTCGTTTTACCGGTTTTTTTGACCAAGAACGTGGTTTTGCTGGAACGGAAAGGCGCACCGAGACGTCCGGCCCAATGGTTCGCATTGGGGCCGGGGATGTCGAAGGCAAGAAGCGCCATCAAAAGGCCGCGCATCGAAAACTATCCCGTTCGGTGCCGGCTTTTACGCGGTTTGCGTAAGGAGTCAATCGCAACCAGGCGGATCGCCCGCCCTGTACAACGAGGGCGGCACGAAGTACGAACGGGCATCGTTTGGCTCGTGGCGCCCGTCGTGGCGCTTGCCGACATCAGACCCGTCGCCGGGCATTTAAGAATCCGAATTTCGAAAGAAGCATATGTCCAACTTCGAAGCTATTGTCCCCGTGCTGGCAAAGGCGCTGGAAAAACGCGGCTATGTCGAGCTGACACCGGTGCAGAAAGCGGTTCTTGAGCTCGGTCAGGCCGATGCGCTGGTTTCAGCCCAGACCGGCTCCGGCAAGACCGTCGCTTTCGGACTGGCCTTGGCGCCGACGCTGCTCGACGGCGCGGAGCGCTTTTCCCACGCGGCGGCACCCCTGGCGCTGGCCGTGGCGCCGACGCGGGAGCTGGCCCTGCAGGTGACGCGCGAGCTGGAATGGCTCTACGAGCTGACAGGCGCCACGGTGTCGTCCTGCGTCGGCGGCATGGACATGCGCACCGAGCGACGCGCGCTGGAGCGTGGCGCCCATATCGTCGTCGGCACGCCCGGCCGCCTGCGCGACCACATCACCCGCAATTCTCTCGACATGTCGGCGCTCAAGGCAGTCGTGCTCGACGAGGCCGACGAGATGCTCGATCTCGGCTTTCGCGAGGACCTGGAATTCATCCTCGACGCCGCCCCTGCCGAGCGCCGCACGTTGATGTTTTCCGCGACCGTGCCGCGCTCCATCGCCACGCTGGCCAAGGGCTACCAGCGCGATGCCGTGCGCATCTCGGCCTCCGGCGAGGAGAAGCAGCATCTCGACATCGAATACCGGGCGCTGGGCGTCGCGCAGGCCGACCGCGAAAACGCCATCATCAACGTGCTGCGGTACTATGAGGCGAAGAACGCGCTGGTGTTCTGCAACACGCGTGCCGCCGTCAATCACCTGACAGCACGCTTCAACAACCGCAACTTTTCCGTCGTGGCACTGTCCGGCGAGCTGAGCCAAAACGAGCGCAGCCACGCGCTGCAGGCGATGCGCGACGGCCGCGCCAAAGTCTGCATCGCCACTGACGTCGCGGCGCGTGGCATCGACCTGCCCAATCTCGAGCTGGTCATCCATGCCGACTTGCCGACCAACCCGGAGACGCTTCTGCACCGAAGCGGGCGAACGGGACGGGCGGGGCGCAAGGGCGTCAGCGCGCTGATCGTGCCGAACAATGCCCGCAAGCGCACCGAGCGGCTGCTGCAAAGTGCCGGCCTTGCGGCGACCTGGGCGAGCCCGCCCTCGGCCGACGACGTGATCCGGCGCGATGACGAGCGCATTCTCGCCGACCCGGTCCTCAGCGAGCCTATGAAGGATGAGGAGCGCGGCTTCGTCCAGGCGCTTCTCGATCAGCACGGGCCGGAACAGGTCGCCGCAGCCTTCGTACGGATGTGCCGCTCCAGCCGCTCGGCGCCGGAGGACCTTCTCGACGTCGCACCGTTCACGCCGTCGGGCGAAAAATTTGCGCGCCGGGACGAGGCACCGAGCCGCCGCGACGATTTCGGCGACAGCGTCTGGTTCTCGCTGTCGGTCGGACGCCGGCAGAATGCCGAGCCGCGCTGGCTGATCCCGATGCTGTGCCGGACAGGCGGCATCTCCAAGCGCGAGATCGGCGCCATCAAGATGCAGCCGGAAGAAACCTTCGTGCAGATCGCGGCGGACTGGGCCGAGCGCTTCCTCGCCGCGATCGGCCCCGACCGCAAGCTGCAGGGCAACATTGCGGTCAAGCGGCTGGACGGCACGCCCGATCTGTCGCGGGCCGGCTATCAGGAGCCGCGCCCCGACAAGAAGCCGCACCGCGGCAAGCGGACATTCGATCAGAACGCGCCCAAATTCGAGAAGCGCGCACCGGCTGACCAGCGCCCGGCATTCGAGGCAAAGCCCTGGGCCGGCAAACCGGCCAAGGCGAAATTCGAAGGCGGACCGGCGAAACACAAGAAATCGAAGAAACGGCCGGGGTGAATAGTCTGCCCCTTCCATTTCGCGCACGCCCCTTGCGGTCTACCGGAACTTTGCACAGTCTGGGGCAGGGCAATGGGGTGGGCAGGACATGCGCGGCGAAGTTCTTCACTATGACGAGGACCAGGCCTTCGGTTTCATTACCGGGGCCGATGGCAACCGCTACAGCTTCGCGCGCGAGGACTTGCGCCGCCAAGCGTCGGTTGCCGGAGGCACGACCGTCGAATTCCAGCCGGCTGGCGGACGGGCACGCGATGTTTTTTCGATCCACGCCCAACCTGCCAGTGCACCCGCCCGTGCCTCCGCTGCAACCGCCGCCCCATCTCAGGCCGGCAATGCGCCCGCGGCACGTCAGCCGCAACATTTCGGCCGTTCCGCTGAAAATCAAACCGCCGAATCCACCGGCCTGTGGAGCTACTTCTCGCGTGGCCTGACCGAAAATTATTTCAACTTCGCCGGCCGTGCCCGCCGCAAGGAATATTGGGGCTATTGCCTGTTCTGGACGATCGCGCTGATCGTGGCGATAGGATTCGGCGTCTTCATCGACGACGCCATGGGCAATCTCGACAACAGTGAATTGCCGGCAGTGACGGTCGGCCTTTGCGGCCTCTTCCTGCTGGCGACAGCCCTGCCGTGGTTCGGGCTCAACGTGCGCCGCCTGCACGATATCGGCCTGACCGGCTGGCTCTTCCTGCTTTTCCTGATCCCGACCTTCGGCACCGTGATCATCCTGATCTTTGCGCTGATCCCGACCCAGCCGCGTGAAAACCAGTGGGGTCCGGTGCCGGCGGGTGTCCAAATCTAACCGCGGGAGTGCCGCCGCATCGGCGGCAGTCGCCCAGCGGACGTCGACCTACACAGGATCAGCCCAGGAACTTGGCGATGATCGCGTCGCCCATCTCAGCGGTGCCGACCTCGGTCATCCCCGGCGAATGAATATCCCTGGTGCGCAGGCCGTCGTCGAGCACGGCGGCGATCGCACCTTCGAGCTTGTCGGCTTCAGTCACCATGCCGAAGGAATAGCGCATGCACATGGCGAAGGAGGCGATCATGGCGATCGGATTGGCGATGCCCTTGCCGGCGATGTCGGGCGCCGAGCCATGCACCGGCTCGTAGAGCGCCTTGCGCTTTTTTGTCTTGGCATCCGGCGCGCCGAGCGAGGCCGACGGCAGCATGCCGATCGAGCCGGTCAGCATGGCGGCGATGTCGGACAGCATGTCGCCGAACAGATTGTCGGTGACGATGACATCGAACTGCTTGGGCCAGCGCACCAGCTGCATGCCGCCGGCATCGGCGAGCATATGGTCGAGCTTGACGTCGGCATACCTGGCCTTTTGCGTCTGGCTGACGACCTCGTTCCACAGCACGCCCGATTTCATCACATTGCGCTTTTCCATCGAGGTGACGTGGTTCTTGCGCGTGCGTGCCAATTCGAAGGCAACGCCCGAAATGCGCTCGATCTCGAAAGTATCGTAGACCTGGGTGTCGATACCGCGCTTCTGGCCGTTGCCGAGATCGATGATCTGCTTCGGCTCACCGAAATAGACGCCGCCGGTGAGCTCGCGCACGATGAGGATATCGAGCCCCTCGACCACCTCCTGCTTGAGCGAGGAGGACGCCGCCAGCGCCGGATAGCAAATGGCGGGTCGAAGATTGGCGAACAGCTCCATGTCCTTGCGCAGCCGCAGCAGACCCGCCTCCGGGCGCACCTCGTAAGGCACGGCATCCCATTTCGGTCCGCCGACGGCGCCAAACAGCACCGCGTCCGCCGCCATTGCCTTGGCCATGTCGGCATCGGAAATCGCCGCGCCATGTGCGTCGTAAGCGCAGCCGCCGACAAGGCCCTCATCGGTGACGAAATCGCTGCCGAGCTTGTCGTTCATAGCGGCGATCAGCTTCTTCACCTCGGCCATCGCCTCGGGGCCGATGCCATCGCCGGCAAGCAGGAGAAGATTTTTCGAAGCCATGTGGAACCGTCCTGTGTCGTGAGCCGCGGCCTTGCTAAACGCCAAGCAGCCGGCGCGCAAGCCTGCGGTTCAGAGCATCGGACTCAAAGTGGAAACCGGTTTTGGGAAAATCCGATGCTCAAGACAAAACGCCTACAGATGCGAAAGGATATTGACCAGCCTGCCGAACGGGTCGCGCACGAAGAAGCGCCGCACGCCCCAGGGTTCGTCCGCCGGACCGTATTCGATGGCAAAGCCGGCCGTCCTCATGCTTTCAAGCGCGGCATCGACGTCGTCGACTTCGATAGAGATGTCCGGCACCGGCGTTCCTGATCCCCCTTCGGCCATGAAACTGACCTGTACGGACATCGTCTCTTGCGAGCCATAGGTAGCGATCCAGCCCATATCCATCTTGAGATCGAGGCCGAGCACATCCCGATAGAAGGGTTTTGCCGCCGCGATATCCTGCGTGTCTATGTTTGCAACGATGCGTCTGACCTTCACCATGGGCCGATCCTCGTGCTAACCGTATCGTTGTCACAACCGTGACAGGTATCAGGCTGTGCGCCGCAGCGCCGTCACCTCGATCTCGATCTTCATTTCCGGCTTGTTGAGCTGGCACACGATCATCGTCGCTGCCGGCCTGATCTCGCCAAACGCCTCGCCGAGGATCGGGAACACCACATCTACGAAAGCCGCATCGGTGATGTAGTAATGTGCCCGCACCACGTCAGCCATTTCGAAGCCGCCATCTCGCAACGCCTTGGCGATCGTCGTCAGGCAATTGCGCGTTTGTGCCTCCACGGTCTCCGGCATCGACATGGTCGCATAATCGTAGCCGGTCGTTCCGGACACGAAACACCAGTCGCCCTGCACCACGGCGCGCGAATAGCCGGCGGTCTTTTCGAAGGGCGAACCGGTGGAGATCAGTTTTCGCATGGGTCCTCCGCAAATCGTCGCGGATATCTTGCAGGGAACGAGCCGATCCCGCCATGGGCCAGATAGAACTGACGGTTGTTATGAGTCTCCCGCCTCGACAAAGCCCTCTCGTCCAAGGCGTGGTGGTCACTGCGCTTTGCAAAAGTACCTAATTCGCCGACCCCAGCGCCTTGTCCAGCGCTTCCTTGACGTCGGCCGGCCATGTACTCACCGCTGGCCACGCGTCCGGCTCGGGCTTGTCGCCGCGGCGGGCGAAATAGAGCTTGTGCTTGACCGGGTCGACCGCCATGAAGCCGTCATTGCCGCCGCAATCATGCGGCACGCAGCCGCTGGCAAAGAAGGCACCCGACGCGGTTTTTTCCGTGCCGCCGCCGACCAGCAGGCTGGTCGCCATGTCGGGCATGTCCTTGCCAAGCAGCGTCTCCGCTTGCTTGTAGACAGCCTCGTTGTGGAAGGCGTCGATGATGTTGTCGTATTTCGACGGATCGACGTCTTTCCAGTCGGTGCCCGGCTCCGGCATGTAGGTGAGATTGCCGGAAGTCATCAGTCCGGCTGTCGGCGACCATTGCAGCGCCGGCTTGGAATCGCCCGGCAGCAGATAGGGCACGAAATAGATGGCGCTGTCGGAGATCGCGGTCGGCGGCGCGCCGCATTCGTCCTGCTCGACCGTGACCGTCTGGATCGTGCCGCCTTCCGGCTTCCACACGATCACCTTGGCCGGGCCGCATTGATTGCCGCCGTCGCCGACATCGATCAGCGCCACCTTGACGCCGCCGACCTCGACGATCTTGTCGAAGAAGACGTCGTAATTGCGCGCCAGTTCCTTGCCGTCGAAGGCGAGCACCCGTTCCCCGTACTCTTCCTCCTGGGTGATGGTCAGTTGGCCGCCCTCGAACGGGATCGGCGCCTGTTTGTCATTGTCGGCTAGGGCCGCATTGCTCAACGCGCCCTGGTCGGCGGCCCTGCCGGGCGCATCGTCAGCCGGCACGAGCACCATGTCGGTCTGTGCATGCGCGCCAGCCACCGGCATCAGAATCCACGCCAGCGCGCAGGCGCCGACAAGAAGCGAACGTGTCATGACTGTCCCTCCGTTCAGCCGCCACGAACCCGGCCTGTCGCGGCCGGGGCATCGTACCGCTCAGGCCCAGGGGCGCTCAGCGGCGTTCCTCTTCTCGAACGAAGCGATGGCGCCGGCTTTTTCCATGGTCAGGCCGATATCGTCGAGCCCGTTGAGCAGGCAATGGCGCTTGAACTCGTCGAGGTCGAACTTGACCACGCCGCCGTCAGGCCCACGGATTTCCTTGGCCTCCAGATCGACCGACAGCGTCGCGTTCGAACCGCGCGAAGCATCGTCCATCAGTTTCTCAAGATCTTCCGGGCTGACGGTGATCGGCAGGATGCCGTTCTTGAAGCAATTGTTGTAGAAAATGTCGGCGAACGAGGTCGAGATGACGCAACGGATGCCGAAATCGAGCAGCGCCCACGGCGCATGTTCCCGGCTCGAGCCGCAGCCGAAATTATCGCCGGCGACCAGGATCTGCGCCTTGCGGTAGGCCGGCTTGTTGAGCACGAAGTCCGGGTTTTCCGAACCATCGTCCTTGTAGCGCATTTCGGCGAACAGGCCGGTGCCGAGTCCGGTGCGCTTGATCGTCTTGAGATAATCCTTGGGGATGATCATGTCGGTGTCGACATTGACGATCGGCATCGGCGCGGCGACGCCGGTGAGCTTGGTGAATTTTTCCATGTCCTTGCCCGTCTTCTTCTTGTTGCGGGAAATTGCTGGCGCCCGGTTTACACAAAGCCGCGGGCAAATAAAAGGCGGCTGTTTTTGGACCTCCGTCGTCGATCGAAACGCAAGATCGGTACAAAACAGCTTCAAAACCACCGGCCCATGGTGCACTTTTGTCGACATGACAACGCGATCCAAGGTCCTCTACGCCAGCGAACCGGGTCTCGGCATCGCCGAGTTCCGCCGCGTTCTGGTGGAATCCGGCCTCGGCGCCAATCGCCCCGTCGATGACGACACCCGATTGAACGCGATGCTGTCAGGGGCCAATTTGGTGCTCACCGCGCGTCTCGATACAGAAGGCAAGCCGCTGGTCGGTGTTGCCCGCGGTGTTACCGATTTCTCGTGGGTCTGTTACGTTTCCGAGCTCGCCGTTTGCAAATCGGCGCAAGGGCTCGGCATCGGCAAGGGCCTGCTTGATGAAGCGCGCCGGCAACTCGGGCCTTCCGTTGCCATAAGCCTGATTTCCATGCCCGACGCCGTCGGCTTTTATGAGCGCATCGGCATGAAGCGCGTGTCCGACGCGTTCTGGTTCGACCGCAAGCGCTGACGCGTTGCCTTGCCAGCTAGTGGATCGAATCTAACGTTTGGTGCCCGCGTTTGACCGCGGCGGCGATCCTGTCGGGGTCGGCGGTCCAGATGAAGGGTCTGGGCTGCTGGTTGTGCTCGGCGAGGAAGGGGTAGATTGCCGCCCTGGAGGTCGACCACCGAGTGAAAGACGCCGCGCTTGAGCGGCGCTTCGACAAGTGCGGGTGGCCGAGGGCGATCGCCCAGTCGGCGTCCTCGGCGACTACGGCGGCTGCTGATCCTCGAACCAGAATGATGACTGGCGTCGCGAGATGGTTCCCACCGACGGCAAGGGAAAATGCGACGTCATTACGATGCGGCCATTGTCCGAGCAAGCCTCCAGGAATGCCCATCTCGTCCGACGTGCCTGGTCAGGGTCCGTGTCGTACCGAAAGCTCCAGTCAGGGTATATGCATTGCATCGGCCAATGCATGAGATCGCCGGAAAACACTGCCCCTACGCCTCGAGATTTCAGGCCGATGGCTACGTGCCCCGGGGTGTGGCCCGGCGTCGGTTCCAGCCACACTTCGCCATCGAGTTCATAATCCATATCGACAAGCACAGCCCGACCAGCCTCGACGATTGGCAACACATTGTCCTCATAGGTCCGATCTTCGTCATCACCGGAGGCCGCCTGTGCGGCCTCGAACTCGCGCCGCGCCATGATGTAGCGGGCGTTCGGGAATGTCGGTATCCAACGCCCGTCCACCAATCGTGTGTTCCAACCGCAATGGTCGACATGAAGATGGGTGCACAGCACATAGTCGATCTGCTCGGGAGCAACACCTGCATTTGCCAGGCGCTCCAAAAAGGTGCCGTCATTGCGGCGATGCCAATGGGGGAAGTATGCGAACGTCTTATCGTTGCCGACGCAACTGTCGACCAGAATGGTGTGGTGTCCGGTACGAACAAGAAAACTCTGGATGGGAAGAATAAGCCGGCCGGTTGCAGGCGATATTAATCGCGGCGTGAGCCAATGAAGATGCGGTTCGAGCGCTTCATCGGTGCAGTCGGGAAACCATTCCGACGGCGTCCGCAGGGGGTCGCACATCTCCAGAATTCTGGTTATCCAGATATTCCCGATTCTCCAGTCATCCACTGACTGCATCCTTCTTCGATCGAGGACGGATCACTAGAGATAACATTTGCGGCCAGATGGCGTCAGACATTTCTGCCTGTAGGAGAAGGAGCGCTCGCGATGTGGCCGCGCTCACGATCGGGTACCAAGCGTTAGAACTTAACCACTAGTGGTCGAAATCTGACGCTTGGTTCCGGGGCCGTAAGCCCGCTCAGGGTGGAAAGCGGACGCTACCATGTACTTTTTGGCAAAGCGCTCAGTCCGCGCGTGACGCAAGGTGAATTTCAAGCGGCTTTGAGATGAGGCCTTTATCAACGATGGCTTCAAGCGTCTGCTTCGTCAGACTGATATCGTCATATTGCTGCGGAACCGACAGAATTAACCCACCCTCTTCGGGCGTGGCATAAAACACTACATAGCCTTTCGCCTCACCGGCGAGAGGGAAGGCGATAGTATTGATTTCAGTATCCATTACTCGCTTGCCAAAAAAATAATTGGCACGATTATTCTGCTGACGTAATTCAAACTCCTGATGCTGGAGAACAGAGTATATACGTTTGTTCTCCGGTGACTCAGGGTCGTTGCTGCATCCAGAGAATGGGATAATTGCGAACATCAACACTGAAAGTGCCTTCCAACTAGTGGAGGTCAAGCCAAATTCCTGCTTTCCATGGCTCTTTAAGTATCTGCCCTAGATGTCCGAAATGAGTCGGCAGCGGTATTCCGTTTCGGGTACCAAGCGTCAGGTTTTGACTACTAGCGTGCGGACTTTTGATATCGGCGGGGCAGCCTCCCCTCTGTCCGGCAGGACAGAGGGGAGGGCGGGAACTCGACAGAGCGGCTTATTCTGGGCGGCCTTCCCTCAAATCACGTTCAATTCACGAAACGCCCGCCCCTCAGCGACTCGGCTATACCCAAACGCCGAGCAATCCACCGTGCGATAGCCGCCATGGACGATCAGTTCGGCCAGCGCTTTGCCGACCGCCGGCGCCTGCTGCAAGCCGTGGCCGGAAAAACCGTTGGCGAAGAAGAAATTGCCGACCTCGGGATGCGAACCGATCACCGCGTTCTGGTCGAGCGTGTTGTAGTCGTAATGGCCGACCCAGGCGCGCGTCGGCTTGATCGCCTCGAAGGCCGGAATACGGGTCGCCAGCACCGGCCAGATCACCTCTTCGAACAGCGGCCAGTCGGGTTCGAAATCTGTGGGGTCGGCGGGGCCTTCGCCCTCTTCCGGCTCGGCGCCGCCGGTGATGTAGACCGAACCTTCCGGCCGGACATAGATGCCGCTCGGGTCGACCAGCAGCGGCATGTCGTCATATTTTTCGCGCGCCTCGAAGACGAAGACATTGCGCTTGCGCGGCTCCACCGGCAGCGCCAGCCCGGCCATTGCTGCCACCTTGCCGGCATTCGGCCCGGCAGCATTGACGACGATGCCGGCCTCAAGCCGCTCGCCATTTTCGAGGGTCACACCGGTGACGCGGCCGCCTTGCCGCTCGATGCCGGTCACCGACGCCGTGATGAAGTCGATATCCTTCGTCCGCAGCGCCTTGCGGAACAGCATCAGCATCGCATGCGCGTCGAACCAGCCCTCGCCGCTGCGGCCGTAGGCCCCGGCAGTGATACCCTCGGCCGATAGCCACGGAAACCGACGAACAAGCGCCTCGGCATCCTCGAGCACGATGTCGGCGCCCTCGGCCATCTGCGCCTCGTGGTTGGCCTGCAGGATAGGCAGCCCGTTTTCGCCGGCAAGGATCAGATAGCCGCCTTCGCGAAAGCCGATATCGGCGTCCGCCCCGAATTCTTCCTTCAACCGCCGGAACAGTTTCAGCGTGAACTGCGACAGCCGGATGTTTTCAGGGATCGAGAACTGCTGGCGGATGGAGGCGCAGGACAGCGTTGTCGCCGCATGGGAAAATTGCGGGTCGCGCTCGACAACCGCGATCGGGCCCGAAAACCCTTCCTCGCGCAGATAATAGGCGACCGAGGAGCCGACGATGGCTCCGCCGATGATGATGATGTCGTAATGCACCTTTTTCGCCCTTCCGGTCTGAACCGCCGAGTCACGCCGCCGGCAGGATGATCTCGAAGCGCGTGCCGCTCGCCGAGTCAACCAGCCGGATCGTGCCATCATGCGCTTTCAGGAGGGCCAGCACGATGCCGAGGCCCATGCCGGTGCCGCCGGAATCGCGGCGCGTGGTGAAGAACGGCTCGAAGATGCGGCCTCGGTTGCTGGGCGAAATGCCGGCGCCGTCATCGTCCACCACAATGGTGGCCTTGCCGTCCGCGCTTGCTGCCGTGACCGAGACCAGCGTCGCGCCGTGTCGCGCCGAATTGTCGATGAGATTGGCCAACACGATCGCGGCGTTTTCGGCCGATATGCGCAGGCCGATATCGGCGCCCGCCTCGAGGCGCACCGCCAGCCTGTGGTCGGCCGGCAGCAGCGCCAGTGCCGGAGCGAGTGATGTGCCTTGGCCGCTGGGCTCGAGATTTTCGGCACGCGCAAGGTCAAGCAGGCGGCGCACCAGCAGATTGAGCCGGCCGGCATCGGTGACGATATTGTCTGAAAAACGCCGCCGCTCGGCCTCGTCCATCGCGCCGCCCGAATCGCGCAGCAGTTCGGCTGCCCCCTGGATCGCCGTCAGCGGCGATTTGAGTTCGTGCGAGACGTGGGTGGCGAAGGTCTGGATGCTGTCGGAGCGCGCATGCAGCTTTTCGGCCATGTCGAGGAAGGCCGCGGAGAGCGCCGCCATTTCGCGCGTGCCGTGGTGATCAAGCGGCCTGATCGCCTCACGGTCGCCGGCGGCGATGCGCTCGGTGCGCTCGATCAGTGCATAGATCGGCCGGCTGACGTGCGCAGGAAGACCAGCCCGATCAGCAGCGTGCCGCCGAGGATGGCGATTGCCGCCAGCGCCACCTTGCCGCGCTCGCCAAAGAGATGCTTGACGATGTTGTTCGGCGTCCGCGACAGATAGACCACGCCGGCGACCTTGCCGGAGACCGCAACTGGTATGGCGACGAAGACGCGGACTTTGGTGCCGCGGCTGACCGAATAGAGCGGCGGCGACGGCTGGTCGGGAACCCGCAGCCTGAGCGCGCTGGCGTAGCGGCCGGCAAGTGCTGCGCGAACCTCTTCGACAGCGGCGAGCGACAGGCCGGCCTCCTCACGCCCGGCGATGACCACGCCTCTGGGATCGAGCAGCCGGAAGCCGGCCAGCGTGGTTTTCTGCGTCGCGGCAAGAATGCCCGACAGCCGCGCGCCGATCGCCGCGACGGCAGGATCGACGCTGGCCGCCGTGGCCGCTGGCCGGGTCGGCAGTATCCTGTCGGACGCAAGATCGAGGCGCGGTTCGATCGGCTGATAGGCAGAAGCCCGATCCCTTGTACTGGGTGGAGGCATAGGTGTGCCGAGCTTTTCCGGGGCAAGGCCGGCCTCACGGACCTCTTGCGCATAGATCGCGGCAAGGGCGGCACCTTGCGCGATCAGCTCGGCCTCGGTCTGGCGGATCAGCTGGTTCTCGTACAGCCGGAAGAAGAACAGGCCGGCCAGCGGCAGTGCCATCACCATGATCAGGATGGCAATGACGACCGTGGCAAGCCGTGGCCGCCATTTGCTGCCAATCCGTTCTTGGGCGCTCACGCGCCGCATTTGCCGAGCCGGAAGCCGACGCCATGCACGGTCTCGATTGCATCGACGCAGCCGACCGCCGCCAGCTTGGCGCGGATGTTGCGGACATGGCTGTCGACGGTGCGGTCGGCGACGTGGATATTGGCAGCATAGGCATTAGCCATCACCATGTCGCGGCCGAGCACATGCGCGGGACGCGCCAAAAACCCTTTCAGGATCGCGAATTCGATGCCCGTCAGCACCAGCGGCTTGCCGTCGAAGCTGGCTGTATGGCTTGCCGGCACTAAGGCCAGTCTGCCATGCGAGAATTGCCGATCATCGGCATGTTCGGGCGCAGGCCGGGCGCGGCGCAGGATGACGTTGACGCGGGCGACCAGCTCGCGCGGGCTGAACGGCTTGGTGACATAGTCGTCGCCGCCCATTTCCAGCCCGAGGATGCGGTCGATCTCTTCATCCCGCGCTGACAGGAACAGCACCGGCACGTCGGATGTGTGGCGCAGCCGCCGGCACACTTCCAGCCCGTCCATTTCCGGCATGCCGATGTCGAGCACGACGAGATCGGGCGCGCGGCGTTCGATCGCCTGCAAGGCAGCCGCGCCGTCCGGCACCGCCAGCGTCTTCATGCCGGCCTTTTCGAGCGCGAAGCAGATGATTTCGCGAATGTGCGGATCGTCGTCGGCGACCAGTATGTGGTGCGGCATCAAATCAGCGGCCCGGCATGAAGGGTTCGGACATCGGAGGAGCCACGAACGGGATACGTGTGTCGAGAGCACGAAGGCGCCGCCAGTCGCGAAAGCTCCAGGCGCGCCAGTTTTCTAGGCCGGCGCGGTAGCGGGCCTCGTCCTGCCCAAGCAAACGGGCGAGTTCGCGGTACGAGGAAACGCTGGCCGCATTCGTCCTGCCCTGATGCTCGAGGAAACGGTCGAGCGCCGGCCAGGCGCTGGGACCGAGCGTACGCAGATACCAGAAATCGAGTTCGGTGCCTTGGCCGGTCATTTCGAATGAAGTGCTCGACATTGTAGTTGGCGATCAGCGCCGCGAAGTTCACGAAGCAGCAGGCATAGAGCGTCATTGAAAGCGTCAGAAGATTGGCGGAAAGCAGCCATTCATTGGATTTTTCGAACGCGATGCGGGCGATGATCAGGGCAAGGCCCGCCGCCACCAGTCCCATCCAGACGAAGGCGGCGATGCGCCAGTAGGTCAGCGCGTAGATGCCGATATAGAGGTCGAGCCGCAGGATCGACGAGATGACCAGCACGATGTTCTGCGCCACCCAGACGTAGACCAGCCGGCGGATGAGCGGATCGCTGGAGGTCGTGCTGCCCGGCCGCAGCGCCGCCAGGACGAAGCCAGCTGCGAGCAGCGCTGTGATGATCAAGGGATAGGCGCCGCGATGCGCATAGGCGGCGTAGGTCAGCCCGTCGGGAAGCGCGATGCCGCCCCACAGATAGGTGGCGTCGAGCGCGGTCTGCATCGCGAAAAGGATGTTGAAGACGACCAGCGCACGAAGAATCGCGGCCTTGCCGAAGATGATGTCCTCGATCGCCTTGGCGGGTTTTGTCGTCGCCCGGCCGACAGGCACAGGCGACAGCACACGCGGAATGGAGCGGAGAAAGCGCGGTAGGCGCGGGCGCAGAAAGGCCCAGACGCCGACCAGCACGAACAGCCAGAAGGCGAGACGCGGCAGCTGGATGAGCTCGAGCAGTGCCATTAGGTCGATCAGCGACAGCCAGTATTCGACGACCGGATTGGCGGCGCCGAACAGCGCGAGAAACACCGCGCCGAGGCTTAGCGGCATGACCCAGACGGCAATCGTCGCAAGGCGCACGCGCCGCCGGCCAAGCTGCCGGGCCGCCTTGCGCCAGCGAAAGAAATCCAGGACGAACCGAAAGGGCGTTGCAAGCAGGAATAGCGAGAGTTGGCCGGCAATGCGGGCAACCCCGTGCTTCAACCGCCCGGCCAGCGAAAGCGCGAAGACGGCCAGCGCCGCCAGCCCGATCGAGACGGACAGCGCACTGACATTTTCCGCGACCGGCAGCAGCGCCACAAGCAGCGCAACTGGCTTGAACCAGGGCCTGCCATCATTGAAGGAGCCGAGAGGATGGACAGCCATGCTCGTGGTGGCAATCGCAACGCCGAACAGGAAAAGCGTGATGCCGGCCGGTTGGCTATAGAAGAAAAAATCGGCCAGCGCGACGAGCAGGACGGCAACGCCGAAGCGGCTGCAATAGCTCGGCGCCGGCGTGAGGAACGCTGTCATGATCGGGCTTTCTCGGCCGCTTTGATGCGGCCGGAATATCTGGGCGGGGATTTGCGGACGAAAGGGAGGAGGTTTGCCGGGGGCGGATCGACAAGCCACCAGCTGTCGCGGCGAAGCCGGTACGGCAGGGACCAACGGCAATTTGTTTGCTCTTGCATGCCGCCCTTGTCGCATTCTGTCGGGTGGCAAGCGGGGCGGAGACGAGGAGATTTTCCGAAATTGCGTGCAGTTTTTATGCACGGCTTGCCTCGGCCGTCTGCAGGCGGCATAGATCGGACATGACTGCCGAACCCTCCCGCCCGCGCCGCTCGGTGCTTTACGTCCCGGCTTCGAACGACAAGGCATTGGCCAAGATCCGGTCGCTGGCCTGCGATGCCGTCGTCATCGATCTCGAGGACGCCGTCGCCCCGACCGACAAGCTTTCCGCGCGCGAAAAACTGGCGCGGATTTTCGCCGGCCGTTCCAACCGGCGCTGCGAGATGGTTGTGCGCATCAATGCGCTGTCGGGCGAATGGGGCGCCGACGATCTGCTGGCTGCGGCAAAATGCGCTCCCGACGCCATCCTGCTGCCCAAGGTCGACACGCCGCGCGACATTCTCGAGGCCGGTGACGTTCTCGACGACAATTTTGCGCCGGACGAGGTCAAGCTATGGGCGATGATGGAGACACCCAAGGCGCTGCTCAACATCGGCCCGATCGCCGAGCTTGGCCGCGACCCAGCCTCTCGACTGGTTTGTTTCGTTGCCGGAACGAATGATCTGGTCAAGGACACCGGAATTCTCACCACGCCCGACCGGCGCTATCTCGTGCCGTGGCTGATGCAGATGGTGCTCGCCGCGCGCGCCGGCAGCCTCGACCTGCTCGACGGCGTCTTCAATGAGTTTAGCGATATGGACGGGTTTGCGCGCGAGTGCACGGAAGCGGCCGCCATGGGCTTCGACGGCAAATCGCTGATCCATCCGGCCCAGATCGAGGCCGCAAACCGGGCCTTTGCGCCGTCGCCTGAAGCGATAGCCGAGGCGGGCGCGATCAAGGATGCCTTCGCGCTTGCCGAAAATACCGGCAAGGCGGTGATTGCGCTGAACGGAAAGATGGTCGAGCGGCTGCATCTGGCGCAGGCCGAAAAACTGCTGGCGAAGGCCGCCGCTGTTCGCGCATGATTGCAACTCACGACGGATTGAAAATGAAACTCTACCGCTTTTTGTCCGGCCCGGACGACGCCAGCTTCTGCCACAAGGTGACGGCGGCGCTCAACAAGGGCTGGCACCTGTTCGGCTCGCCGACCTATGCCTATGACAAGAATGCCAAGACCATGCGCTGCGGCCAGGCGGTGGTGAAGGACATCGAAGGCCAGGAATACGGCCCCGACACCAAGCTCAGCGACTGGTAGCGCTGACATCGCTTCGGGTGCCCGCGAATGCGGGACACTTCTGGACGCTGGCGCGAAGGAACGCTGCGCTCTCCAGTCAAAACGACGTCACTCCGCTGCCTCTTCGATCTTCTCCATATCATCGTCCGACAGGCCGAAATGGTGACCGATCTCATGGATCAGCACATGGGTGACGATGTCGCCCAGCGTCTCCTCGTTCTCGGCCCAGTAGTCGAGGATGGCGCGGCGGTAGAGCGTGATCCGGTTCGGGCCTTCGCCGGTCTGCGGATTCCAGCGCTCGGCGATACCGCGCCCCTCGAACAGGCCGAGCAGGTCGAAGGGCGTTTCCAGCGAAAGGTCGTCCATGATCTCGTCGGTCGGGAATTCGGCGATCTGAATGACGATCTCGCCGGTCAGCTTGCGAAACTCCTCCGGCAGATGGGCATAGGCCTCCAGCGCCAGGAGCTCGATTTCCTCCATCGTTGGCGAAAGCTGGTCGTGCCAGATGCGTGTTTGGTAGATGCGAGCCATGCTTTGTCCTTTGATCCCGGCATATAGGCTTTCGGGCCGGACTCGGCAAATGGTCGGGCTGGAGCGCCCGGACCATGCCATCAAGGCAGGAATAAATTCCCCATGACTCCGCTTGACTCTTTGGCCGCCCTCTGGAATCTATAGGAACATAACAGGAACAATTGTGAGTGGAAGCTGACCGTCATGGCGACAAGCGCCGTGGCGCGGGAGACTGTTTTTGCCCTGCGCCGCCAGATCGCGAAGATCGAAGGGACCTTGTCCGAGCGCCTGGAAGCGCCGGCCGGTTCGTCGTTTGACGCGGATGTGCCTCGCCAGAGTCTGGCATCCTCTCGGAATCCGACACCCGCTCGGAATCTGACGATTGTCCGTCGCGGCCTCGCCGTGGCGCCGCCCGATGCGTTTTTGCGCACCGGTGCCGAGCGCCTCGATGCTGCGCTGAGCGGCGGCCTGCCGAAGGCGGCGCTGAGCGAGTTTCATGGCGCCGCGACCCGCGATGCCGGAGCAGTCGCCGGTTTTGTCCTGTCGCTCATCAGCCTGATCCTCAGCCAGGGGCCGCGACTGCCGGTGCTGTGGATCGGCACATCCGAGGTTTTCCGCGAGGCCGGCTTTCCCTATGCCGGGGGGCTTCACGCCTTCTTCGGCATCGAGCCGGAGCAATTGCTGTTTTCCGAGGCGCCAAGGCTGCTCGATGCGCTGTGGGTCGCCGAGGAGGCCGCCAGGATGACGGCGCTGGCCGCAGTCATCCTCGAAATCCGTGGCAACCCGCAGCGGCTGGATCTCACCGCGACGCGGCGGCTGCACGCCCGGGCGCAGAGTGCCGGCCGGCCGCTTTTCCTGCTGCGCCAGGCCGGCGAGCCCGAGCCGACGGCAGCGCCCGTCCGCCTCATCCTGTCAGCGGCACCGGCGGCAGCGCGCGAGACGATCGCCGGGCCGCTCGCCGGCTCGATCGGCCGGCCCGCCTTCACCATCACCATCGGCAAGAGCCGCACTGCCTTGCCCGGAAAATTCACACTGGAGTGGAACCCCGATGAACGCATATTCGAAGAAAGACGGGGCGAGGAATGGGCAAAGAATCCTGTCCCTGTGGTTTCCACATCTCGCCGCCGAGAGGATCCTGCGGCAGCGCCTGGGGCGGTCCTGGCGTTCCCGGCCGTCGGATCACCTGCCGCTGGTGATCAGTCACCGCGACCGGAACGCCCAGCGCATCGCCGCCCTCGACGAGCGGGCCGAAGCGCTTAACCTGAAACGCGGCATGGGCATAGCCGATGCACGCGCCATGCATCCCTCGATCGACATCGTGGAGGCCGATCCGGAAGCCGACCGGCGCCTGCTCGAAGGCCTCGCCGACTGGTGCGACCGCTATACCCCGCTGGTGGCGCTCGACGGGGCCGATGGCCTCTATCTCGACGTCACCGGCTGCACCCATCTTTTCGGCGGCGAACGCTCGATGCTGGACGACATCCTGTCGCGTTTTTTCCATCAGGGCTTCGATGTCCGCGCCGGGCTTGCCGCCACGCCGGGCTCGGCCTGGGCGGCGGCGCGGTTTGCCGGCGACCGCATCGTTCCCGATGGTGAGGAGGAAGCGCTTCTCGCGCCCTTGCCGTTGGCGGCACTGCGCATCGATCCAGAGGTCCGCGCCAGCCTCGAAAGCGTCGGCCTGCGCACGGCGGGCGCCGTCATGGCGGCACCGCGCGCGCCGCTGGCCCGCCGCTTCGGCGCATCGCTGCTATTGCGCCTCGACCAGGCGCTCGGCCGCCTCGACGAAGCCGTGTCGCCGCGCCTGCCGGTCGCGCCGCTTTCGGTCGAACGCCACCTCGCCGAGCCGATCATGCTGACCGAGGACATCGAGCAGCTGACAGGCATGCTGGCGGCCACATTGAAGAAGGACCTCGAGCGTCGCGGCGAGGGCGCAAGGCGGCTGGCGCTGCTGCTCTTTCGCGTCGATGGCGGCGTCAGCCGCATCGCCGTCGGCACCTCGCGACCTTTGCGCGAGCCGCTGCTGATCCAGAAATTGTTTCACGAAAGGCTTGCCGCGCTCGAACAGGATATCGACGCCGGCTATGGTTTCGATCTCGTGCGCCTCTCGGTGCTGACCGCCGCCGCCTTCGACATGCAGCAGGCAGACCTTGCCGGCGAGACGAACGACGGGGGCGCCGACATCGCGCTTTTTGCCGACCGCATCCGCGCCCGGCTCGGCGAAGGCGCGGTCTTGAAGCCGGTCGCCGTCGAGAGCCATCTGCCGGAGCGCGCCGTCGCCGCCATTCCCTTCGCCGAAGCGCCGCAGAGAAGCTCGCCGCCGAAGCAGCCGGACAAGGTGAAGGATGCTCCCACGACCGTCTTCCAGCCGGAACGGCCGATCCGGCTTTTCCGTTCGCCCGAGCCGATCGAGGTGCCGGCCACCGAAATGCCGGAAGGCCCACCTTTGAACTTCCGCTGGCGGCGCGCGCTCTACCGGGTCGCGCGCGCCGAAGGGCCGGAGCGCATTGCGCCTGAATGGTGGCGAGAGGCGGCGGGACGGGAAGATGCGCCGACCCGGGACTATTTCCGCATCGAGGATGCCGACGGCCGCCGTTACTGGCTTTACCGCCAAGGCCTCTACGGCGCCTCGCAGCCCGCTCCGCGCTGGTTCATGCATGGAGTCTTCGCATGAATGCGCTGACAGCCGTTCCCTATGCCGAATTCGGCATCCAGTCGAACTTCTCGTTCCTGCGCGGCGCCTCGAAACCGGAGGAGCTGGTGGTCGCGGCGAAATTCATGGGGTTTTCAGCGATCGGGCTCGCCGACCGCAATACGGTGGCGGGCGTCGTGCGCGCCTGGCAGCAGGCCAAGGTGGAGGGTGTTTCCTATCATCCCGGCTGCCGCCTGGTATTTTGCGACGGCACGCCGGACATTCTCGCTTACCCGCAGAACCGCAAGGGCTGGGGCCATCTCTGCCGCATGCTGACGCAGGCCAATTTGCGCGACGAAAACGAAAAGGGAGCAACGCTTCTCAAACAAAGCGATCTTCTCGAATGGGGCGATCTCTTGTCGCTGGCCATCCTGCCGGATGTGTCGACGGGCGCGGCCGATAGCCTTGCTGTGCTTAGCCGGCTCACGGATCGCTTCGGCGAAAGCCTGCGGTTTGCGGTTTCGCCGGATTACCGCGGCAGCGACCGCTTCCGTATCGAGCAGGCGGCCGCGATGGCCGAACTGGCCGGCATCCCGCTGATGGCGACCAACGATGTGCTCTACCATACGTCGGAACGGCGCCCGCTGCAGGACGTGCTGACGGCGATCCGCCTCAATGTGCCCGTCGCCGAGGTGGGGCTGGAACTGGCGGCCAATGCCGAGCGTCATTTAAAGCTACCGCTGGAGATGGCACGGCTTTTCCGCAGGCATCCGCAAGCGCTGGCGGAAACGCTGCGTTTTGCCGGCGAGCTGAGCTTCTCGCTCAGTGACCTGCAATACAACTACCCCGACGAGCCGACGGAATCGGGCCTCGGGCCACAGGCCGAGCTGGAAAGGCTGGCCAAGGAGGGGGCCGCCATCCGCTACCCCTCGGGCGTGCCCGCTTTTGTGACGCAGCGCATCGAGGAGGAGCTCGCTCTGATCGAGCGCCTGAACTACGCGCGCTATTTCCTGACTGTCTACGACATCGTCAAATTCGCCCGCAGCCAGAACATTCTCTGCCAGGGGCGCGGCTCCGCCGCCAACTCGATCGTCTGCTTCTGCATCGGCATCACCGAAGTTGGCCCGGACAAGATCGACACGCTTTTCGAGCGCTTCATTTCCGAAGAAAGAAACGAGCCGCCCGACATCGATGTCGATTTCGAGCATGAAAAGCGCGAGGAGGTCATCCAGTACATCTATTCCAAATACAGCACCAAGCGCACCGCGCTGGCCGCCGCTGTCGTCAGCTACCGCGGCCGCTCTGCGGTGCGCGAAGTGGCCAAGGCGATGGGCCTGTCGGACGACGTCCGGAGCGCGCTGTCCAGTTCGATCTGGGGCTGGTCGACCTCGGAGCTCGGCGAAAAGGAGACAAAAGCCGGCGGCCTCGATCAGACCGATCCCTCGACAAGGCATGTGATCGAATGCGCCAACGAGATCATGGGCTTTCCCCGCCATTTGTCGCAGCATGTCGGCGGTTTCGTCATCACAAGGGACCGGCTCGACGAGATCGTACCCATCGTCAAGACGGCGATGGACGAGCGCAAGATGGTCGAGTGGGACAAGGACGACCTCGACGCGGTGAAAATCCTTAAAGTGGACGTGCTGGCGCTCGGCATGCTGACCTGCCTGCAGCGCGCCTTCACCCTGCTCCAGGATCATTATCCCGAGGCGCGGGACGCATATGGCCAACCCTATGTGTTGGCCACTCTCCCGGCCGAGGACAAACATGTCTACGACATGATCTGCCGCGCCGACACGATCGGCGTCTTCCAGATCGAATCGCGCGCGCAGATGTCGATGCTGCCGCGGCTGCGGCCGAAAAACTTCTACGATCTCGTCATCGAGGTGGCAATCGTGCGGCCCGGCCCGATCCAGGGTGACATGGTCCACCCTTATCTGCGCCGCCGGCAAGGCAAGGAAAAGCCCGAATACCCGAAGCCGGAACTGGAAAAAATACTCGGCAGGACGCTGGGCGTGCCGCTGTTCCAGGAACAGGCAATGAAGATTGCCATCGTTGCCGGCGGCTTCAGGCCGGGCGAGGCCGATGAATTGCGCCGCGCCATGGCCACCTTCAAGCGCACCGGCACGATCGGCAATTACCGCAAGAGGATGGTCGACGGCATGGTTGCCAAGGGCTACGAAAAAGACTTCGCCGAGCGTTGCTTCAAGCAGATCGAGGGCTTTGGCGAATACGGCTTTCCCGAAAGCCATGCCGCCTCCTTCGCCCTGCTGGTCTATGCCTCCTGCTGGTTCAAGACCTTCTATCCCGACGTGTTCTGCGCCGCGATTCTGAATTCCCAGCCGATGGGTTTTTACCAGCCGGCTCAGCTTGTCCGCGACGCGCATGATCATGGCGTCGAGATCCGAGAGGTCGACGTCAACTTTTCCGGCTGGGATTGCGCCTTGGAGCAATCGCCTTTCGATCCGGCCCGCATTCTCGACCGCCATGTTCAAATGCGCGGTGTCATCCGGACCAGCCATGCCGTCCGGCTTGGCTTTCGCCAGGTCAAAGGCCTGTCGAAGGAGCGCATGGAAGCATTTGTGGTGAGGCGCGGCGACGGCTACACATCCGTGCGCGATGTCTGGCTGCGCTCGGGCCTCAACGTCGACGAGATCGAAAAGCTGGCGCAGGCCGACGCCTTCCGCTCGCTTGGATTGAACCGCCGCAACGCTCTATGGGCGGTCCGCGCGCTCGACGGCAAGAGTGCCGCCGAAAAGCTGCCGCTGTTCGATCAGCCGGCGATCCGCTTGCGCGATCTCGAGCCTGAAACCCGGCTCCCGACAATGCCGCTCGGCGAGCACGTCGTCCACGACTACCGCTCGCTCGGCCTGTCGCTGAAGGCGCACCCGGTCGCCTTCCTGCGTCAAAGGCTGGATCGGTCCGGCGTCACGCCCAATGCGCGGCTCGGCCAGGTGCGGGACGGCCGGCGCGTTTCGGTCGCCGGCCTCGTGCTGGTGCGGCAGCGGCCGGGCAATGGCAAGGCGATTTTCCTGACGCTGGAAGACGAGAATGCGGTCGCCAACATCATTTTCTGGGAAAGGACTTTCGACCGCTTCCGCCCCATCGTCATGGGCGCACGTCTCATCCGCGTGACCGGCAAGCTGCAATCGGAATCGGACGTCATCCATATCGTCGCCGAGAAGGTCGAGGATCTGACGCCGTGGCTGTCGGTGCTGCTGGAAGAGGCAGGACCTGAGCCTTCGAGCCGTACAGACGAGGCTCGGCCGGGCAGCATCGCGCAAACGGAATTATTGGGAAAGGCGGAGAAGGTCATGCCCAAGGGACGCAATTTTCAATAGGCCCCCTGTCTTCGTCAGAGCGTTGCTGCGGTGCGGAATTTGATGACGGCAGGACAAGGGGGGCGCGAAGGATCGCTGCGGAGCGGCCCTTATTCCGAGCCACCCAGGCGCGGCGGTGGCATGGCATCGTCTATGGCGATGACCCGCGCCTCCGATGGCAGCATGATAGGAATGCCGTCCCGCACCGGATAGGCAAGCTTTGCCACCCGCGAGACAAGCTCGCCGCGCTCCGGATCCCAGGCAAGCGGCCCCTTGGTCAGCGGGCAGGCCAGCAGTTCCAGCAGCTTGGGATCGACAGTCCTGTTCCCGTCACGTCCATCCGCCATTCGATCCGTCCTTCCACAAGGCAACCGCTTCGGGGTTTCGCGCGCGGACTTCCCTTCTCCCCTTGTAGGAGAAGGTGGCCGAGCGAATCTCGGTCGGATGAGGGGTGTTCCAGCTTGGCACCGACGGCACTCCGTCCAGCACCCCTCAACCGTCTCGGCGCTACGCGCCGATCCACCTTCTCCCACAAGGGGAGAAGGCAAGAGCCTACTGCAAACTCGAACCGAAATCCTCATTGTCGCGCGCCAGCGCCATTTCGGTGATGGCGATCAGCGTTTCGGCGCGTGTCTTTAGATCGGCCGCTTCGAGCAGCGCCTGTTTCTCGGCCGGCCCGTAGGGCGCCATCATCGACAGCGCGTTGACCAGCATGGCGTTTTCGGCGCGGCTGACGCTTTCCCAGTCGGCCTCCAGATCGTTGGCCTGCAGATAGGCGCGAAACGCTTTGAGCAGCGCCGGCCGGTCGATCTCGGCTTCCGCCTGGTCGTCGTCGAGATCGGTGAGAAAGGGTGCCAACCGGCACTGGCGAAACGGCGTCCTGACGGTGAGTTCCTGGACAATGCGGAACCGGCACACGCCCTGCAGCGAAATCAGATAACGACCGTCGCCGCTCTCGGACAGCGCGATGATGCGCCCGGCACAGCCGACATTGCAGAGTTCCGGCTCGCCGTCGGGACGCAGCGCACCGTCGAGGCTGGGCTGGATCATGCCGATCAGCCGCGCCCCGGCGATCGCCTCATCGACCATCTGCAGATAGCGCGGCTCGAAGATGTTGAGCGGCATGCGGCCTCCCGGCAGCAGCAATGCGCCCTCAAGCGGAAAGATCGGCATGGTCGACGGTAAGTCCGCAGCGAGTCGGTAATGCGCGTTTCCCGCCTGCACCTCAATCCTCCGATCGCTTCGTCAGGAAGCGCACCAAACCCGTCTCCTCCCGGCCGGCACAAGGCGCGACACCGGAAACCCGAAATCGAATGCCGTCCGAAAACCTAATCTGGCGCAGCCGCCGCCGACCGCAAGCCCGCCGGACAAAACAGTCTGCGCCGGCTCAGGAAAACAGCAGCGACGACAGTTTGCGCCGTGCCGACAGCGTTGCCTCGTCGGTCATGCCCCATGCCTCGAAGAGCTGCAGCAACTGGGTTCTGGCGCCATCGTCGTTCCACGAGCGGTCGGCCTTGATGATCGCCAGCAGATTGTCGGCCGCCGCCATGCGATCACCCTTGGCGTTCTGGATCATCGCAAGCTCGAACCGCGCCTGGTGATCCCCGGGATTTTCGGCCAGCCGCCGTTCCAGTTCCGCCGGATTGCCGAGCACTGCTGCTTGCGCGGCGAGCGCCATCTTGGCGCGCAGCGCGGCGAGCTGCGGCGCATCCTTCTTTGCCTCCGGCGCCCGCGCCAGCATCGCATCGGCACCTTCGGTATCGCCGGCCTCGAACAGCAGATCGCCCAAGCCGGCGATCGCCTCGATCGTCTCCGGCGCCTGTTCCAGGATAGCGTCGTAGATGTCGGCCGCGGTCTGCACGTCACCGGCCTCGCGCGCCTCGGCGGCCGCGGCCAGCGCCTCGGCCACTTGCGGTGCGCCACCATCCTTGCCGCCGACCTTCTGGATGAATTGCGTGATCTGGCTCTCGGGAATGGCGCCCATGAAGCCGTCGACCGGCTGGCCGTCCTTGAAGGCAATGACCGCCGGTATCGACTGGATGCCGAGCTGGCCGGCGATCGATGGATGGTCGTCGATGTTCATCTTGACCAGCTTGACCTTGCCGCCGGCGGCTTTCACCGCCTTTTCCAGCAGCGGGGTCAATTGCTTGCAGGGGCCGCACCATGGCGCCCAGAAATCGACCAGCACCGGCTGGCGGCGCGATTCCTGGATGACGTCGGCGGCAAATCCAGCGGTCGTGGTGTCCTTGATGACGTCGGCCGGCACCTCCGCAAGTGCGACCTTCTCACGCGCGGCATCGGTGCCGCCATACTGCACGGTGGTGGCATACTGACCGCCATTGCTGCCAAATGGGCGGCCAAAGGGGTTGCTATCGCTCATCTCGTCGCCCTTTCGGTCGCGCCGCCGGCCAAGGGACAGGCGCAACATCCTTCTTCAGAACCCGGTTTCAGTCACCCATGTGGCGATCATGCCGAGACTTTCAAGATAACAGCATCATGTCCGGTTGCCTCGACGAATTTGACCAGGTCCGTGGCGGCGATGGAAGTCGTCGCCTCATTGGTCAGCGGGTGGGCGTTGACCACAGCATGGCTCATCGGCTCCTCGTCGAGAACGACCTTGACCCTTCGCTCCGTGTCGTTGATCAGCCCGAAAACGGTGACCGCGCCCGGGACGACGCCGAGAAGCTCCATCAGCATCTCCGGCCGGCCGAAAGACACGCGGCCCGCGGCGCCGATCAGATGATGTATCTGCTTTAGATCGACCACCGCCTCCTCGCCGACGCTGACCAGGAAGAAATTATCTTTCTTGTCCTTGAGGAACAGGTTCTTGGTGTGGCCGCCGGCAATCTCGCCGCGCAGCACCTGCGAATCGGCGACAGTGAACAGCGGCGGATGCCGCTGTGTCGATACCTCGATCCCGAGTCCGGCAAGAAAGGCGAAAAGGTCGGCTTCGGTCTTCGGCATCGGTCTTTCTTCTGATGGCCCGCTTTCAACGGCTTGTTCGGCCTACGCCGTTTACGGCCAATGATGCGGCCAAGACAAGCCCGTCGCGCAATGCAGGGGTGATTGCCTTGCGACGTGTCGCGGGACGGCTTGTCCGCATTGCCGGCGAAGCAAAAAGCCTGCGAATTCCCTGTTGCAATCGCCGCGCTCTTCAGCCATATAGGCGCGGCTTGCGGCCCGAAAGCCGCGCGAGCGGGTGTAGCTCAGGGGTAGAGCACAACCTTGCCAAGGTTGGGGTCGAGCGTTCGAATCGCTTCACCCGCTCCAGTTTCTCTCCAGGGAAATCAAGCATCGAAAAGCCGCGGTCCGCCGCGGCTTTTTCGCATTTGGGCGGCACAGGACGCACTTGCCAGCAGGCGCTGCGGTCGCGCCAAGTACGCTGCAGATAGAATTCAGGACTTTTGCGTGTCGTCCTCGGACCAAGGTCCGTCTTGCAGAATGCTCTATTTGAACGGAACTTGTTGGACAGCGGGCTCCACTTTGGAAAGTCCTCACGTTTCTCACTGGAACCCATCCTGGCGGGAGGGCCACTCGAAGGAGGAATTATGAAAACGCGCACCTATCTATTCGCAGCGGCGGCCGCTCTCACCCTTGTCGCGTCTCCGGTCCTCGCTGCCCCCGGCGGCAATGGCGGCGGGAACGGCAATGGCGGCAGCCACGGCAACGGCGGAAACTCGGCTGGGGCCGGCTCGCAGGGACACGGAGCCGCCACCTCGGCCGCGGCCAAGGACAAGTCGACGACCGGAGTTGCTCATGCAATGGCGGTCGTTGCCACGACACCGGCCTCACCGCAGGCCACCCTGGCCTTGCAGGCAGCGCTGGATAGGAAGGCCGCGAAAGACGCGGCAAACACTGCCGACGACACCTCTGACGAAACCGAGTAAGCATTCGAAACTGACAACTTGTCGCGTTGAAAGCCGTGGTTCGCCGCGGCTTTTTTTCGTTTCCCCGCCTGGCGTTCGAACTCTCAAGGCCTTTGATGCATGTCGCGCAAAACTGTGCAGCGGTTTTGCGACACCGACATGCATGAAACAAGAACCTGAAGCGCGTCGCATGAGGCCGGTCGAACGCAACGCGCTTTTAGGGTCGGCAGGTCAACAGCGCTTCCAGAAAAAAGCTGCTCCACAGCGGCACTGAAGCTACGCTGAGGCCAAACGCCGCCGCATCGGCGTCGGATTCGATTGCATGCGAGGAGATCCCGTGACCGGCTTTGTCGACCGAGAACGCGCAACAGACCTGATGCAGCGTGCCAATATCGAGGCATTGGTGCTTTGCGAGCCTGAGGCATTCCAATATGCCACCGGCGCCTGGATCGGCCCGGCCGGCCTGTTCCGCCGGGCCGGCGCCGGTTTCGTGGTCATCCCGAGACGAGACGACCTGCCGATCGGCGTAGTGGTTGCCGATTTCCAGGCTGCCCAGCTCCGGGCAGCGGTGGCGGATGCCGTGGTGCGCACGCATCCGATCTGGATCGAATCCGCGTCGCTTGAGCCGGCGACGGCCGGCCGGCCCGTTGCGCAGCGCATCGAGGCCGGCCTGGTTGGCCGCGCCCCCGGTTTTGCACGTCCAGCGACCTTTGAGCTTGCCCGCTCTGTCCGCGAGCTGAAGACGATGCTCGCCGAATTCGGGCTGGAGCGTGCAACGCTCGGCATCGAGCTGGATTTTGTCTCGGCCAGCGATTTGTCCGCGATGCAGGCGATGTTGCCCGGCACGGCCCTGGTCAACGGCTCGCCGATCCTCGACAGGCTGCGGGCAATCAAATCGCAAAGCGAGATCGACCTTCTGCAGCAGGGCATCGTCCTGTCGGAAGCCGGCCTGTCGCGGCTGCAGCAGCATGCAGCGGTCGGCATGCGTCAGTCGGATCTGGTCGCGCTCTACCGGCAAGGCATCGCCGATGCAGCCGCCGGGTTATCGCAACAAATCGCGACGGCCGAATACGTCACGCTGGGCGCTCGCCCAAAAAGCGCTGATGCGGTCGCCGCCGCCGGCGATCCGCTGAAGGCCGACATGGTCTGCAGCGTGAACGGCTATGCTTCGGACATGTCGCGGAATTTCACCTTCGGGCCGCCGTCGCCCGAACAGGCCGAATTGCATGCGATAGCCGAACGCGCCTTCGCCGATGGGCTTGCCGCGCTCATGCCCGGAAAGCCGTTCGCCGCCGTTCATCGCGCCGCCAGCGAAAGCCTGGCGCGCCAGGGCCTGCGTTCCTATCGCCGCGGCCATTTCGGCCACAGCGTCGGCCATTCCGTGTTTTCCGAGCAATGGCCGTTCATCTCGGCCGACAGCGATGTCGTGATCGAAGCCGGCATGGTGCTGGCATTCGAGATCCCGCTCTACATCGACGGTCTCGCCAGCTTCAATCTCGAAGACCAGTTCCTGATCACCGCGAACGGGCCGCTGCCGATGAACCGCTTGCCGAGGCGCCTGGAGACTGTAGGCTGAATCCAGCCGGCCCCTTATCTGGCGCCGGCCACGCCCCTGCGGAAATCCGACGGCGACATGCCGGAAAGCTTGCGGAACGACTTGTTGAAGGCGCTGAGCGAGCCGAAACCCGATTCCATGGCGACGCGCAGTACATTGGCATCCTGATGCATCAGCAGCGCCTGCGCGTAGCTGAGGCGCAGCAAATTCACATATTCGTTGAGCGTCATGCCGGTCGATTTCTTGAAGATGCTCATGGCGTATTTGGGATGGATGTCGGCCGCCGCGGCAATGTCGACGCAATCGATCTCGTAGAGGAAATTCTCGGCGATGAAGTCGCACATGCGCCCGACATTGCGCAGCGATTGCTGATCGAAGGGACTGCCTATCTCCTGTTCGACCGGAGTTTCGGGCACGAGCCGGTAAGGCTCGAAGCGCACCCGCTCCAGCCGCAGCAAAAGCTCGTTGACCGCATGCTCGGCCTTCACCGGGTCGCCGGAGCGGGCATAGCGGTTCCAGCGCTCGAAATTGTGGTCGTCCGACCGGTCGGTGGCGTCAGTCACCAGCGTCGCGCCGGTCATCAGCCTGTTGCGGACCTCGATCGGCAAATGCAGCCGGAAGAAATGCACCAGCGGCAGATGCGCGCCGGCATAGATGGCATCGTCGGAGGCTTCGTCCATCTGGTGCGGCAGGCCACCCCAGAACAGACACATGTCGCCAGCAGAGAGCGAAAGCTCGTGCCCGTCCATGCGGTAATGCACGGCCCCGCGCACGATGAAATTCACCTCGACCTGGGCATGCCAATGCGGCTTGAGCATCACCAGGGGCTGGGTGTGGAACATCTGCAGCAGCAGCGGCAGGCCCTCTACGCTGCTGGCGCCAGGCTGGTAAAACGGCCTTTCCGGCATCTTACTTTCCGCTCATTTCTTATTCCCTTTGTCGCGGACAAGGCTTTCCCGAGGCCTAGTCTAGCCACGCTCGCAAACAGAGAGCAACTGAAATGGGAGGATTTCAATGCGCATAAAATTGACCTGCGCCGCGCTCGCGCTTGCCTTGGGCTCCAGCCCGGCCTTTGCGCAGTCCGGTGAAATCACGATCTGGAGCTGGAATATCGCCGCTTCGTCGCTGAAGGCCACCATAGCGGGCTTCAACAAGCAGTTTCCCGACATCAAGGTCACGGTCGAGGACCTCGGCAACCAGCCGACCTACGACAAGTCGATCGCCGGCTGTGCCGCCGGTGGCGAGGGCCTGCCGGACATCGTGACGATCGAGAACGGCGAAGCGGAAAACTACTGGAGCCAGTTCCCGGATTGCTTCGTCGACCTGCACACGCTCGGCTACACCGCGGAAGACCAGGCAAAATTCCCCGACTTCAAGCGCACCGAGCTCGAGGTGGACGACAAGGCCTATGCGATGCCGTGGGATTCGGGGCCGGTGGCGATGTTCTACCGACGCGACTTCTACGAGAAGGCCGGCGTCGATCCGTCCTCGATCAAGACCTGGGACGATTTCATCGCTGCCGCCAAGAAGATCCAGGCCGCCAATCCCGGCGTCACGATGACCAACGCCGATTTCAACGGCGATTCCGAATTCTTCCGCATGATCTCCAACGAGCAGGGCTGCGCCTACTTCTCCGCCGATGGTCAATCGATCACGGTCAACCAGCCCAAATGCGTCGATGCCATGACCAAGATCAAGGAGATGAAGGACGCCGGCATCATTTCCTCTGCCGACTGGAGCACCAAGATCACCAACAACACCGCCGGCAAGGTCGCCACGCAGATGTATGGCGGCTGGTATGAAGGCACTGTGCGCACCGAATCGCCCGATGGGACAGGCAAATGGGGCGTCTATTTGATGCCGAGCCTGACCGCCGACGGTCCGCGCGCCGCCAATCTCGGCGGCTCCTCGCTCGCCATCACCTCGGTGTCGAAGAACAAGGAAGCCGCCTACGCCTATCTGAAATACACGCTAGGGACGAATGAGGGCCAGATCACCATGCTGAAAGGCTTCGGCCTGGTGCCGTCGCTGATTTCGGCGCTCAACGACCCTTATGTCTCCGAGGGCCTGCCCTATTGGGGTGGCCAAGCCGTGTGGAAGGACATCCTCGGCACCCTGCCCAAGGTCGTCCCCAGCCGCGGTACGCCGTTCCAGAGCGACGCCGAAATCATCATCCGCGCGGTGCAGACCAAATATCTGGCCGGGGGCTATCCCGACGCCAAGGCAGCGCTCGACGATGCCGCAAGCCAGATCGCCGCGGCGACCGGCCTGCCGGTCAAGTCGTGATCTGACACGGAATGATCCCAGAGTCAGTTACCGGGCGCTTGCGCTGCCCCTCACCCTTACCCTCTCCCCGTGAAGAACGGGGAGAGGGGGTCACCAGCGTTGCGGCCCAGCCCCTTCTCCCCGTCACTTACGGGGAGAAGGTGCCGGCAGGCGGATGAGGGGCGGCACCGGCCTTCGAACAAGCCGCCGTTTGCGGCGCCGCATCACCTGAAACATCAACACCGCGCGCCCCAGCAGGCGAAAGCAGAAAGGAGGAGAACGATGCGCTACCAGAACGCCACGGCGTATCGCTTCCTTGCGCCCTATCTGCTGATCTTCTCGATCTTCTGGCTGTGGCCGATCATCGATTCCTTCCTGATCTCGTTCCAGGCGACGCGCACCGTGCCGTGGCGGTTCGCGCCGACCTTCAACTGGGGCCGGCTGATCGGCGATCCGGCCTTCTTCAATGCCTTGAAGAACACATTGCTGATCCTTGTCATCCAGGTGCCGGTGATGATTTCGCTAGCGATTGTGATGGCGGTGCTTTTGAACTCGCCGCTGCTCAAGGCGCGTGGCCTGTTCCGCTTTGCCTTCTTCGCGCCGGTCGTGGTCGGCGAGGTCGCCTATTCGGCGGTTTTCCGGCTGATGTTCAATCTGGACTACGGCATCATCAACAAATTGCTGAACAGCATCGGCCTGCCCAACGTCGACTGGTTTACCAACGTCACCCCGGCGATGGCGGTCATCATGATGGCGGTGACGTGGCGCTGGGCCGGCTACAACGCCATCATCCTGCTCGCCGGCCTGCAGTCCATCCCCGAGGATGTTTACGAGGCGGCGACCCTGGACCGGGTCAGCAAGGTCAAACAGTTCTTCTACATCACGCTGCCGCTGCTCAAGCCGATCATCGTGTTCTGCGCCGTGCTGTCGATCATCGGCACCATGCAGCTGTTCACCGAGCCCTTCCTAATCACCGAGCGCGGCGGGCCGGGCGGCGGCACCGAAACGCTCGGGCTGCTGCTTTATCGCCAGGGCTTCCGGTCGCTCAATTTCGGCTACGCTTCGGCCATCGCCTACACCATGGCCGGACTGGCGATTGCCATTTCGCTGGTGCAGATATGGCTGACGAGGGAACCGAAATGACCTCGCGCTCCCCAATCAGCCATTCCCGGGTCGGCCGTTCCCAGGCCAGATTGGGCCGCAGCATCGCGCTGCATCTGTTCCTGACGCCGCTGGCGCTGGTCTGGCTGTTTCCGCTGTGGATGATGGTGGTCTTTTCCACGATGCCCGACAACGGCATCTTCAGCCCCGACATCGAGCTTTTGCCGCACGGCAATTTCCTCGACAATGTCAGCAATCTGCAGCGCGGCACCAATTTCATCGGTGCCATCGGCATCTCCGTCTCGGTGGCGGTGACCTACACCTTCCTGTCGGTGATGCTGACCTCGATGGCCGGCTGGGCGCTGGCGCGTTACAACTTCTTCGGCAAGGGCATGGTCGTCGCCATCATCTTCGGCACCATCACGCTGCCCTATGCGGTCGTGCTGATCCCGCAATTCATCATGGTGGCGCGCGACTTCAAGCTCGCCAACACCTGGGTGGCGCTGATCGTGCCGCCGCTGTTCAATTCGCTGGGCGTGCTCTTCATGCGGCAGAGCTTTTCGATGATGCCGCACGAACTGTTCGACGCCGCCAAGGTCGAGGGCGTCAAGGAATGGCGGATATTCCTGTTCGTCGCACTGCCTCTGGCGCGGCCGATGCTGGCAGCGCTCGCCATCATCCTGTTCCTTGCCTCCTGGAACAACTATCTCTGGCCGCTGCTGATCAATTCCAAGCCGGGCGCAATGACCGCGCCCGTGGCGCTCGGCACGCTGATCGGTCTCACCAAGGTGTCCTGGGGCGGCATCATGGCGGGCGCGGTGATGCTGACGGCGCCAATGCTCGTCGTGTTCGTGCTTCTGCAGCGCCATTTCGTCGCCGGCATCGCCGCCGGCGCTATCAAGTAAGGATCAGCATGGCGGCAGTCACACTCAAAAACGTCATCAAGCGCTTCGGCGTCTTCGAGATCGTCCACGGCGCCAATATCGATATCGATGACGGCGAATTCGTCGTCTTCGTCGGCCCTTCCGGCTGCGGCAAGTCCACGCTGCTCCGGATGATCGCCGGGCTCGAGGACATCAGCGACGGCGAGATCGCCATTGGCGGCAAGGTGGTGAACGACGTCGAGGCGGCCGATCGCGGCATCGCCATGGTGTTCCAGTCCTACGCGCTCTATCCGCACATGACGGTTGAGCAGAATCTGAGCTTCGGCCTGAGAATGACCGGCAACCCCAAGGCAGATACCGAGCGGCGGGTGAAGCGGGCTTCCGAAATCCTGCGCATCGCCGAGCTGATGAAGCGGCGGCCGCGGCAATTGTCGGGCGGCCAGCGCCAGCGCGTCGCCATCGGCCGCGCCATCGTGCGCGAGCCGCAAGTGTTCCTGTTCGACGAACCGCTCAGCAATCTCGATGCCGAGCTCCGGGTGCAGATGCGCGTCGAGATATCGCGCCTTCACAAGGAGCTTGGCGTTACCATGGTCTATGTGACGCACGACCAGACCGAGGCGATGACGCTGGCCGACAGGATCGTCGTGCTCAACGCCGGTAATATCGAGCAGATCGGCGCGCCGCTCGATCTCTACGACGACCCCGCCAACCGCTTCGTTGCCGGCTTCGTCGGCTCGCCGAAGATGAATTTTCTGGCGGCGAAAGTGGTCGGAACCGACAACAGCGCGGCGATCGTGGAGCTGGTCAACCATCGCGGCGTGCGACTGCGCAAGCCGCTTTCCGATGCCTTGCCTGCGATAGGCGGCGATGTCGTGCTCGGCGTGCGGCCGGAGCATTTCTTCGACGCCGGCCAAGGCGATTGCGACCTTACCCTCAAGGCCGACGTCGCCGAGCACTTGGGATCGGTGAGCTATGTCTATGCCAATTCCGGGACCGGGGGCGGGCGCGAAGAACTGATCATCGAGCGCGAGGCCTCGCGGCATCGCGCCAACGGCGACGACCTGGTGGTGTCGATCAAGGCCGACCGCTCGCTTCTCTTCCACGCCACCGGCGCACGCATTCGCTAACCCATCTTTCTTTTGTCCGATCGCGATTGCTCGCGGCCACCCCACGGAGATTTGACATGACTTCCAAACCAGAAAAAATTCGCTGGGGCATTCTCGGGCCCGGCAACATCGCCAAGGCCTTTGCCGGCGGCGTCGCCCATTCGCGCACCGGCACCTTGGTCGCCTTAGGGGCGCGCAATCCCGGCAAGGCCGGGCTCACCGAGGCTTTCCCCGGCGCCCGCATCCTCGACGGCTACGAGGCTTTGCTTGGCGATCCGGATGTCGACGCGATCTATATTTCGACGCCGCATCCGAGCCATGCCGAATGGGCGATCAAGGCAGCCGAGGCCGGAAAGCATGTGCTTTGCGAAAAGCCGCTTGGCCTGACCGCCTTCGAGGCCGACGCGATGATCCATGCGGCGCGCAAGGCCGGCACCTTTCTCGGCGAAGCCTTCATGTACCGGCTGCATCCGCAGACGGCCAAGCTGGTCGAGCTGATCAGTGCCGGCGCGATCGGCGAGATCAAGATGATCAAATCCAGCTTCGGCTTCGCCATGCCGGGCTTCATGCCGGAGCACCGGCTTTACGCCAAGGATCTTGCCGGCGGCGGCATCCTCGATGTCGGCGGCTATCCCGTGTCGATGGCGCGGCTGATTGCCGGCGCCGCGGCGGGAAAGCCCTTCGCCGAGCCGGACAAAGTGGTGGGTACTGCGCATCTCGGCCAATCCGGTGTCGACGAATGGGCGTCGGCGCTGTTGCATTTTCCGGGCGGCATCGTCGCGGAAGTCTCCTGCAGCATCTCGCTCGCTCAGGACAATGTCTTGCGCATTCTCGGCAGCAAAGGCCGCATCGAGGTCGCGGATTTCTGGTATGCCGGCGGCCAGCAAGGCGGCACCGGCGAAATCCGCATCATCCGTCCGGGTTACACCGAGGTGGTCGAGGTCAAGGAGGACGGCTGGCTTTACGCGTTCGAGGTCGACGCCGCCGGCGAGGCCATTCTCGGCGGGAAGCAGGAGTTCGCCTGGCCCGGCATGGGCTGGGCCGACAGTCTCGGCAATCTGCGCGTGCTCGACAAATGGCGTGCCGCGATCGGGCTCGAATACGACATCGAGAAACCGGCAAAGCGCGTCAACACGATCTCCGGACGGAAGCTGCGCTCCGGCGGGACCGCCATCCCCAAGCGCAGCATTCCGGGCCTGCCGCGGCGGGCCTCGTGCCTGGCGCTCGGCTTCGAGGATTTCCGCACCTTTTCGTCGGGCGCCATCCTGCTCGACGCCTATTTCGAGGCCGGCGGCAATCTGTTCGACACGGCCTTCGTCTACGGTTCCGGCTATACCGAGACCCTGCTTGGCCACTGGCTGAAAAACCGCGGCGTGCGCGAGCAATCCGTGGTCATCGGCAAGGGCGCGCACTCGCCGCTCTGCTATCCCGACGTCATCGGCAAGCAGCTCACCCAGTCACTCGAGCGGCTGCAGACCGACCATATCGACGTTTATTTCATGCACCGCGACAATCCGGACGTGCCGGTCGACGAATTCGTCGATGCGATGGACCGCGAGGTCAAGGCCGGCCGCATCCGCGGTCCGTTCGGCGGCTCGAACTGGACGATGGAACGCATGGACGAGGCGATTGCCTATGCCGAGCGCACCGGCAAGCAGAAGCCCGGCGCGCTTTCCAACAATTTCTCCTTGGCCGAGATGCTGGAGCCGATCTGGGCAGGCTGTGTCACCTCCTCCAGCGACGCGTGGAAGGCCTGGCTCACCGCCCGGCAGATGCCGAATTTCGCCTGGTCGAGCCAGGGCCGCGGCTTCTTCACCGACCGCGCCGGCCGCGACCGGCGCGACAATGAGGAGTTGGTCCGGGTCTGGTACTCGGACAAGAATTTCGGCCGTCGCGACCGTGCCATCGAGCTCGCCAAGCGGCTGGGCAAAAGCCCGATCCACGTCGCGCTCGCCTACGTCCTGGCGCAGCCCTTCCCGTCCGTCCCGCTGATCGGGCCCCGCTCGCTCGACGAATTGGAAGACAGCCTCCAGGCGCTCGACATCTCACTTTCGCCGGACGATCTTGCATGGCTGGATAGCGGTTCGGATCAGGCCCGCGCGCGGGCCTGACAGCAGGGAGAAAGGTTGCTAGAAGATGCGCTATGCGTGACTCGTGGGTTGGAAACGAGCTGATCAGAGTGCTTCTCGAGAACGACTCAGTGCACTTGGAGTTTGCTGGCGTTACCGTCCAACTCTGGACTTTATTCAAGGTGGCCTACGACGGAGGGCCTGACGTCTGGATAAAACCGGATAACCGTAGCGGCGATTTAAGCTTAATCTGGGCTTTGGTCGGAACGCGACTTGTAGAAGTAGCCTTGGAGGACACGGTTCGGGTCAGATTTGACAACGGCACGGAAATCATGGTCCCACCTGGCAACCGCCGAGGAGCCGTTATAACGGGAGTAGATGGCTACGATCCCTTCTGAATTTTGTACTGGCCCTACCGAATTTTGCGCGGCTTCTGGCACTCTTGGTCGACGAGGAGGATAGATGCTCGACATCTCACCGTCGAAACAGGCGGCCACCTGGCTCGGTTCTTTTGCGCGAGCGCTCGAAGCGGGCGACGTCGAGGCCGCAACCAATCTGTTCGTCGAGGACTGCTACTGGCGCGATCTTTTGACCTTCACCTGGAACATCAAGACGATGGAGGGGGCGGCCGCGATCCGCGACATGCTGGCGGCGACGCTGGCAACCACAAGGCCTGCTCAATGGCAGCTCAGCGGCGAAGCGACTTCGGACGAAGGCACCATCGAAGCCTGGTTTTCTTTCGAGACGTCATCGGCGTGGGGCCAAGGCATCATGCGCCTCAGGGACGGCAAGTGCCGGACGCTGTTCACGGCGATGAGCGATCTCAAGGGGTTTGAAGAGCGCAAAGGCCCGGCGCGGCCGCTGGGCGTCCGCCACAAGGCCGATCCGGAACGCGAAACCTGGCTGGAGGCAAGGCGCCGCGAGGCGCGTGACCTCGGCGTTAGCCAGCAGCCCTATTGCCTGGTCATCGGCGGCGGCCAGGGCGGCATCATGCTGGGGGCGCGGCTCAGGCAATTGGGCGTGCCGGCCATCGTCATCGAGAAGAACGCCCAGGCCGGCGATTCCTGGCGCAAGCGCTATCGCTCGCTCGTGCTGCACGACCCGGTCTGGTACGACCATCTGCCCTACATCCCGTTTCCCGAGAACTGGCCGGTGTTCACGCCCAAGGACAAGATGGGCGACTGGCTGGAGATGTATACGCGCGTCATGGAGCTCAATTACTGGACCTCCACGACATGCGTCAGTGCCTCCTATGACGAGACCGAAAAGGTCTGGACGGTCGAGCTCGACCGCGCCGGCGAGCGCATCACGCTGAAGCCGAAGCACATCGTCTTCGCGACCGGTGCTTATGGCCCGCCCAGGCGCATCGACCTGCCGGGCGCCGAGGTCTTCAACGGCGAAATCCTGCATTCCAGCCAGTATTCCAGCGGCGAGAAATTCCGCGGCAAAAAGGTCGCCGTCATCGGCGCGGCAAGTTCCGGCCATGACGTCGGCGTCGATCTCTGGGAGAGCGGCGCCGAGGTGACGATGGTCCAGCGGTCGCCGACGACGGTGGTCAAGTCGGACACGCTGATGGAGATCGGTTTCGAGATATTTTCGGAAAAGGCGCTGGCCCGCGGCATCACCACTGAGAAGGCCGACATGATCGTCGCCTCGACGCCGTTCGCGCTGCTGCCGCAAGGCCAGCGGGCGCTTTACGACGTCATCAAGGCGCGCGACGCGGCTTTCTACGACCGCTTGCGCGGCACCGGCTTCGCCATCGATTTCGGCGACGACGAGACTGGGCTCCTGATGAAGGCCTACCGCACCGGCTCGGGCTTCTACATCGACGTCGGCGCCTGCGATCTGATCATCGACGGCGAGATCGGCATCCGTAGCGGCGTCGGGATCAAGTCGCTGACGCCGACAGGCATCCTCTTCGACGACGGCACGGAACTGGCGGCCGACGCGATCATCGCCTGCACCGGCTATCTCTCGATGAACGAGACAGTGGCGGCGATCGTTTCGCGCGAAGTCGCCGACAAGGTCGGGCCGTGCTGGGGGATTGGCTCGGGCGTGAAAGGCGACCCGGGTCCGTGGCAAGGCGAGTTGCGCAACATGTGGAAGCCGACAGCGCAGGAAGCGCTGTGGTTCCACGGCGGCAATCTTGCGCTGTCGCGCTTCTATTCAAAATTCGTGGCGCTGCAGATCAAGGCGCGCATGGAAGGCATTCCGACGCCAGTCTATGGAGCGCCGGTGCGATAGGGCTGCCTTTCCCTTCTCCCCTTGTGGGAGAAGGTGGATCGGCGCGTAGCGCCGAGACGGATGAGGGGTGTTGGACGGATCGCCGTGGGTGCCAAGCTGGAGCACCCCTCATCCGTCGCCTTCGGCGACACCTTCTCCCACAAGGGGAGAAGGGGAGCCACATCGCCGTCAATAGTGGCTATGTCCGAAATGCCGGCTCGCCACCTCGACATGCGTGTCGTGCGCATGCGCTTCGAAGCGTTCGGTCTCGCCGAGATCGTCCACCGCCTCGTTCGGCCACCAGGTGCCGCCGACCACGATGCCGGCCGAGACCAGCCTTTGCTCGGCGACCAGCGAGGCGCCGACCGAATCGACAAAGGTGAAGTGGCCTGGACGCAGACGCAGCACCGCGACGTCACCGACCACGCCAATCGCCAGCCTGCCGAGATCTGGCCTGGCGATCGCTTCCGCTGGCCGCTGCGTTGCGGCGCGCAGCACCTCGACCAGTGGCATGCCGAGCGCCAGCAGTTTCGACATGCAGACCAGGATGTCGAAGGCCGGCCCGTCGACGCAGTAGAGATGCACGTCGCTGCTGATCACGTCCGGCGCCAGACCCTCGCTGAGCATCGCTTTGGCCACCTCGAAATCGAACGAGCCCATGCCGTGGCCGATGTCGAAGATGACGCCGCGCTCGCGCGCCAGCCGCATATCCGGCCGCACCGCCCCCGAGGCGAAGACCGGCGCGTTGGGAAACGGCCGGAAGCAGTGGGTGAGGATGTCGCCCTTGCGCAGCCGCGGCAGCACTTCCGAGCGGCCGGGCGGCGGCTCGTCTATATGCGCCATCAGCGGCAGGCCGGCCTTGTCGGCGGCTTCGAGCGCGAGATCGACCGGCGCGATGCCGCTGGTGCCACCGGCATGGCGACCCGAACGGACCTTGACACCGACAACCACGTCCGCGTGCTCGCGCGCCGCCGCCACCGTTTCGCGCGGTTCGCAGAGCCGGAGGTCGCTGCACTCGCCGACCGCCACGGTCTGCGAGAAGCCGAATATGCCGGCAAAGGAAATGTTGACGTAGGCCAGGATGCGGACTTTCGAGCGCTCTATGACGTGGCGGCGAAAGCCGAGGAAATTGCCGGCGCCGGCACTTCCGGCATCGATGAAGGTGGTCGTGCCGCTCTTTGCGGCGAGCCGGTCGGCATCGACGCCGAGCGAGGTGCCGCCCCAATAGACATGGCTGTGCAGGTCGATCAGGCCCGGCGCGACGATGGAGCCCGTGGCGTCGATGACGCGGGCGGCACGCTCGAAGGGGATTTCGGCGTCGATAGCCGCGATACGGCCGTCCACAATCGCCAGATCGCGTTGTGCGTCGAGGCCGGACGCCGGATCGATGAGGCGGCCGCCTTTTATCAGGAGATCGAATTGCATTGCGCCTGTCTCCGCTTTTCCGTCAGGCCGGCCTGTAGGCGACGGCTTCGACCTCGATCTTGATGTCGATCATGAGCCGAGACTCCACCGTCGTGCGTGCCGGCGGGTCTTTCGGGAAATGCCGGGCATAGACGGTGTTGAAGATGCCGAAATCGCGCGCGTCCTCGAGCCAGACCGTGGTCTTGACCACGTCGTCCAGCGTGCAGCCGGCCAGCGCCAGTGCCGCCTTGATGTTCGACAGCACCTGTTCGGTCTGCTCGGCGATGCCGCCCTTGACCACCAGCCCGTCGCTGCCGACCGGCACCTGGCCGGAGACATAGACGAAATCGCCGGCCCTGACCGCCGGCGACAACGGCACATGGGATTTTCCGAAACACTGCTTGGGCAAGGAGGCCTCCTCTGGAAATCTTGCGTGACCGCCCTTATGCCTGCCACCGCGGTTCTCATCCAACATTTTGGAAGCTATATCGCTTTGCTGCGGGAGCGCCAGCTTGGTCACCACGCTCGGTGACCCTTCGCGCCCCCCTCTGTCCTGCCCTCTTTCCCACTACTTGGCATCTCCCCCACTAGGAGGGAGATTGGCCGTCATCACTGATTTCGCCAACCACCGACCTTGCAAAAGGTGCGCTGCCAGCGAAGCTGCCGATCTCCCCCTTGAGGGACCCCAAGTGGGGGGAGATGCCCGGCAGGGCAGAGGGGGGCGCTGTCCCGCCAGCGTCTTGACCCGCGACGCCAGCCCGCTCAGCGATCGATTCGCGTCGACAGGATGATCGACGACGACGTCCGCTCGACCCCGTCCATGGCGCCGATCTGGTCGAGAAGCGTGTCGAGATCCCTGATCGACGGCGCCTCGACGATGACGATCATGTCGAAATTGCCGCTCACCGAATGCAGCGTCCGCACCGGCGGGAGCGACTGCAGGCTGCGCACCACCTTGTCGGCAAGCTTGGGCGTGACGGTGAGCAGGACATGCGCCCGCACCAGTCCCTGTTCGTAATCCGGCGAAAGCCTGACGCCGTAGCCGGTGATGATGCCGCGCTGCTCCAGCCGCTCGATCCGGCTCTGCACCGTCGTCCGTGAGACGCCCAGCCGCCGCGCCAGTTCGGCGGTCGAGGCGCGTGCATTGATGCGCAGCAGGGAAAGCAGCGCCTGGTCGGCATCACTAAGCATTTCGACGAACCTTGCCGGCGTATTGGTCAAACAGAGACTGCGTTTTGCACAATCCTACTCTTCCTTTCGACAGGCAAGCTGCGATTCTAGCCGTCTATTTAACATTGGTGCGAGGGACCGGTCATGAAGGAAATCATCGTCGTCGGCGCCGGCAAGATCGGCTCGACCATAGCCGAGATGCTGGCTTCCACGGGCGACTATCATGTCACCCTCGCCGACCGCTCGGCCACACAGCTCGGCGCGGCCGAACTGCCGGCCGGCGTAGAGACGCTGGAACTCGACATCGAGGCCGTCGGCACCCTCGAAGCCGCCCTGGCCGGCAAGTTCGCGGTGCTCAGCGCTGCGCCCTTCCATCTGACCACGCGCATCGCCGAAGCGGCGGCCAGCGCCGGCGTGCACTATCTCGATCTGACAGAGGACGTCGTCAGCACCAGGCGCGTCAAGGAATTGGCGCGCTCCGGCAACAGCGCCTTCATCCCGCAATGCGGGCTGGCGCCGGGCTTCATCTCGATCGTCGCCAACGATCTCGCCAGCCGCTTCGACACGCTGGAAAGCGTGCGCATGCGGGTTGGCGCGCTGCCGCAATACCCGTCGAATGCGCTGAACTACAATCTGACCTGGAGCACCGACGGCGTCATCAACGAATATTGCGAGCCTTGTGAGGCGATCGTCGAAGGCGAGCTGGTCGAAGTGCCGCCGCTGGAGGAGCGTGAAGAATTCTCGCTCGACGGCGTCACCTACGAGGCATTCAACACCTCGGGCGGGCTGGGCACGCTGGCCGAAACGCTGAAAGGCAAGGTGCGGACGCTGAACTACCGCACCATCCGCTACCCCGGCCACGCCGCGATCATGAAGGCGCTGCTCAACGACCTCGGCCTGCGCCACCGCCGCGACGTGCTGAAGGACATTTTCGAAAGCGCCCTGCCGGCGACGCTGCAGGACGTCGTCATCGTCTTCGTCACCGTCAGCGGCCGCAAGAATGGCCGCCTGCTGCAGGAGACCTACGCCAACAAGATCTACGCCAGGCGTGTCGGCGATACGGTACGCAGCGCCATCCAGATCACCACTGCCTCCGCCATCTGCGCCGTGCTCGACATGCTGGCCGATGGCACCTTGCCGGCAAAGGGCTTCATCAAGCAGGAGGACATCGCGCTCGACGCCTTCCTGGCCAACCGCTTCGGCCGCGCCTACGCGCAGCACGAGATGGTTAGCCGACTGGCGGGTTGAGCTGCGTAATCTCCCCCCCTTGAGGGGGGAGATGTCGGCGAAGGCGACAGAGGGGGTCGCCTCGCGTAGAGCGCTAACCTCCGACTGTCGTAAGGGAGGTCGAATCCAGTCGAACCGACCCCCTCTGGCCTGCCGGCTATCTCGCCGTCAAGAGGGGAGATCACCCTGCCCTCAAATATGCACCGCCCGCCCGAGCGCCTTCAGCGCCGCTTCCTGAAAACCCTCCCCTTGCGTCGGGTGGGCGTGGATGGTACCGGCAATGTCCTCCAGACGCGCGCCCATTTCCAGGGCCAGGCCGAAGGCCGTCGACAGTTCCGACACGCCTTGGCCGACCGCCTGGATGCCGAGCACCAGATGGTTGTCGGCGCGGGCAACGACCCGGACAAAGCCCTCCTCACCCATCTTCGTCATCGCCCGGCCATTGGCGGCGAAGGGGAACAATCCGACCTTGATTTCGCCGCCGAGCCCCTTTGCCTCCTCCGGCGACAGGCCTGCGGTGATCAGCTCCGGATCGGTGAAGCAGATAGCGGGAATGCAGCGTTTGTCCCAGCTGCACTTGTGGCCGGCGACGATCTCGGCGACCATTTCGCCTTGCGCCATCGCCCGGTGCGCCAGCATCGGCTCGCCGGTGACGTCGCCAACGGCAAAGATGCCGCGCATCGAGGTGCGGCACTGGTCGTCGATGCGGATGAATTTTCCCGCCATGTCGAGATCGATCTGCTCCAGCCCCCAGTCTTCGACCACCGGCTTGCGCCCGACGGTGACCAGAATCCTGTCGGCAACGATCTTGGCATTCTTGCCGTCCTTCGTCTCGACCAGCAGCGCATCGCCCTTGGTCGACAACCCCTTGGCCTTGGCGCCCACAAGCACCTCGATACCGAGCTCGGCGAGCCGCTTCACGACCGGCCGGGTCAGTTCGGCATCATATTGCGCCAGTACGCGCGGCAAAGCCTCGACCACGGTCACCCTGGCGCCCATCTTCGCGAAGGCGATGCCGAGCTCCAGCCCGATGTAGCCGCCACCGACGACGGCAAGCCTTTCCGGCACTTCGCTCAGCGCCAGCGCTTCGGTGGACGAGATCACCAGGCCACCGAAGGGCAGCGACGGCAATTCGACCGACGCCGAGCCCGTGGCGATCACCACCGTCTCGGCGCGGACCACCTGCATCCCGGTTTCGGTCTGGACCTCGACGGTCTTGCCGTCACGGAATTTCGCCCAGCCGTGCACGGTCTTGACCCCGGCCTTCCTCAACAGGCCGGCAACGCCGCTGTTAAGCCGGCTAACAATGCCGTCCTTCCAGGCGATGGTCGTTTCGAGATCAATCGATGGTGTTGCGATTGAAATGCCGAGCGGGCTCTTGCCGCCGGCCAAGTGCGACGCCTTTTCGAACTCTTCGGCCGCATGGATCAGCGCCTTGGACGGGATGCAGCCGACATTGAGACAGGTGCCGCCCGGTTTACCGAACTCGACGATAACCGTGTCGATGCCAAGCTGCCCGGCGCGGATGGCGCAGACATAGCCGCCGGGACCGGCGCCGATGACGAGCAGCTTGCAGGAGATTTCCTTCATCATGGCACCTTAGTTCGACGAGCCGGCGGGACAGCGCCCCCCTCTGTCATCTCCCCCTCAAGGGGGGAGATTGGCAGCTTTCGCGCTCGGCTTAGTCCTGCAAAGCTGGAGATTGGCGAAAGGCGGGATGACGGCCAATCTCCCCCCTTGAGGGGGAGATGCCCGGTAGGGCAGAGGGGGGCGCGAAGGATCGCTACTGCTCTCATCCTGCGCCCCTGCGATCCTCTGTTCATCTCCTCAATCCACAAAAATCAGCGCTGGCGTTTCCAGCAGCGTCTTGATCCGTTGAATGAACACCGCGACTTCCCAGCCGTCGATGACGCGGTGGTCGAAGCTGGAGGACAGGTTCATCATCTTGCGCGGGATGAACTGGGTGCCGTCCCACACCGGCCGCATCATCATCTTGTTGACGCCGAGGATCGCCACTTCCGGATGATTGATCACAGGCGTCGTCGCCACACCGCCCATGGCCCCGAGCGAAGTGATGGTGATGGTCGATCCAGAGAGCTCGTCGCGCGTCGCCGTGCCGGATTTTGCCGCCTCAGCCAGCCTGACAACCTCGGCTGCGCAATCCCAGATGTCGCGCGCCTCGGCGTGCTTGACCACCGGCACCACCAGCCCCGACGGGGTCTGCGCGGCGATGCCGATATGGACCCCGCCATGCTGGTGGATTATGCCCGCCTCGTCGTCGAACAGCGCGTTGAGGTTTGGCTGGTCGGCGATCGCCTTGACCATCGCCCGCATCAGAAACGGCAGCAGCGTCAGCTTCGGCCTGTCCGCGCCCGGCCGCTTCTCCTTGTTGAGCGCGGCGCGCAAATCCTCGAGCGCGGTGACGTCGATCTCTTCGACATAGGTGATGTGCGGGATGCGCGATTTGGCCAGCGTCATCTTCTCGGCGATCTTTCGCCTGAGCCCGACTATTTTGATATCCTCGACCGCCTCGTTGCGGACAAGCCCGGAGATCTTGGCGGGCCCGGGTCCGCGCGCCAGGAAAGCTTCGATGTCCTCATGCTGGATACGGCCGGCCGGGCCGCTCCCCACAATTTGCCGCAGGTCGATGCCGGCCTCTTTCGCCCTGAGGCGGACGGCCGGCGAGGCCAGCGGCTTTTCGCCCTCCGGACGCCGCGCGCCGGAGATCGGCGCAGTACCCCCGCCGGAGGGGAATTCCGTTGCCGGCTCACTTTCGCGCACAGAAGCGCTTCCTGACGGAGGTGGGACTGGTTTGGCGTCGGCCTTGGGAGCCGAAGCTCGTCCCCCTCCCCCTTGTGGGGGTCCGAAGGACGGGCGAGACCCGTGGCTCGCCCCGGCAAGGTTAGGGGTGGGGGTACGCTTGGCGCCCGCCTCAACGTCCCGTGGCGGCTTGACGTTACCCTCGCCGGCCACCTTCAGGCGCACGATGGGCGAGCCGATCGCCACCGTGTCGCCGATCTCCGCACCCAGCCAGAGGATCTCACCATCGACGGGCGAGGGAATCTCGACCGTTGCCTTGTCGGTCATCACAGCGGCCAGCACGGCGTCCTCACGCACGAGATCGCCGACCTTGACCTGCCATTCGACCAGCTCGGCCTCGGCGACGCCTTCACCGACATCGGGTAGCTTGATGACATATTCGCCCATCGTCTTCCCCCTCAGGCTTCCATCGTTTCGACGAGCGCGCGGCCTAGCCGCACAGGACCGGGAAAATAGTCCCACTCCTGCGCATGCGGATAGGGCGTGTCCCAGCCGGTGACCCGCGCCACCGGCGCCTCCAGATGGTGGAAGCAGTTCTCCTGAACCAGCGCCGAAAGTTCGGCGCCGAACCCCGATGTCAGCGTCGCCTCGTGCACGACCACGCAGCGCCCGGTCTTGCTGACCGAGGCGACGATCGTCTCGAGGTCGAGCGGCAGCAGCGTTCTCAGATCGATGATCTCGGCATCGATGCCGGTCTCCTCGGCCGCCGCCTGGGCGACATAGACCATCGTGCCGTAGGCAAGTACGGTGACCGCAGCGCCCTGTCTGCGGATCACCGCCTTGCCGAGCGGCACCGTGTAATGGCCGTCGGCGACTTCGCCAAGCTCGTGTTTCGACCATGGTGTTACCGGCCGCTCGTGATGACCGTCGAAGGGTCCGTTATAAAGCCGCTTCGGTTCCAGGAAGATCACTGGGTCGGGATCCTCTATCGCGGCGATCAGCAAGCCCTTGGCGTCATGCGGGTTCGAGGGCACCACGACTTTCAGCCCGGAGACGTGGGTGAACAGCGCCTCCGGGCTCTGGCTGTGGGTCTGGCCACCAAAAATGCCGCCGCCGGTGGGCATCCTGACCACGATCGGGCAGGTGAAGTCGCCGTTCGATCGATAGCGCAGCCGCGCCGCTTCCGAGACGATCTGGTCATAGGCCGGATAAACATAGTCGGCAAACTGCACCTCGACGCAAGGCTTCAGCCCGTAGGCGGCCATGCCGATGGCCGCGCCGACAATGCCGGATTCGCTGATCGGCGCATCGAAGCAGCGGCTCTTGCCGTATTTCGCCTGCAGGCCTTGCGTACAGCGGAAGACGCCGCCGAAGAAGCCGACATCTTCGCCGAAGACGATGACACGCTCGTCGCGCGCCATCGACACGTCCATGGCGTCGCGGATTGCCTCGATCATGGTCCGTCGCGGCATGGTTAGACTCCCGCCTGCTGGCGCTGGCGCCTGAGGTGCGGCGGCATCTCGGCATAGACGCCCTCGAACATATCGCGCGCCGAGGGCTTGCCGCCGGCATGCAGCGTGCCGTGGCGCTCGGCCTCCCGCTGCGCCGAAATCACCGTGTCGAGGATTTCCGCCTCGGCCTGGGCGTGGCGTTCGTCCGACCAGACGCCGCGCTGGATGAGGTGGTTCTTCAGCCTGACGATCGGGTCGCCGAGCGGCCACGCGTCGGACTCGGCCTTCGGCCGGTAGGCCGACGGGTCATCGGAGCTGGAATGGGCGCCGACGCGGTAAGTGACATATTCGACCAGCGTCGGCCCGAGATTGTTGCGCGCCCGCTCCGCCGCCCATTTGGCCACCGCATGGACGGCGAGATAGTCGTTGCCGTCGACGCGCAGCGACGGGATGCCGAAGCCCAGTCCGCGGGCAGCAAAAGTGCCGGAGCCGCCCCGGGCGATCCCCTGGAAGGTCGAAATCGCCCACTGGTTGTTGACGACGTTGAGCACGACCGGCGCCTTGTAGGTCGAGGCGAACACCAGCGCCGAATGGAAGTCGGACTCGGCGGTCGAGCCGTCGCCGATCCAGGCGGCGGCGATCTTCTGGTCATTGCTGATCGCCGAAGCCATCGCCCAGCCGACCGCCTGGATGTACTGCGTCGCCAGATTGCCGGAGATCGAGAAGAAGCCGTGCTCTTTCGACGAATACATGATCGGCAGCTGCCGGCCCTTCAGCGGATCGGCCTCGTTCGAATAGATCTGGTTCATCATCGTGACCATCGGATAGCCGTCGGCGATGAGCAGGCCGGCCTGCCGATAGGTCGGAAAATTCATGTCGCCCGGCGCCAGCGCCTTGCGGAAGGCGCAGCTCACCGCCTCTTCGCCGAGATGCTGCATGTAGAAGGAGGTCTTGCCCTGGCGCTGCGCCATCTGCATGCGCGCATCGAAGCTGCGCAGCGTCACCATATGGCGCAACCCTTCCAGCAGTTCCTCGTCGGAAAGCAGGCCGGCCCACGGCCCGACCGCCTCGCCGGCGCGGTTGAGCACACGAATGATCGAGAACGCCAGATCGCGGATGGTGCGCGGATCGACGTCGATCTCGGGGCGCGGCACCGAGCCGGCCTTGGGGATGGTCACGTCTGAAAAATCCGGCGTGCCGCCCGGCCGCACCTCCGGCTCCGGAACATGGAAGCGCAACATTCCGGCATCGGCCATGATCTCGGTCCTCCACTGTTGCCCGGCGCGATATTTGCACACCGCCGGACCAGTGCCAATTCGTCGGGCAGGGCTTCGGTCCTTCGGCTCCCGCCGATGCAGCCTGCCGCGCACAAGATGAAGATGTGTCTGCGAAATTTCTTGTCGATGTTGGACGGCAGCACGCAACTTAGCAGAAATTTGCCGACGATTGCCGCAACAGACGATATGTCCCGGGGTGAGCTTGCCTTTGACGAGCCCGCACATCCAGCGATTCAAGTTGCGCCTACCATTCAGGACCTTATCCTGACGGCATCGTTGTAAGAGAGGCGGGAATGCAAGGCAGATCGAGGGCCGTCGTCGCTTTGGCGATTGTAGCTTTTCTGGTTGGATCCGGTCGACCAGCTTTCGCTCAGTCGGACGATTGCATCGGCACGTACTATCGCACGAGGGATGCTGCCTGCATTGACCGGCTTATCACAACCTTGGATCAAGCTCCGTCCAGCGCTGAAAACGGAACGATAACCGGGTTTTTCGCTGCATTGTTCGACGGCTCGCCGGAGATGCGACGAAAACTGCTGGATGGCGTGCCCTCCGATCGCGCGGCTGACCTTTATCTGGCCGCTCTGCACAAGGCTGGTCTCACGGACGAAGCGCGGCGTTTCGCGTCGAGCCGAAAGCTGGAGGATGCAGCATCCCCCGGTGCCATGCCTTTGAAAACGTTGACACCCCTCTTTGTCCCGTTGGACAATGATCTGCTGCTTGGCGCCTATATGGCGACAGGAGACTTGTCCTACATAGATCATATTCTGGGAGATCATATTCTGGGAAATCTTCGAACCAGCCGTGACGGCATCGCGGCGGACGCAATCTGCATCGGCCTTGTTATGGGGAAATTCGCGGGTGCGGTGGCTCCAGGTCGCCCCGAGAATATCATGATTGTCGCTGCATGCCGGAAATATGGGTGCCCCAAGAGCCAGGCATCAAAAGACATGATGCGTGTGATGACGGTGGCATCGGCTGTATGGGCTATACGGTCGCTGGCGAAGAATGACGTTGCAATCAAACAGGAACTCGATCGCTTTTTCCAAAACGACTCGCGTTTGGCCGCCATTTTCGGAAGAGAGCAGAACGCCTTCACAAATTATCTGGCCTCAGTGACTTTGTGGTCGGTCGAGAAAGGCAAATCGCTTGACACGGCAATGACGGACTATGAACGCCTCGGTGCTGCCGATACTTCGTTCAAGCCTGATAGCATCCTGCAATCCCCCGAGGACAAGAACTAGCAGGCCGGCGCCTGTGGTTCACCCGGAGCTCTCGCCATGCTAACCACAACACCATGGCACAGAAGAAAGCATACGAGGTCGATTCATGGCTCGCGAAGCCGGATCCGCGCGTCTCGATCGTGCTGCTTTACGGTCCCGATCGCGGGCTGGTCGCCGAGCGGGCAAAGGCCTTTGCCGCCAGGACCGGCCTGCCGCTCGACGATCCGTTCTCGGTGGTCAGGCTGGACGGATCGGAGGTCGATCGCGACGAGGGCCGCCTGCTCGACGAGGCGCACACCGTGCCGATGTTTTCGGAGCGGCGCCTGCTATGGGTGCGCAATGCCGGCGCTCAGAAGGCGCTTGCCGACGACGTCAGGGCGCTGACCGCCGAGCCGCCGCGCGATGCCATTATCCTGATCGAGGCCGGTGACCTGAAGAAGGGCGTCGGCCTGCGCGGCGTGGTGGAGGCGGCGGACAATGCCATGGCTCTGCCTTGCTACGCCGATGAGGCCAGGGACATTGACACGGTCATCGACGACGAACTGCGCAAGGCTGGCATGTCGATGACGCTGGAGGCGCGGCAGGCGCTGCGCCGCAACCTTGGCGGCGACCGGCTGGCCTCGCGCGGCGAGATCGAAAAGCTGGTGCTTTATGCGCATGGCCAGGCCGAAATCGGCCTCGACGACGTCAAGGCGACATCCGGCGATGTCTCCGGCCTCTCCTTCGATGCGGCCGTCGACGCCCTGCTCGAAGGCAGGATCGCCGACTTCGACAGCGCCTTCACCCGCCATTGCCAGTCTGGCGGCCAGCCCTTCCTGGTGCTTTCATCGGCGATGCGGCAGTTGCAGACGATCCAGGCGATGCGCGGCCTGATGGACGCCGGCGGCCGCAATGCCGCTTCGGTCGTAGCCGCGGCGCGCCCGCCGGTGTTTTTCTCCAGGCGCAAGCTGGTCGAGAAAGCCCTCGAACGCTGGAGCAGCGAGGCGCTCGGCCGCGCCCTGACCCGCTTGCAGACGGCGGTGCTGCAAACGCGCCGGCGGCCCGATCTGTCGATCGCGCTGGCACGCCAGGCGCTGCTCGGCATTGCCGTGGAAAGCGCAAGGCTGGCGCAGAGGTAAGCTCGCTTCGAGCAGATGGCAGCTTCAACTCAGTCGGAGACGACAATCATTGAGGCTGGCGCCGCCCCTCATGCCCTACCGGGCATTTCTCCCCGTAAACGGGGAGAAAGAAGCCGGCCGCAACGCCGGCACCTTCTTGCAATGCTGGAGATCGGCAAAACCGTCGAAGACAGCGCCCTTCTCCCCGTCACTATACGGGGAGAAGATGCCGGCAGGCAGATGAGGGGCGGCGCCAACACCCCGAACAGGAGCGAATTCTTGTCAGAACGGCAGTCGATTCACGAGTAGTTTGCCGGCTAAGGTACCGGGCCATACCTACTCCCGCTTCAGCCTTCGGCAAAGCTCGTCAAGCTGCTCCAGCGTCCGGTAGGCGACGCTGATCACGCCGCCGCGCTGGTTGTGCTCGATCGTAACGATCATGCCGATCGTACTGGTCATCTGCCGCTCCAGCGCCAGTGTGTCGGCATCCTTTTGCGGCGGTGCGGCGGGTTGGCGTTTTGCCGCCGGCGCGCCGACCGGCATCTGCGCCAGCGCCTCGGCCTGGCGCACCGAAAGCCCCTCATCGATGATCCGCTTGGCGAGCCCGGCCGGGTCGTCGGCCGTCACCAAGGTACGGGCGTGGCCGGCCGACAGCGCCCCATCGACCAGCATGTCGCGAATGACGTCGGGCAGCTTGAGCAGCCTCAGCGTGTTGGCGACATGGCTGCGGCTCTTGCCGATCACCTGGCCGAGATCGGCCTGGGTATAGCCGTGGTCGTCGATCAGCTGCTGGTAGCCCAGCGCTTCCTCGACCGGGTTGAGGTCGGTGCGCTGGACGTTTTCGATGATCGCCAGTTCGAGCGCCGTGCGATCGTTGACATCGCGCACAATGATCGGGATTTCGGTCAGCCCGGCGCGTTGCGCCGCACGCCAACGACGCTCGCCGGCGATAATCTCGTAGCGGCCCGTTTGGGTTTTCGACGGCCGCGCCACCACCGGCTGCACCACGCCGTGTTCGCGGATCGACTGGGCGAGGTCGGTCAGGTCGGCGTCGCCAAAATGCCGCCGCGGGTTTTTCGGGTTAGGGCTGAGGAACTCGATCGGCACCTTGCCGTCGGCCGCCAGCCCCGGCTTTTCCGGTGCCGCCGGGCGATCGATTTCGCCGATCAGGGCCGCCAATCCCCGGCCCAGTCTCTTTCTCGAAGGGTCTTCGTTCATCGTCCGTCCAGATCGTTTCGGTATCGAATCGCTTGTTGGCTACTGTTAGGCGGCACGCAATTTGCGCTCGCGGCGGATCACTTCGGAAGCAAGCTGCAGATAGGCCTGGCTGCCCGAGCATTTGAGGTCGTAGAGAATCGCCGGCTTGCCATAGGACGGCGCCTCGGAAACGCGGACATTGCGCGGGATGACGGTTTCATAGACCTTGTCGCCCATATGCGCCCGTACATCCTGCACCACCTGGTTGGCGAGATTGTTGCGCCCGTCGAACATCGTCAGCACTATGCCCTGGATCGTCAGATCGGGGTTGATCGAACGGCGCACCTGCTCGACCGTCTCCAACAGCTGGCTCAGGCCCTCCAGCGCGAAGAATTCACACTGCAGCGGTACCAGCACCGAATCGGCCGCAGCCATCGAATTCAGCGTCAGCAGATTGAGCGAGGGCGGGCAGTCGATCAGCACATAGCCGAAATTGGCCGAGCGCTCGGCCGAAGCCCGCAGCGCGTTGCGCAGCCGCAGCACCCGGTCCGGCGCCGAGGCGATTTCCATCTCGATGCCGAGCAGATCGAGCGTCGACGGCACGATCGACAGGCCGGGCACCGCCGTCGGGATCGCCGCCGCTTCCAGGTCGAGTTCGCCGGTCAGCACATCATAGGACGAGACGGTGCGGTCGCGCCGGTCGATGCCAAGCCCGGTGCTGGCGTTGCCCTGCGGGTCGAGATCGACGATCAGCACCTGTTCGCCTATAGCGGCCAGCGCGGTGGCCAGATTGATGGCCGTCGTCGTCTTGCCGACGCCGCCCTTCTGGTTGGCGACGGTGATGATTCGGGGGCCGTTCTTCATCATGGGTCTATGCCAGAAATTCATTCGGGGTCGCCGGTCACTAGCCAGGGTGCTGTCGCAAGTCGGATATTTCGAGAACGACGCCCTGCGCGTCGGTTACACTGGCATGTTCTACCAGATCGAAAGACCATCGTTGAGCGCTTTCTGCCACTTCGGCGCGGTAATCCCGGCCTTTGTGAAACAGGCCGCGCGCGCCCTTCGTAAGCCACGGCGCCGCCAGGTGGAGCAGGGCCGGCAGCGAGGCGAGCGCCCTGGCCGTGACGATTTGCGGTGCAGGAACAAGAGGATAGCTGTCGTCTATGCGTCGCGCGATGACCTTGGCAGGCAGGCTGAACTGTCCGACGACCGCTTGCAGGAACGATGCTTTTTTCCGATTGCTTTCAACCAGGTCGATGCTGGCCCCTTCACGCTCGACCAGTAGAAAGGCCAGCACAAGCCCGGGAAAACCGCCGCCGGAGCCGAGATCGACCCAGCGCTTCGCGTCTGGTTTGATTCGCGCCAGTTGCGCGCTGTCGAGGATGTGGCGGCGCCAGACATCGTCCTGCGTCGATTGCGCGGCCAGATTGATCCGGCGATTCCATTTCTGGAAGACGGCCTCGAACTCGACCAGACGATCGAATGTTTCACGTGAAACCGGGCCTGCTGCCTGTTGCAGGTTCGCCCAGGACGCAGCGCTCACGCGACCTGCTTTCGCGCGGCCGCCTCGGCGTTGCGGACATGCGCGACGATAATCGCCAGCGCCGCCGGCGTCATGCCTTCCATACGCTGCGCGTCAGCGATGGAACGCGGCTGGCGTGCCAGCATCTTTTGCTTCAGCTCATTGGACAGGCCGGGAACAGAAGCAAAGTCGAGCGACTCGGGAATAAGCCGGCTCTCCTCAAGCCTGATCTGCGAGACGTCCGCCTGCTGGCGGTCGAGATAGACGGAATATTTGGCTTCCGTTTCAAGACGTTCGGCCGTTTTGGCGTCGATTGCTCCAAAAGCAGGTTCGATGCGCCCCAGCCAGGCGATGTCGACACCGGGATAGGCCAGCAACTCATAGGCCGAGCGGCGTACGCCGTCCCGGTTGATCTCGAGCCCATGGCGCGCCGCCTCATTCGGGGTCATCGTGGTGCCGAGGGCGAGCTGCCGCGCCTTATCAAGGTCTTGCACGACAGTGTTGAACCGTTGCGTTCGCTCCGGCGAGGCGATCCCCAGTCTCATCGCCAGCGGCGTCAGCCGCTCATCGGCATTGTCCGCACGCAGCGACAGCCGGAACTCGGCCCGCGAGGTGAACATGCGGTAGGGCTCGGCGATGCCGCGGCTGGTCAAGTCGTCGACCATCACGCCGATATAGGCTTCGGTGCGGCTTAGCACGATTTCATCGCTCGCCGACGCCTTGCGCGCTGCATTCAAGCCGGCAAGCAGCCCTTGCGCGCCAGCCTCCTCGTAGCCGGTGGTTCCGTTGATCTGGCCGGCGAGGTAAAGCCCGGCGATCCGCTTGGTTTCCAGCGTCGGCTTGAGTTCGCGTGGGTCGACATGGTCATATTCGATGGCATAGCCGGGCTGCAGCATCGTTGCCCGCTCCAGCCCCGGAATGGTTTTCAGGATGTCGAGCTGTACGTCCTCGGGCAGGGAGGTCGAGATGCCGTTCGGGTACACCGTGTCGTCGTCGAGCCCTTCTGGCTCCAGAAAAATCTGGTGGCCTTCGCGGTCACCGAACTTGACGATCTTGTCTTCGATGGACGGGCAATAACGCGGCCCGACGCCTTCGATTGACCCCGAATACATAGCCGAGCGGCCAAGATTGGCGCGAATCAGCTCATGCGTGACATTGGTCGTGCGCGTAATCCCGCAATGGATCTGCGGGTTTTCGATGCGGTCGGTGAGCAGCGAGAACGGCACGGGATCTTCATCCGCCGCCTGGCTCTCAAGCGACGCCCAATCGATCGTCCTGCCGTCCAGCCGCGGCGGCGTGCCGGTCTTCAGCCGCCCGAGCCTGAAGCCGGCGCGGCTCATCGTCGCCGACAGGCCGATGCTCGCTTGCTCGTTCATGCGGCCGGCGACGATTTTCTTCTCGCCAATATGAATCAGCCCGCGCAGAAAGGTGCCGGTCGTCAGCACCACGGCGCCACAGGCGAGCCTGCTTCCATCCGCCAGCAGCACCGCCGCGATGCGCCCATCGTCGATTTCCCCGTCATTGATGTCGAAGTCCAGCACCTCGCCTTCAATGACATCGAGGCCGGCCTGCTGCCGGATTGCCGCCTGCATGGCGAGCCGATAGAGCTTCCTGTCGGCTTGCGTCCGCGGACCGCGGACCGCTGGCCCCTTGCGACGGTTGAGCAGACGGAACTGGATGCCGGCCGCATCGGCGACGCGCCCCATCAGCCCGTCCATGGCATCGATCTCGCGAACCAGATGGCCTTTGCCGAGGCCGCCAATCGCCGGGTTGCAGGACATCACACCGATCGTGTCGAAGCGCAGCGTCACCAGCGCGGTTCTGGCGCCGGCACGCGCGGCAGCACTGGCCGCCTCGCACCCAGCATGGCCGCCACCCACCACAACCACATCATAGCGATTGGTCATCTGTATCTTCCGGTTCGAATCTGCCGACACATGTGCCCGCCGGGACGAGCTGTCAAGAACAGAGAGGCTTCAGGCGCATAACTGCGCTGACCATTGCAGATAGAGAACGCCCGGCGCTGCCCTGTCTGCCTTCTCCCTTTGTGGGAGAAGGTGGATTGGCGCGCAGCGCCAAGACGGTTGAGGGGTGCTGGACGGATCACCGTCGGTGCCAAGCTGGAACACCGCTCATCCAACCGAACTTCGCTTGGCCACCTTCTCCCACACGGGGAGAAGGCGAGAGCCGCACTAACCCCTCAACCTGCAGCACCTGCGACATTTGCACAGCGAATCGTTTCACGTGAAACAATGCCCTCCACTGACCGCCCAGCGTTTCACGTGAATCACTGGGGCGTATTCTTCCCAATGTTTCACGTGAGTCACTTGCCGATACAGAATTGCGAAAAGATCACGTCGAGCATATCCTCGACATCGACCGCGCCGACGATCCGTCCGAGCCGATCCGCCGCCAGGCGCAGTTCCTCGGCGCGCAATTCCTGTCCGCGGTCACTACTTGCCGCTGCCGCAAGCAGGAAGCGTTTTGTCTCATTGAGCAGCTCGACGTGCCGCAGCCGCGACGGCAGGATATCGCCGGCCTGGCCGATCTGCGCTGCGGCGTGCCGCCCGATCTCGTCCAGCAATTCGGCCACTCCCGTGCCGTCCTGCGTCGAGATAGCGATATCGCAGTGCGCCGCGGGCGAGGGTGATTCGCCCCTCAGAAGATCAACCTTCGTTCCGACCCTCAGCGCCGGAATGGCGCCCGGCAGCACACCGATCGCCATTGGCTCAGCCATATCCTCAAGCAGCAACAGCAGGTCCGCACTGTGCGCCTTGGCCCTGGCCTTCTCGATGCCGATCGCCTCGATCTTGCCGGGCGCCTCGCGCAGACCGGCGGTGTCGGTTACCCGGACCCGCACCCCTTCGAGGTCCAGCACCACCTCCAGCAGGTCGCGGGTCGTGCCCGGCTCATCGGTGACGATCGCCGCCTCGCGCCGCGCCAGAGCGTTGAACAGGCTGGATTTGCCGGCATTCGGCGCACCGAGGATGACGACTTCGAACCCGTCGCGAATGATTTCGGCAGCGCGGAAGCCGGCGACATGGCGCTCGATCTCGGCGATCATGGCCCGCACGTCGGACCAGACTGTGTCGGCGACCGAACCCGGCACGTCGTCCTCGTCGGCAAAATCGATCTCGGCCTCGATCATCGCGCGGGCGTGGATCAGCCGTCGGCGCCAGCCCAGATAGAGTTCGCTCTGCACGCCTTCGGCATTGTGCACGGCAAAGCGCCGCTGCGCCTCGGTTTCGGCATTGATGAGATCGGCCAGCGCCTCGGTTTCGACCAGATCGAGCTTGCCGTTGACAAAGGCGCGGCGGGTGAATTCACCCGGCTCGGCATGCCTGACGCCGTCGAAGGAGGTGATCGTTTCCAGCATCTTCGCCACGACGGCGCGTCCGCCATGCACATGGAACTCGGCAACGTCCTCGCCGGTAAAACTGTCGGGACCGGCAAAGAAGACGACCAGGCCGCTGTCCAGCACCGATCCGTCCGGCGCCCGTAACTTGCGATAGCTAGCAACGCGGTTCGGCACGGCCGATCCGGCAATCGTTTCGACTACGAATCGACTCTGCGGCCCCGAAATTCGGATCACCGCAATGCCGCCCGGCAGGCGCCCGCTCGACAGTGCCACGATGGAGTCTTTTGAAATCATTTGCCCGCTCTGCCGAAGCGCCCTAGCTATGCCTGTTCAATCCACCATCGAGTTGCGCCGTGACATTGCCTGCACAAAACCTGCTTGCCGAAGAGGCCAGTCCCTATCTGCAGCAGCACAGCGGCAATCCGGTGCACTGGCGGCCATGGTCGCCTGCCGCTCTGGCCGAAGCACAGGCGCTGCAGCGTCCGATCCTGCTGTCAGTCGGCTACGCCGCCTGCCACTGGTGCCACGTCATGGCGCATGAGAGCTTCGAGAACGACGGCGTCGCCGCCGTCATGAACCGTCTCTTCGTCAATATCAAGGTCGACCGCGAGGAGCGCCCCGACATCGACCAGATCTACATGGCGGCGCTGTCCTCGATGGGCGAGCAGGGCGGATGGCCGCTGACCATGTTCCTGACGCCGGACGGCAAGCCGTTCTGGGGCGGCACATACTTCCCTCGCGAAGCCCGCTACGGGCGCCCGGGCTTCGTCCAGGTGCTGGAGGCGGTCGACAAGGCTTGGCGGGAGAAGAAAGAAAGCGTTAACCAAAGCGCCGACGGTTTGACTACGCATGTCGAGGCGCGGCTGGCGGGCAGCCATGCCAAGGCCGTACTCGACAGCGACACGCTAGCGAAGCTCGCCAACGGCATTGACGGCATGATCGACCGCGAGCTGGGCGGCCTGCGCGGCGCACCCAAATTCCCCAACGCGCCGTTCATGCAGAGCCTCTGGCTGTCCTGGCTGCGCGACAGCACCGCAGCCCATCGTGACGCCGTTCTCCTCAGCCTCGAAAAGATGCTGGCCGGCGGCATCTACGACCATGTCGGCGGTGGCCTCAGTCGCTACTCGACCGACGCCGAATGGCTGGTGCCGCATTTCGAAAAGATGCTCTACGACAATGCCCAACTCGTCCGGCTGTGCAATTGGGCCTACGCGTCAACTGGCAAGGAATTGTTCCGGTTGCGAATCGAAGAAACGATTGCCTGGCTGTTGCGCGAAATGCGGGTCGAGGGCGGTGCCTTCGCTGCCAGTCTCGATGCCGACAGCGAAGGGGAAGAAGGGCTGTTCTATACCTGGAGCAAGGATGAGGTCGAGCTTGCCCTTGATGACGAATCAGCATTGTTTTTCAACTACTTCACACTTGCCGACCCGCATGGCTGGGAGGGCAAGCCGATCATCCGCCAGACAGAAGCCCAGCAGACGCAAAGTGTGATCGACCGCCAACAGCTCGTCCCTCTGAAAGAAAAATTGCTCGCGGCGAGGTCACAGCGCATCCGGCCAGGGCGTGACGGCAAGGCCCTGACCGACTGGAACGGCTTGATGATCGCAGCCCTTGCCGAGGCCGGGCGATCGCTTGGCCGATCCGACTGGATCGAAGCGGCGGCAGCGGGCTTTGCCGCCATTGCGGGCGCCGGACGTGACGGCCGCCTGCCGCATTCGATGCTCGGCGCAAAGAGGCTGTTCCCGGCCCTGTCGAGCGACTATGCCGCCATGACCAATGCGGCGGTCTCGCTGTTCGAGGCGACCGGCAATCCCGACTATATCGATCGCGCCAAGAACTTCATTGAGCAACTCGATCTCTGGCACCGGGACAGCGACAAGACCGGCTACTATCTGACCGCGTCGGACAGCACGGATGTGCCGATCCGCATCCGCGGCGATGTCGACGAGGCCATTCCTTCCGCCACCGGGCAGATCATCGAAGCCATGGTCCGATTGTCGTCGCTGACCGGCGATCTCGATCTCTGGGAAAAAGCCTGGACAGTCGCCGAGCACGCGGCCGGGCGGGCGGAGCACCAGGGCCATGGCCAGGCGGGAATCGTCAATGCCTGTGCCCTGGCGCTCGAACCGCTGAAACTGGTGATCGTGGATGATTTGGCGAACCCGCAGCTCGTTCCGGTAGCGAATCGATCACCGGATCCACGAAGGGTTGACATTGTCGTGGCAACCCGCTCGGCAATAAACCTGCCGGCCCTACCAGGCGGCATTCTGCCGCCAACAGATAGGCCAGGCGCCTGGCTGTGCACCGGGCAGGTTTGCCTGCCGGTGGTAACGGAAGCCGAGGAACTTGAGCGGCATTTGCGGCGGTGATGGACCTGGCGCGACCCCTCCTTCTCCCCTCTGTGGGCCTGTTGCGTAATTCGCTGATTGTGATTCTCTGAGGTGGACGGTCTGAGGGAATCGCGATGGCAGTGAAGCAGACGGGCCAGTTGAGCTTGGCGGAG
>NZ_JAMYSW010000023.1:0-70675 GCF_040322135.1 Mesorhizobium sp. M0189
GCGTCGATGACGCCCTCAACGCGACCCGCGCGGCCGTCGAAGAAGGCATCGTTCCCGGCGGCGGCGTCGCCCTGCTGCGCGCTTCGCTGGCCATCACCGTCACTGGCGCCAACTCCGACCAGACCGCCGGCATCGCCATCGTGCGCCGCGCGCTGCAGGCTCCGGCTCGCCAGATCGCGGCCAACGCGGGTGCGGAAGCATCGATCGTTGCCGGCAAGATCCTCGAGAACAAGGGCCCGACCTTCGGCTACAACGCCCAGACCGGCGAATATGGCGACATGATCGCCATGGGTATCGTCGATCCGGTCAAGGTCGTGCGCACGGCTCTGCAGGACGCGGCCTCGGTCGCCGGCCTGCTGGTCACCACCGAAGCCATGATCGCGGAGGCTCCGAAGAAGGAGTCGGTTGGCGGCGGCATGCCGGCTGGTATGCCCGGCGGTGGCATGGGCGGCATGGGCGGTATGGATTTCTAATCCAGCCCCCTATCAACCTACAGCGGAAAGGGCGGCAGCAATGCCGCCCTTTTTTGTGTGCCGAGCATGATCGACAGCTTTAGACGTGCAAGTCCTCTACCCAGCCTGATGGCGGCGAAGCGCAACGGCGTCATCGTGAGACGGGGTCTGGCCGTGTCCTTTCGTTCAGCCGCTGGTCGAAACTCGTGCTGCCTTCCGCCGTGCCGTCGATCTTTACAGGGCTGCGAGAAGGCCTTGCCAACGGCTGGCAGACCCTGGTTGCGGTAGAACTCATCGCATCGTTCGAAAGGCTCCGATACCTGATCGCCTATGGTCGTCAGCTCTTTCAATTGGAACTCGTTCTTTCGGCCATGATCGTGGTCGGCCTGACCGGATTGGGATCCACGGCCTGCTCACGTTTGCCTAAAACCATCTGCAACGCTGGCGTCCGGAGACCCAGATGAGCCTGATCACGATTACAGGTCTGGATAGGCTGTCGCACGGCGCTTCCATCGCACCGCCGCCCTTCCGCTTCATCGGCCGACATCTGCGGCCGCTTGAGCCGATGGCGCTGCTCGCGATTTGGGAGTTGCTCGCCCATGCCGGCGCTGCTGACCCACGTTTTCTACCGCCGCTGGAAGAGGTGGCGGCCGCGGCATGGCAGAGTTCAGCCGAGGTGGCCTTGGCTCCAATCTTCTGGCGAGCCTGGAACGTGACCTGATCGGTTTCGTGTGTGGCAGTGTGGCGGAAACGCGTTTGGTCTGGTGATCGGATTTTCCCGCCTCATCGAACGCCTGAGAGGCTCGTGGTCGCGGTTGTATTACCGCTATTACGTGACCTGATCACGTTGACGATGCCAGCACCTTCATTGGCCACTTTCTGGACCATGTACGTCACATCAGGCTCCCCCGCCCGATCGACACGAGCCGGCTCTGTAACCAAGCCGCCGTCATATAGCGGTTCCACAACGGCACTGGCGGCAGTCGTCTTCTCAGCGGCTACGGGTGGACGTTTCAGCATGACGCCAACGAATCCGATGGTGGCAAGGACAGGCAGACCAAGCACCGCGTAGAAGCTGTACTCCGCTGGAGTTCGCCTCGGAAGTGGAGCGACAAGGGCCCGATTTGTCTTGCCATGCCGACATTGTCAGCACGCTTTTCGAAGCCTCTGAATTCCTTAGTGTCCATCCCAGCTCGACCTCCGACCATCCCCATTTCCGGCTGCCCGCGGCACGGCAGCCCTCGGCCTCTAGCTGCGCTCGAGCGGATCAGCGTGCCGTCTGCCTTCTCTGGCCGATCAAAATGTCTGCACCCATTTGGCAATGGCCGTTTCGCGCAAAAGTATTCCCCCGTGAGCCGACTTTCCGAATTGGCTTAACTTCCAAATCTGTGGCTTTGCCTGCATTGCGGAGCGCGGAGTTCCGACCACTCGCCCAAGGGTATGCCATGGCGTTTCGTCTCTTTGTTCCGATCCTTGCCGGTGCAACGCTGCGCGAGCGGCTGCTCGCCTGCATCGGGGCCATGATCGGCATCGCATTGACTGGCGTGATCAGTGCGCTGGCGAACGGGTCTGGCCCACATGTCGCACTGCTAGTTGCTCCAATGGGAGCATCGGCCGTGCTGCTCTTTGCCGTGCCTTCAAGCCCGCTGGCGCAACCTTGGTCGATTATCGGTGGCAATACGATTTCGGCGCTGGTCAGGGTGATCGTGGCGCATTTCGTGCGTGAACCCGTTCTTGCTACCGGCATTGCGGTGGCGCTGGCCATCGCCGCCATGTCGTTCACGCGCTGCCTGCATCCGCCGGGTGGCGCCGCCGCCTTAACTGCGGTGTTCGGCGGACCGGCCGTCTTCAGTTCCGGCTTGCTGTTTCCCTTCGTTCCGGTAGCGCTGAACTCGATCGTGCTGGTCGCACTCGGCTACGGCATCCATAAACTGTCGCGGCGCAACTATCCACATGTGGCGGCCCCCGCCCTTAAAAGCGCGCATGGAACCATCGATCCGCCGGCGCGGGAGCGGGTCGGCTTCCAGCCCGAGGATATCGATGCCGCGCTCGGCGCGCTGGAGGAAACCTTCGATATCGACCGCAACGATCTTGAGCGGCTGCTGCGGCAGGTCGAGTTGCAGGCGATGGTGCGCTCCCACCGCACCCTGCTGTGCGAGGACATCATGTCGCGCGATGTGATTTCGGTCGATGAACATGCGCCTGCCGACCAGGCGCGTCATTTGCTGCTCGATCACAACATCCGGACGCTGCCGGTGACCGACGCCGAGGGCGGGCTGGTCGGTGTAGTTGGCCTGCGCGAGCTGACGAAGGCGACCGACGCGGTGAGGGCTGTGATGTCGAAGGCTGGCACCGCCTCTCCCGATACGCGGGCCATGAGCCTGCTGCCGGTGCTCACCGACGGCCGCAGCCATGCCGTGGTCATCGTCGATGCCGAGCGACGCATTATTGGGCTGATCACCCAGACCGACCTGCTGGCAGCGGCAGCGCGCGTGCACATGGCGGACACAACGCTGGCAGCGGCATAGAATAGGGATCCGGACTTGCTCAATCCGGGAACCCGATGGGGCGCCAATAGGATAGCAGTATGGCGGCCGCCCGACGCTCTCCGGCATCTCCTTCGAGGCGAGCAATGCATCGCCGTCTAGGCAAGGCGAATGCTCCGGACTTCCCAGCCTTTCTTGCCTTGCCCGCCTTCGACAAACACCTTCTGTCCCGCCACCAGCACGCTGAGCCCTGAGCGCGTCAGGGCGCTGGCATGAACGAAGACGTCCTTCTCACCGTTGTCAGGAGCAATGAAGCCGAAGCCCTTTTCGGGTTTGTACCACTTGACCGTGCCCCCCCTCTCCAGCTGCGCACCGGTTTCAACGAAGGTCCCTCCAGCGACGCGCGTATGTGACGGAGTTTTCGAGCGGTGATCGCCGATCTCCAGCACCTGCGCGACTTGATGACCTTTTGGACTTTTTTCGACCGTGATCTTGAGAGGCGTCCCCGCGGCAACATCCCGGCTTCCGGCCGCCTCTAACACTCGCACGTGCAGATAGGCCTCCGTGCCGTCCGACAGTTTGACGAAGCCAAAACCCTTGCTGACTGTGAACCACAATACCTCCGCATCGACAGGATCTGCCGTCACGGGCGGCGGGCGCTGAAAATAGCTTGGCTCGGAAGTCCGTTCCGAAAAGGAAACGGGGTCATCGTCATAGCGATGCCGGCGTGGCTCGCGATGGTCTCGATATTTGCCCATGATCATCTCGACTGGCATGGATGGCGCACTGCGCTACCGTCAAGATAATCTCAATCGGGCGACGCGTTTATGTCAAAAAGGCCGTGAAGGCCGCAGCTGTGCCCGGCCTATCGGCCGAACCCTTTGAAACTAGATTCATTTCCCCTGAAACAATAGTGCCGGCGAGTCGATTTACTGACTCGCATAGGTTGTGTTGGAGTGCGAGTGCGATGATGCTGGCGCGGGCGCACTGGAAGGGCTTTATCAGGCATTGCGGAAAGCCTGCTCCGGGTTTCTTCAAAAGGAACCGAACGGCGGGTCGACGACCATTTGCGCCGGCTCCAGGAGCGCAGGCCTGACCGTGCATGATTATCATCTCCAGCGTCACGCCCAGCGTCGACGCCAAGCCATGGAGAACCATGCCGCGCTGTCGCCGAAGAGAACAACGTCGGAATGTCGATCGACGAGCTTTGAATCGGCGCACTCAATGGGCCTCCTTCCCCAAGCACGGATGTCGCGTTGGCACTTTTTGTGCAGCTGCGAAGAGCTAAAATCGCCACGACGGGTGGTGTTGACGCGCCGACAATTATCAGACAAAAACGGAATTCAATCGGTTCAGCCGCTTAGGCGGCGGGGCTCTGCTCAACAACCTCGGGGACCATGGACGAACGCGCAAAAGGGACTAGGAAAGGCGGAGCTGGAGGCAAGGCCAACGACGTCAATGCGGACTTGATCGCCGTTGTGGTCGCCATGGACAGCAGCGCCCCCTGCGTTCTGACCATCCCGCAGGCAAACGCCCTGCCCTCGGGCCCGTTCGAGCTTGCTCACCGTTCGCTGCAGTCGGGCCTCAGGGGATGGGTGGAACAACAGACCGGCCAGCCGCTCGGCTATATCGAACAGCTCTACACCTTCGCCGATCGCGACAGGGTTGGCGCTGACGACCGCGTGGTCTCTATCAGCTATCTGGCGCTCACCCACCAAGACGAAGCTGGCGACCCGGCCGGGCGACACTGGGGAAGCTGGTACGACTATTTCCCGTGGGAGGATCACCGCTCCGGCACACCGGCGGTCGTGTTGGACGAATTGCGGCCGCGCCTGATGGAATGGGCGGATGGCACTGACGACAGTACGACACGCCTCGACCGACGACGGCGGGCGGCGATCGCCTTCGGCTTTGACGACCGCCATTGGAACGAGGAACTCGCGCTTCAACGTTATGAGCTGCTCTACGAAGCCGCCCTGGTGGAGGAAGCAATACGCGCCGGACATTCCGCTGCGCCCACCTCGGTCTCGGGCAGATCGATGATCGCCGATCATCGTCGCATCCTGGCGACCGGCATTGCGCGGCTGCGCTCCAAGATCAAATACCGGCCGGTCGTATTCGAACTGATGCCGCCGGTCTTCACGCTTTTGCAGCTGCAGCGCACCGTGGAGGCGCTTGCCGGCAGGCTCGTACGAAAGCCGAACTTTCGCCGGCTAATCGAGCAGCAGGAGCTGGTCGAGGAAACCGGTGAGACAACCGCGGAAACCGGCGGCCGGCCGGCGCAACTTTATCGCTTCCGTCACGCCGTTCTCGACGAGAGGGTGATAGCCGGAACAAAATTGCCGCTCTCGCGGGCTTGACCCGCCTTGCGCCAGCAGCCCTGACGATGTCGCGGACGGCTTGGCCCTTGTGAGAACCGGGATTGTCGAGAATGACGATGTCGCCCGGCTTCAGTGTTTTGTTGAGTTCGGTTTCGACATAGACGCGAAAGGCCTGCGTATTGATGGGTCCGTCAATGACCCAAGGCGCCTCCACCCGATCCTGCCGCAGCGCGGTGATGAAGGTCATCGTCTTCCAATGGCCATATGGTGCGTGGGCCATCAGCCGCTTGCCGCGCGCAACGGCGCCATGTTGGTCTTGACCCATGTTTCATCCAGGAAGACCAGCCGCGTAGGGTCAATGCGGGTCTGTGTCGATCGCCGAGATCCGGCGCGGCGCTGCCCTCATGGACAAAGGTCGGAAACGTGACGCACTGGCCGAATGGCTCGCCCGGGACCTGCCGCAGCGCTTCGAGTCGAGAGTCCTGCCGGTGGACGAACTGGTTGCCTTGGCCTGGGGCGACCTGACGGGCCTCGCGAAGCGGCGTGGCCGCGGTCTGTCATCGATGGACGGGCTGATCGCAGCCACCGCGATCTCCTGACCCATCACATGGCGGGGATCTTCATGCGCTGACGGCGAAACACCGAGATATCCCGCACCTACCACGATCAATATGGAAACGCCTCGGTGGCAGCCACGAGGTCGATGTCATTGAAGATGAGATGAAATAGGCGGATCAACTCTGCTTTTCGCATCCTTGACGCGCGCTTCATGACAGGCCTCGGCCAAGGGCGTCGAGTTTAGCTTCCGGTTGGATGCTTGCCCTCACCTGGGGCTATGCTTACGGCCATCCCGATCGAGAAAAGCATCGAACGCGGCAGCGACAGCACGAATCACAAAGCGATGCTCCCGCCGTACGCGGACAAAACCGTTTTCGAAGTCCACTATCCCGTCCTCGGCCAGCATCGCCAAGCGTTCAGCTGAATCGAGAAGACGGATCGGATCAGATCCGTGGGCGGCACAGATTGCCTGCACATCGGCCTCGAGATCGCACATTAGTTGCTCGATAATTGCGGCTCGCACGCGGTCGTCGTCGGTGAGGCGATAGCCCTTTGACGTCGCCAGACGGCCAGCTGCGATATGCTGGATGTAGGAATCCCGTGTAACTTCGTTTTGAACGTACCCTTGGCCGATGCGGCCGATAGCCGACGCTCCGAAACCGATCAGGGTTCTGCAGGTGTCGGCCGAGTAGCCCAACGAGTTACGCCGCAGGCGACCGGTTTTCTGTGCCAGCGCGAGCTCGTCGTCCGGCAAGGCGAAATGGTCGAGCCCGATCTCTCGGTAGCCGGCGGCAATCAGCGTCACGGCCACAGCCGCATGCTGTTCAGCGCGGGCAGCGCTGTCCGGCAGAAATTCCTCCTCGATGAGGCGCTGATTCTTTATCTGGGATGGAATGTGCGAGTACCCGAACACCGCAAGCCGGTCGGGGCGCATGGCGACCACCGCCCTCGCTGTCTCGACGCAGGATTGCACCGTTTGATGCGGGAGACCAAAGATGAGATCGAAGTTGATGCGGCTCACGCCGTGCCGACGCAGCATTTCCACGGCAGCCGACGTCTGGGCCTCGCTCTGGATCCGGTTGATCGCTTTTTGAACGATTGGATCGAAGCTCTGCACGCCGAGGCTCGCGCGGTTCACGCCGGCCGCTCCTAAGGCCTCGGCCATCTCGACCGTGAACGTGCGTGGATCGATCTCGATGGCGACCGCAGCTGTTTTCGACAGAGCGAAGCGGCGTCGCAGGAACTCTATCAGAGCGAGGAACTCGGGTGGTCCTATGAGAGACGGAGTTCCGCCGCCGAAATGTATGTCGCTCACGGGCAACGTCTGCGGCACTCGCTCCGCAACCAGACGGATCTCTTCACGCACGGTCGCCAGATAGTTGAGGATCGGCGCATCATGGCGGGTGATGGTGGTGGGAAAGCCGCAATACCAGCACGCTGATCGGCAGAACGGAACGTGCAGATAGAGTGACACCGGACCGTCAGCCGGCAGGTTCTTGAGCCATTCCTCATAAGCCTCGGCGCCGACCGCCCCAGAGAACTCCGACACAGTCGGATAGATAGTGTACCAAGGCAGCCGGGCCTCTCGATATTTCGTGGTCTGCAACAGTTACCGTCCCATGCTGATAACCACCAACCTTACCGCTGCGCTCGCCTGTGTCTTTGCGCTATGTCAGTCCGTTCCGCTTTGGGCTCGAAACTTGTATTTCGCAGCAATAGCGGCCGTTCAATCTTGGCTGGACGGTCAGCGACTGGCCATGGCTGTTCCCGCCGCGACCCTCACGCGTGACCGTTTGGTTCCACCATCCCTTCCCTTCAGCCAGCGCCTGGTCGCGTAGATTCTGCTGAGCGGCTGCCGCATCCAACGAGATAACACCGCGTTGGGACCAGACTTTGCTCGCCAGCTAGCGCAGCCCCATGGTGATCTCTGGCATCTCGATGAGCTCGTTTTGTGAATTGCTGGCAAGAAGCATTAGCTGTGGCGCGCCGTCTATCAGGACGAGAGCCTGCTCGACGCGACCGTCAGGTCCGCCGCAATGCCAAGGCTGGCGCGCCTACTGACTCCCTGGTGAAGGCAAGGCTGCCTGGTGAAGGCAAGGCTGCGCGTTCAGCGCGTGATTACCGACCATCGCGCTCGCCAAAATGACGGCGTCGTACCGAGCGGCGCCCGCCGCATGATGTCTCAACGTCGGGACTCACAGCAAACAAAGCTGTCGCCATTGAACGAAACTGTCGCGAAGCGAACAGACGAACCGTAGCCGAAACGTTTGCCGTTCGTGCTTGGATTGATCCGCAAGGCAGAAAGGAAGGAAGAGCCAAGCAAGGTCCGCCGGCACACTTGAGCTTCAAGCCGCAGCTGCGTCGTCAGGATGGCACGTCATTTGCAATAGAAGCCTTTGTGACGGCCCGCCCACAACTAGCGGAGATGACCGGTGATGGTTTGTACAGAAATGTTGAATGGCGTCGTTTCGGCAATAATTATATTTGTAATAACAATTGCATATCTGTAACAATAATACCCAATAGTATTCTCAATTTCTCATGAACATCTGGCATGACGAGAGCATCAAAACTGCTCAAAAATTCACTCAATGCGCATCGTTATCGAATGGTTCCTTAGCAAAAATTCATTCACTGACGTCCATCCCTTTTACTGTTTGAACGGAGATCAACAATGAACATTAGGAGCCTCCTCCTCGGCTCAACTGCGGCACTGATTGCCGTTTCCGACGCTCGCGCCGTGACCGCCGTTGCCGAGCCTGACCCGACTGAGTACGTTAAAATCTGCGACGTTTACGGCTCGGGCTACGTCTACATTTCAGGCACTGAGACCTGCCTGCGCATCGGCGGCTATGTCCGTTACGACATCGGCTTGCGCCATGTCGGATTGTTTGACCACGCAAGAACCTCCGATGTGAGGACTGGTGAGCATCAGGACACATGGCAAAACAACACGCGCTTCACATTGAAAACTTGGACCGGCCAGGAGACCGAACTCGGCACGTTGAAGACCTACACCGAAACCCGCATGAACTTCGGTAACCGCCACACTTCGGTTTCGGACAGTTCTCGGTCCTATGCCTTCAACGGAGACAGCACCTTGACTTTCGCCTGGATTCAGCTTGGTGGCCTCCGACTTGGTAAGGACTGGTCGGCCTTCGACATGTTTATTGGCGGCGCGGTTGACGTACTCAACCAGACGCCGGTTCCGTACGGCGCTTTCGATACCAATGTGGTTCAGTACTACTTCGACGCGGGGGCCGGCTTTTCGGCCGTGGTTTCGCTCGAAGAAGGCTCGGGCGTGGTCGGCACAATCGACAGCTACTCTCCGCACGTAGTCGGCGGCTTGAAATACACACATGGCTGGGGCGCGATCACCGGCGTTGCCGCTTATGATAGCAACTACGAATCGGTGGCCGCCAAGGTCCGTGTCGACATCAATGTCACCAACGAACTGTTGCTGTTCGGAATGCTCGGCTACGGTTCCAACGGCAAGCTCAACGACGACTCCACGAACGCCATCGACGCTCATGGTCGCGGCTTCTATAAGAGTTGGGGTGGGAACTGGGCTTTCTGGGCTGGCGCCACTTACAAGCTCAACGAGACAACTTCGTTCAACCTTCAGCTCTCCGGTGATCAGCTCAAGAACCATGGTGTCGCTGCAAACGTCGCCTATGCGTTTCTTCCAGATTTCACAGTTACGGCGGAACTCGACTATAGCCGCTACGGCAACTTCGCCGTCGGCAAGGTGGACGCTTCCAACGTGAACTGGACCAACGCCAACAAGAAGAGCGGTGTCGCCGGAATCCTGCGTTTCGAACGCTCATTCTAACGGGATGAAAGGGTTGAGCTCGAGATCCGGTTGAGCGGACCAATCCCGCAACACTCCAAGAGAACGTCGTATGGAAGCTATACGAGATTGGAGCCTCGATCTCGGGGCCGGACGATGTTTCATATCAGATCTGGTCCGGATGATCGCGCAGGCGATATTCATCGCTCGATTATGCGTTTTGATCTGCAACTCTTTCATTTCCTCATTCCTTCCGCCCGCTTGACGGACCCTGCCATCCAGCACTACCCGGCCAGGTTTTCCGAACTGGGGTGCGGCCCGACGCACTTGAAAATCGCAAATGGATCGCCTCCGTTCAGCCATCCCCGCGGAAATTCGGGCGCGAGAGAACAAGCTCCAGAGCATAAGCGAGGCTGATCGAGGAACAGACGATTCTCAGGCGATGCTCCATCCGATCTTGCGCCTGGCCGAGACGATCGCCCGACGATCACCGCCGCGGCCCGAATGCGCTTGGCAAGATACCGCTCGCCCGTTCAACCTGAAGCATTCACCCAGGGGAGTCCCGGCAAGGGGCTGAGATACTGCTGGCTTTCGCGGCGCAGTGACCCGTTGAACCTGATCCAGTTCATACTGGCGTAGGGACGGTGCAAGCGCTTTGCGGGAGTTCACGCCCGAGGTCCTGTTTCGAGCAGGTCGACCAAAGCGTCTTTTCATTCTTCCGGCACAGAACTGGGTCTCCAATGCACGAGCAAAGGAGCCTCATGATGAATGCCCCCACCCCCGCCGTCCCGACGGGACCGCTGCCCGCCTCACGCAAGATCCACAAGCATGGCAGCATTCACCCTCAGATCAGGGTGCCGATGCGCGAAATTGCAGTCCATCCAACGGCCGGCGAACCGCCAGTCACCGTCTACGATCCGTCCGGCCCCTACACCGATCCGGCCATCAAAACCAGGATCGAAAAAGGCCTTGCCCGGCTTCGCCACGAATGGATTACCGCGCGTGGCGATGTCGAAGCCTGTGACGGCCGCCATGTCCGGCCGGAAGACAACGGATTTGTGACTGGCGAGCGCCCATGCCGCCGACCTGGCCAAGGGTCACGCGGCGGCGAACATCCGCGGCGACGCGCTGTCGCGGGCCGGATTCGAGTTCCGCTGGGAGGCCTAGTTCAACCTGTCGCTCGATCCGGAAACCGCGCGGTCCTTCCACGACCAGACCTTGCCCAAGGAAGCGCACAAGCTGGCACATTTCTGCTCGATATGCGGGCCGAAATTCTGCTCGATGCGCATCTCTCACGACATTCGCGCCGAAGCGCAGAAGGAGGGCATGGCGGCGATGGCGGCGAAATACCGCGAGGGCGGCGATCTCTATATGCCGGTCGAAACGCCCGAGGTGGAAAAACAGGCCTCAGCGCAGGAAGATCAGAGGGCGCGCTGAGCCATGCGCCGCATTCTTGTCAAAGGCGCGGGTGTGGCAGGCCTCACCGTTGCCCATGAATTGGCCGCGCCGGGTGCATCCGTCACGGTTGCTGAAATTCGCAGCCAGATCGGCGGCAATGCCTCCTGGCTCGCCGGCGGCATGCTCGCCGCTTGGTGCGAACGCGAAGGCGCCGAGGAGGCGGTCGTCACTTTCGGCAACGTTGCAGCCGACTGGTGGGAAAGGGCGCTGCCCGCGCTGGTGACGAGGGCCGGCACTCTCGTCGTCGCCCATCAGCGCGATGCCTTCGAGCTTGCCCGTTTTGCAGCTCGTTCGCGCAACTATGAGTGCGTCGACGAAAAGGTTGTTGCCGCCCTCGAGCCCGATCTTGCCGGCCGCTTTCATCAGAGCCTGTTTTTTTGTAGCGAAGCTCATCTCGATCCCCGTCGGGCTCTCGAAGCCCTCGCCGGCAACTGCGTGCGATGGGCGTCGTTTTCCTTTTCGAGACGGGCGAGGTTGGCTTTTCCGGCTTTGATCAGGTGATCGACTGCACGGGCATCGCGCGGGCCGACGACGATTTACGCGGCATGCGCGGTGAAATGCTGATCCTCCATACGCGTGATGTCTCGCTCGGGGCGATTGCCGAGAAGCCGATCTCGCGGGCGTCGCGGCGTAGTGAGCGCGGGCGCGGCCGTGATGATCGTGGCGGGAGGGAGAGGTAAGGAGCGTCTTTTCTTTGAGAATTCGCGTTTACAGGTACCCACGATGCACAACGGGCGAGTTTTTCAAAGAGGCGCGTCCTCCTTCGAAGCGCTTCGGAGGGCCAGGCTGTAGGCTCGCCCCGAGCCCCTGCGTAGCCTGCTGGGGAGCTGGTCTCGGCCCATCCGGGTGACGATCCTTCGCGCAGACGAGCTATGGAAACGATCAAAACTGTGATTTCACTTGCCGATTATCGCATAAAAAGCTTGTTATTGCACGACTTAAAAAACTTGCAACTCCACAGCATCATTGACTTGTCTCCTATCAGCAATATATACTTGTAATCGCACAGCTCTAAAAAGTTGCAAAGGTACGGCCATGGCCAAGCCCCATGAAAAACTCGCTGTATCATTGGCCGTCCTCAAAGAGCTGCAGAAGGGTGGGCGGCGCATATTCAAATCAGATGAGCTGACCCGCGTCCACCGGGAGCGGCTGCTGCAGAACGGGTTCCTGCGCGATGTTATGAAAGGCTGGCTCATGTCGACCAGCCCGCAGGCACAGCAGCAAGACACCACCCCCTGGTACGCGAGCTTCTGGGAGTTCTGCTCCCTTTACTGCAATGACCGGTTCGGCAAGGACTGGTTCGTGTCACCGGAGCACTCGCTGCTTCTGCACGCGGAAGCGCCCACTATTCCGCCTCAGGTGGTGGTGAACACCCCCAAAGGCACGAATAACAAAATCGACCTGCTGTTCGGCACTTCGCTCTATGACCTCAAGGTCAAGGAGATGCCGGCCGAACTGACAGAGAAAAACGGCCAGCGCGTGTTCACTGTCGAGGCCGCCCTTACCCGGGTGCCGCAAGCGTTCTTCCAGCGCGCGCCTATCGAGATGCAGATCGCTATGGCGTCGGTGCGCGACGTATCAACCGTTCTGGTCCTGCTGCTTGATGGCGGCCATTCCGCCGTGGCGGGACGGCTTGCGGGGGCCTTCCGTCGCGTAGGACGCGACTCCTTTGCCGATGAAATCGTGGCCGCCTTCAAAGCCGCCGGCTATGACGTGCGCGAATCCGATCCGTTCGCGGGACAAATTGGAGTGACAACCATTGCGGCGGGCGTACCGCCGTTGGTCGCCCGCCTGCGCGCGATCTGGCAATCGCAGCGCGAAGCCATCATCGAGATATTCCCGAAGGCACCCGGACTGCCGTCCGACAAAGACGCCTATATGAAGTTCGTCGAGGATATCTACGAAAGCGACGCCTACCATTCGCTGTCGATAGAAGGGTACAGCGTCACCCCGGAACTCATCGACCGGGTGCGCGAGGGGAGCTGGAATCCGGAGATTGATGAAGAGGACCGCAAGAACCGGGATGCGCTTGCCGCGCGTGGCTACTACCTCGCATTCCAGAAGGTCAAAGACTCTGTTGCCGCGATCATCAACGGCAAGCCAGCCGGCGCGTTGACCGGGACACTCACCGGGAGTGGTACCGGGAGCTGTTCGCGCCGTCAGTGACCGCCGGCATCCTCAAAGCCAGCGCGCTGGCGGGATATCGCAACCACCTTGTGTACCTGCGCGGCTCGCAGCACGTGCCGCCGCGTACCGAAGCGGTGGCCGATGGTATGCATGAGCTGTTCGACCTGCTGGAGGCGGAGAAGGAGGCCTCCGTGCGTGCCGTGCTGGGGCATTGGCTTGTGGGCTATGTGCACCCCTATCCGGACGGCAACGGACGAATGGCGCGGTTCCTCATGAACGCGATGCTGGCTTCAGGCGGTTACCCCTGGACAGTCGTCAGAGTCGATGACCGGAAGGCCTACCTCGCAGGGCTGGAGGAGGCGAGCGTCAATATGAATGTGAAAACGTTCGCCGCCTTTCTCGCCGAACGGGTGAAGTGGTCTATGGAGAAGGCGGCGTGAGGTCGGTGGTGTGCCATGTTTAACTTGCTTGTCTCGGGCCACGGCGAGTGGTGGGAAACGCCGCCGTTCACGTCAACCATTGACCGTTTCAAGGAATAGAGCGGCGCCGAGGCCGAGGCTATCGGCCTCGCGCGCCCTGAAACATTGCGCCGGCTGGAGGAAATCCCGGCGCTGTTGATGTACGAAGTTGGGGAGGGAGGCCCGCTCGCGCGCGTGGTCCGGCACGGCCGCATACGCAATATCGTTCGGCGCGGACACGAACTGGCCTTCACCTTCGAGCCCGATCCGGAACATGCCTTTCTCGACCGGTCAGCGGTGTTGAGAATTGCGGACCGGCTGCGCATTCAACAGTTCGAACAGCACCGTACGCACTGGGCGATCAAGGATGGTGACATTCCGGCCGAGCTGATTGCCACCGGCACCGCTGAACGGGCGCAGCGCACCGTTGCCGTGGTTGCGGCAGAATATGTTAGAAGCGCGCCGCGAGGGACGAAGGAGAGAAGCTGCCGAACTGGCCGAAGAACTGGAGGATTTTCCTCCCTCGCTGGAGAAAGCACTGTCGCTCGTGCCGGCGCGTATCCTTCAGCAGCCGACACCCGAATTATACCCGATCCTTGGGATAGAGCCCCGCACGCCCCAAGGCCGCAACGCCGTCGTGGCCGTCGTCGCAAGGGATCACAATGGGCAGGACTTGCCTGCCGACTGGTCTTATTCGCTGGCGTGGTTCCTGGACCTTTACGGCAGCGCGACGGAAGCGGGGCGCCTTGACGGCGCGCTGGCCGAATGCGCAACGCATATGATCGCGCTCGGCACTGGCGAGGGAGAAGCGGCCGCCCCGGTTGAAGATATCGGCTACCCACTCTGGCGCTGTTCGCGAAGCCCGAAACTTATCGGCGATCTGCGCCGGGAAATTGCGGTCCTGACTGATCGCCTCGTGCGCCGCCAGGAGGGTGGGGGCTGCTGGAATGAAACTAGAGAAGGGGTTCCCCGGCCCGGCCTGCGCGCCACGGCCCTTGCGACAGTCGCCCTTCAGCGGCTTGGCGATGACCGCTACCACGACGCAATTCGGAAAGCCGTGTCATGGCTGATCACACAAGTTATTCCTGACACAGGCGCGCTTCCGCGCGACGCGGGCGAAGAGGATCCCGAGGTCATCGCCACGACACTCGCGATGGAGGCTATTCGCCGGTCTGATTTTGTCGATGACGTGCCCACGTGCTGGCGGCTGGAGATGCCTGGCTGGTCTCCGGTCAGACCGTGCTGGGAGGCTGGCAGGCAGAGCCGTGGGCAGAGGATTTTGTCGCGGCCTTGGTGCTTGAATATCTCGCGCGCCAAAACGAGATGCTGCGGCAGGTCGATGGCTTTCTCCTGATGGCGCGCGACTTCTTCCGCAAGGCAGAAGAGCTGCAGCTGGAAGGCGGCGCCGATAATCGGCGGCTTGCTGCCATAGCGACCGTGCATGCTGTGGAAATGTTCCTTTATGGGCTGTTTGAGCGGCGGGAAGATTTGGCGCTGTCAGCCTTCCGCGAAAACGGCACTGAGACGCTCGGCCCCCGGACAGCGCCTGGGTTCAGAGGACAAAATTGATCAGTGGTTCGATGCCAAAACCAAGGCCCTGAATGACTGGCAAAGGGATGAGCTAAAAAAGAAATGGGGCACGATGTAAAACGTGCTCAGCTCGCGATCCCGCATGGATCGTGTCGTCAGCGACATCGTCTTCGATTTCAGCGTGAAGCCCCGCCTGTCAAGCGAACGCGGCAACGCAATCCTCGTGGCCTCCAGCATCTACGAAGCCTGCAAGTACTTCGAGCTTTTTCAAAAGACCCGTTCCGCAACAAGTGCGCCCTGATCAAATCGTACAATCCGAATGCGCAGGACATCACAAAGGAAGGACGGGCGCCAACACCGATACCGACCGGCAGGTCATTTACAACACCTACACCGAGTTGCTGAAGCGCGTTGAGGCCAAGGGCGGTTTGTCCAAAACCGAGGTGTACGAGGAGGCGGCCAAGGCTCTTTTCACCAAGGAGCCGGCGAACTTGAAGCTGCTGGTGGTCGTCGACAAGCTGCTCACAGCTTTCGATGCGCTGCACCTATGTCTACATAGACACGTCTATGCAGGACCACGGCCTGTTCCAAGCGATTTGCCGGACCAATCGGCTTGACGGCGAGGACAAGGATTTGGGTTATATCGTCGCCTACAAGGGCCTGTTCAAGAAGGTTGAGAATGCGATCGCGGTCTATACGTCGGAACTTGATCATTCCGACGACGGGCCGGCTCCGGATGTGCTGCTCAAGGAAAGTCTGAAAAAAGGAAAAGAATGTCTCGATCAAGCCCTGGAACGCATTGTCCTGCTTTGCGAGCGAGTGGAGCCGCCGAAAGGAGAACTAGAATACATCCACTTCTTCTGCGGCAACACCGAAATCGCGTCAGACCTTAAATCGCGCGAACCTCAGCGCGCGGCCCTGTACAAGGCAACCGCAGGGCTGCTGCGGGCGTATGCTAATATCGCGGATGAAATGGATGCCGCAGGCTACAACAACTCCCACGTTGCCCGCATCAAGAAACAGGTCGAGCATTACCTGAATGCGCGGGACACTGTGCGTCTGGCCAGCAACGAAAGCCTCGATCTGAAGGCCTACGAGGCTGATATGCGGCACTTGATCGACACATATTTCAAAGCCGATGAGCCCCGCAAAATCTCACCATTCGACGGCATGAGCCTCCTTGAGCTCAGCTCGTTTGGGAGGACGTGCTGGACGATAGGGTCACCATTCCCCGCAAAATCAAGCAGTCCAGCGAGCGTAAAATCCAGGATCAAGCTGACCGCACATGGAATCTTCTCACTACGCTTTACTACAAGGGGACAGGCCGTATCCCTTGGCGCCGGAAGAAGATCGGATTGAAAGGGAACCTTCTTTGTCATCTTTGCATCACGGTCAGTCTGCTCGAGATTGACCGCTGCAAACCGGGAGCACGAGCGGGCTGGGCAAACGTTGCAACAGATCCTTCAAGGAAATTCATTGACTCTTAGCAACTCCGGTTCGCTGTGAATGGTAGGCTTATTGCAACGTCTGAGGTCAGTGGGGTCCAAACCGTGGCGCCGCTTATTCTCCGACCCGCCGAACTGCGTGCAATTTCGGCTAAAGGCAATGGCAAGAAGAGCGCCCATCTTGTTTGTTCGACACAGCCATATCGGCTCAAAACAGTATCTTCACGGCCACCGACATTGTCCGGTCGGTGGACAATCAACCATATAATTTGGTTCGAAAGCCGCAACATCTGTGGAGAACGCGAAATGACAAATTCAGTAGGACGAGTGCCTAGGCTTTCCAAGTGGCTTGGTCCTGACCAATGCTGACACTGGTCAGTCGCCTACGGACGGCAGCGCAGTTAGATCGCCTTCGAATCCTAGGTCTTTGCGCGCACGCGGACCTAACTGTCTGCCAGCTAGCGGAGATTCTGGGTCTGCGTCGTGAGCACGTTGTACGACACGTCCGGCTACTGGCCAGAGCCGACTTTCTTTACTGCAACGAACAACGCCCGTGGTGCTCGTACCATCTCAAAGCAGCAGGTAAGGACGGCGGGCTGGTTCAGTTTGTTGGTTGATCTCCTGCCCCACGGCGATGGCTATCACAAACGAGACCTTCAACGGCTCGAAGCGACACAAGACGCGCCGTCGAAGGGGATCGCATGCTTGACCGTGAAATAGATCCAATTGGAGCGCGAAACCACCATGGACAACTCCGCCGACGGCGCCATCGCGCCGCCCGACACTTGCGGACGGTCTCGCTTGGCGGCCTCTGGCCCACGCGCTTCTGGACCGAGGTTATGACCTGGTCACCGGGGGCACTGACAATCACATGCTGATCCTTGATCTTCCCGATCGACCACTATCCGGCAAGGCTTATGCCGAGCGGTTAGCGAAGGCAGGCATCATTACGAACTTTAATATGGTGCCGGGGGACTCGCGCCATCCTGAGGTCACAAGCGGAATTCGCCTGGGGGCGCCAGCAGTGACGTCAATGGGCTTGCGCGATGTGGAAACCGTGCAAATTGCTGGCTTCATGGACTCCGTCCTCCGGCGAGCCAGAAGACGAAGATCTCCATGCCTGCTTGCGAAGAGACGTTGCCGACCTGTGCGCTGCGTTCGAGGTCCCGGGCCTCACCGACAGGTAAGGTGGGCTAAGCAAAATGCCCCATACAACTCCAACACCCGAAGCGAGGCATTTCATGGCTAGGCAGTTCGTGTTCTCTTCCGAATCGGTTGGCGCGGGACACCCGGATAAGTTGGCCGACAACATCTCGGATGCCATCCTCGATGCCATCCTCCGCACCGATCCCAAGGCGCGCGTCGCCTGTGAAGCGTTGGTAAAATCAGGGATGGTCGTTCTGGCTGGCGAGATTACCAGCGATGCGCAGGTGGATTATAGCCAAGTTGCGCGCGATACGATTCTCGATATTGGATACGACGACGAGGCCGTCGGCTTTGACGGCCGGCGTTGCTCCGTCGTTCATGCACTCACCGAGCAGTCGCCCGACATCAGCCAGGGCGTTGACGAGGGACGAGGGCAGGACCTCCAACAGGGAGCGGGAGATCAGGGCCTCATGTTCGGCTACGCATGCCGCGAAACCGATACTCTGATGCCTTTGCCGATCCAGCTCGCTCATCGCTTGACGAAACGACAGGCAGATGTCCGGAAAGCACGACAGCTTGGCTGGTTGCGTCCTGACATGAAATCCCAAGTCTCAGTGCGCTATGAGGGGTTGCGCCCTGTCGCCCTGGATACCATCGTCGTATCGACCCAACATGACGAGCAGGTCTCGCAAGAGACGGTCCGCGAGGGCGTCATTGAGGAAATCATAAAGCCTGTCCTGCCGACCCACCTGGAGACGGAAGGCATCAGAATTCTGGTCAACCCGACGGGGAGGTTCGTAGTCGGCGGGCCGCGCGGCGACTGCGGTCTCACTGGACGCAAGATCATCGTCGATTCTTATGGTGGGATGGGTCGTCACGGCGGCGGCGCCTTTTCGGGCAAGGACCCGTCCAAGGTTGACCGCTCAGCTGCCTATGCGGCCCGGTATGTGGCAAAGAATATCGTCGCAAGCGGACTTGCGGACGTCTGCGAGGTGCAGCTTGCTTACGCAATCGGCGTGGCCAGTCCGGTTTCTGCCATGGTCAACACGTTCGGGACAGCGAGGGTTGAGGAAAGAAGGATCGAGCGCCTCATTTTTGAGTTGTTCGATCTCAGACCGAAAGGCATTATCAAGATGCTTGATCTCCTACGCCCTATATACCGCAAGACCGCGACCTATGGCCATTTCGGCCGTGAAGAGCCTGATTTCACCTCGGAGAAGACAGACAGGGCCGACGAATTGCGTCGCGAGGCAGGACTCGCCGCCCCGTGAGGGCCGACGCCGAATGGATTGGCATCCGGAAAGCCCATTCCAACTCGCCAGACCCGCCGGCCGGCCGGCGTGGCAAGAAGCCGTCGGGATTTTCGCGGAGACATTGATGCCGGACTATGACGTGCTTTGTATAGGAAATGCCATCGTCGACATCATCGCCCAGTGCGACGAGGCGTTCCTGGAGACCAACGGCATCATCAAGGGCGCAATGAATTTGATCGACACGAGGCGCGCCGAACTGCTCTACAGCCGCATGGGCCCGGCCATCGAAGCCTCGGGCGGCAGCGCCGGCAACACGGCGGCGGGCGTCGCCTCCTTCGGCGGCCGCGCCGCTTTCTTCGGCAAGGTCTCCAACGACGCGCTCGGCAAAATCTACGCGCATGACATCCATGCCCAGGGTGTCGCCTTCGACACCAGGCCGCTTAACGGCGAACCGCCGACAGCGCGCTCTATGATCTTCGTCACGCCGGACGGCGAGCGCTCGATGAACACCTATCTCGGCGCCTGCGTCGAGCTCGGCCCGGAGGACGTCGAGGCCGACAAGGCCTCGGGCGTGGCGGTCACCTATTTCGAGGGCTATCTGTGGGACCCGCCGCGCGCCAAGGAGGCGATCAGGCAGACGGCTAAGCTCGCCCACGCCGCCGGGCGCGAAGTGTCGATGACATTGTCGGACTCGTTCTGCGTCGATCGCTACCGCGACGAATTCCTCGATCTGATGCGCTCCGGCACCGTCGACATCGTCTTTGCCAACAGTCACGAGATCAAGTCGCTCTACCAGACCGCGTCTTTCGACGAGGCGCTGGCCCAGATCCGCAAGGATTGCAAGATCGCCGCCGTTACCCGCTCGGAAAAGGGCTCGGTGATCGTGCGCGGCGACGAGACCGTGACCATCAATGCGACCAGGATCCGCGAGCTGGTCGACACCACCGGCGCCGGCGACCTCTACGCCGCCGGCTTCCTCTACGGCTACACGCAAGGCCGCAGCCTCAAGGATTGCGGCGATCTCGGCTCGCTGGCAGCCGGGCTGGTCATCCAGCAAATCGGCCCAAGGCCACGCCAGAATTTGCGCAGAGAGGCGGAGCAGGCGGGATTGCTGTAGGTGGCGAGCCAAGAACCAGCTGCCCACCCTCCTTAATCCAGCCCGAGCCTTTTCTTCAGTTCCGCATTCTCCTTGCGGAGACGATCGGCAAGCAGGCTCTTTAGCCGCTTGTTTTCTTCCTCGAGCGCGACGAGATCCTTCAGCCCGTCACTGTCCGCCGCCGGCGCCGCCGCCTTCTTCCAAAGATAATATGTCTGTTCCGAGATGCCGGCTTGCTTCACCGCGCTCTTGAGAGTAGCGCCGCCGCCGATCGAGGTCTCGATCTGCGCCAGCTTCTGGGCACGATCCTTCGCGGAGTAGCTCTTTCGGCCTGTTCGCGCTGACGGCGGTGCTTCAGTGGTCGCGGATATCGGCTTGGCGCCCTCCTTGCGGGCAGGCGCGCTCGCCTCAGCTTCTGGCTTCCTCGACCGCCGCGCTCTCGTCTTCGGTTTTGGCGTTTCCGCTTTGTCTGCCGGTTCGCTATGAACTACTGCTGACTCGGTTTCCAGGGGATTGGCCATGAAATGCTCCACTCGAGGTTTGTGCAAAGGTTCAGCATCAAGGGCCACTACAGTAGAGTCAACAAGCTGACGATTTAACGGCTCGACTTCGTTTGTTGTTTCGGCCATCGCCGCGGCGATGTCGAAATTGCCCCAGATGGAACGTGCGGATTTTTCATAATTGCGCTTTTGTTTGACTTCCACGGTGAATGGTCGCGTCTGCCGCCTCATAGTTCCTTCCTGAATAGGAGAATGAAGTCGCCGCTCGAATTTTTGGCGCTTCCTGCTTAGCGCGGAGCATTATCGTATAGCCGCTCAACGGGCAAGTGATGCCGGTCTTCGATGGCTGACCCATCTGGGGAGATTTGAGCGGCTTCGCGCGTCCTGCGCATGCCTGTAAGGCCGCCAAGTTTTCTGGGTTAGCAGGCGCGCCACTGTGGCAGCTTGGCTTGTACGGCGAGGCCATGGTCGAGTGAGGCGAACCAAATCCAGCCCCGCGGTCGATCCCGAAGCTTCCACAATGGCGAAGAGAACATCTTCACTCGTTCCTTTTCAGCACAAGACCTTCCGTTCGCTATGGTCGGCTGCACTCGTTTCGAACCTTGGCACCCTGGTGGAAGGTGTGGCGGCGGCTTGGCTGATGACCAGCATCGCCACCTCCCATGGAATGGTGGCGCTCGTCCAGTCATCGACCACCCTCCCCTACATGATCTTCTCCCTCGCGGCGGGAGCGCTCGCGGACAACTTTGACCGTCGCCGGATCATGTTGACTGCGCAACTGCTGATGGTCTGCGTATCCGCCTTCCTGGCGTTCCTGACCTATGCGGGGGAAATGACACCCTGGATCCTTCTGGGTCTCACCTTCCTGATCGGCTGTGGTTGGGCACGATCCCTCTTGGCAAGCCTCGATGGGGGATATCCTGCCTCGCGAACACCTGCCTAGCGCGGTTGCGCTCAACGGCATGAGCTACAATCTCATGCGCAGCATCGGGCCGGCGATTGGCGGCCTAATCGTGGCCACAGCCGGTGCGGCCTTCGCGTTCCTCTTTAACGTCTTTTGCTACTTCGCTCTGATCGCTGCGCTGTTGCGGTGGAAAGCGGTACGGGCACGACAAGCGCTGCCGCGGGAGGCTTTCGGCAGTGCGATGGCGGCGGGCTTCCGTTACGTGCTCTTGTCGCCGAACCTTCTCAAGGTGATGTGCCGGAGTTTCATTTTCGGCCTCACCGCCGTTGTCATTTTGGCTCTCCTGCCGTTGGTCGCTCGCGAACAGATCAAAGGGACCGCAGTCACCTACGGCGTGATGCTCGGCTTCTTCGGCCTGGGAGCGATTTGCGGCGCGCTCCTCATTGGGCGGGTCCGAGAAGTTCTCTCCAACGAATGGGTCATTCGCGGTGCGTTCTTTATACTGGCGATCAGCTGCTTCTTTCTGGCATGGAGTGAGCACGTTTGGCTGAACTGTCTCCTCCTCATGCCGGCCGGTGCGGCCTGGATTCAATCATTCTCGCTGTTTAACGTCACAGTGCAGCTTTCGGCGCCGCGGTGGGTGGTTGGACGCGCCCTGTCTCTCTATCAGACGGCCACATACGGCGGCATGGCGGCGGGAAGCTGGCTTTGGGGCGAACTGGCGGATGTCCAAGGTGTTTCGGGAGCCTTCCTCGTCGCCAGCGTGGTTCTTGTGATTGGTGGACTGATGGGCATCGTTCTGCGTCAGCCGGATTTCGAAACGCTCAATCTGGATCCGACCAACAAGTTCAGCGAACCGACGCTGCAACTTGATCTGCGGCCACGAAGCGGTCCGATCATGGTGATGGTCGATTATCGTATCGATCAGAGAGATGTCCCAGAATTTCTCAGTGTGATGACATCGTGGCGAAAAGCCCGGCTGCGAGATGGCGCCAGACAATGGGCGTTGCTGCGTGACCTGGAAAAGCCCGAACTATGGACCGAGTGCTATCATGTGCCAACCTGGGTCGAGTATGTTCGCCACAACAACAGGCAGACCCAGGATGACGCCGAAATCGTTGCGCGCCGGGAAGCGCTGCACCGTGGCGATTGCCCGCCCAAGACGCATCACAAGATCGAACGCCAAACCGTGCGCGTGCACGACGATTTGCCGCTCAGGCCTCATTTGGACAGGACTTGAGCTGGCCCGTTGGTTTGAGCCGGTTACCTTCAGCCGGTGGGCTGCGAACAAGCAGGTCGAGACATTGGCCTCGATCACTTCGCAACACGCCGCTGCGCCGGGCCTCGGGTGCTCCCCTCGAAATCATTGTGTCGTATCACCGAGGGCATCACGGCCAACAGCTTCCTAGGCAACAGCCTCGCCATTGAGCCGAATATGGTCGCGAGCAGATCACCGACGAAGCGGTCGGAACCTCGGAGCCGAAGTTCGATGCCGAGGTGGCGTTCGCATGATGCGCGAAGCAGCACCACGGCGCTTGCCGGTATGTTTGCGCCCGGCAGCCGACGAACTCCTATCCTCCCGGACCGCTGTGCGTCATTGCTTTGATTTACCGGCCGCTCAAGGCTTCCACAGTTTTCGCTTTCGAGGCGACCTTTGGCAACATGCCAACCGAAATTTAACATAACGACATAAACATTTCTTTATGCGGCATTGACAAAGAAGCGAGCTGCTGTAATTGTCTCCCGTGTCGTGGTTCTCCGTACGGCGGTGCCGCAGCGGAGCTAAGAGGGAAGCCGGTGCGATGCCGGCGCTGCCCCCGCAACTGTTAGCGGCAAGCTAACCCCACTCATGTCACTGAGGCGAATAGCCTTGGGAAGACGGGTAGAGGCTATGACCCGCGAGCCAGGAGACCTGCCACGGCGAATTACGTCCATGGGCGGGGTGTCTCGGTGGCCGCTGCAGCCTGGCGTTCGTGCCGGCCTGCTAGCGCCTTCCTTGTCACCGACGCCCCAACCATCGGGGTATGGCATGACTGTCTCTCAGCAAATTCCTGTAGCAACGCTCGGCGTGCCGCGCTTCGGTCGTCGGCGAGAACTGAAGTTCGCGCTTGAAAGTTACTGGTCCGGAAAATCTTCCGCCGCCGACCTTCTCACGACGGCGAAGGCGCTCCGTGCCGCTAGCTGGGAAGAGCAGCACGATCGCGGCGTGTCGAAAATCCCGTCGAACGACTTCTCGCTTTACGACCATGTGCTCGACACCGCAGCCATGGTCGGCGCCCTTCCGTCTCGTTACGCCTGGAATGGCGGCGAGGTCCCACTCGACATCTACTTCGCTATGGCGCGCGGCAACCAAGGTCAGACGGAGGATTGTGGGCACGGTGGTCACCAGCATGCGGCTCATCGGCCTGGTGTAACCGCGATGGAAATGACCAAGTGGTTTGACACCAACTATCACTACATTGTGCCGGAACTAAACGATGATCAAACGTTCGCTCTTTCGTCGACGAAGCCGGTTGATTACTTCCTCGAGGCTAAAGCCCTCGGCATTCACACACGCCCAGTCATCCTTGGACCGGTCACCTTCCTCAAGCTGGCGAAATCGCCTGCCGAGGGATTCGATCCCATCGCGCTCCTGCCGCGGCTGCTGCCCGTCTACGAGCAACTCCTGCAGAGGCTGAAGCTGTCGGGAGCCGATTGGGTGCAGATCGATGAGCCAGCGCTTGTCCTCGATCTGAACCCGAACGAACGAGCTGCGTTCGAATTCGCCTATGGCCAGCTGTCGAAAGCCGCGCCCGAGCTGAAGATCATGCTGGCTACCTATTTCGGGCCGCTGGGAGACAATCTCCAAACCGCGGTTTCTCTGCCCCTGGCCGGGCTGCATATTGATCTCGTGCGCGCTCCCGAGCAGCTGGAAACGGTGGGTCGGCTCGCTCCGAAAGATCTGGTGCTCTCGCTTGGCTTGATCGATGGCCGCAACGTCTGGCGTGCGAACCTGCCCGCCATTCTCGACCGCATCAAACCGATCGTCGCCGGCTGGCCCTTGGACCGCGTCGAAATCGCGCCTTCCTGCTCGATGCTGCATGTGCCGATCGACCTGCGCATGGAGACGGAACTCGACGCGGACATCAGGTCGTGGCTCGCCTTCGCGGCCCAGAAGACCGACGAGTTGGTGTTGCTGGCCCGGGCCCTGTCCCAAGGCAGGGATGCGGTGGCAGGCGCGTTGAAAGCGTCTGCCGAGGCTGCCGCCACTCGCGTGACATCCACGAAGATCCATGACCCGCTTGTTGAGGGGCGGATCGCCAGCATTGACGACAGCATGAAACGACGAGAGAGCGCTTTTGCCGAGCGCTGCAGAGTCCAGGCCGGCACGCTCGGGCTGCCGCCGTTCCCGACGACGACCATCGGGTCCTTCCCGCAGACGCCGCAGGTACGCAGGTCGCGGGCCGCTCATGCGAAGGGCCAACTGAGCTATGTCGACTACGAGAGCTTCCTGAAGAAGGAGATCGAGGCTGCAATTCGCTGGCAGGAAGAGATCGGGCTGGACGTGCTGGTGCACGGTGAGTTCGAACGAAACGACATGGTACAGCATTTCGGCGAGCAGCTGTCCGGCTTCGCCTTCACCCAGCATGCCTGGGTACAAAGCTATGGGTCTCGCTACGTGCGTCCCCCCATTATCTTCGGCGACGTATCGAGGCGCAATCCGATGACGGTGCGCTGGTGGCAATTCGCCCAGTCGCTTACGGAAAAGCCTGTGAAGGGAATGCTCACGGGCCCAGTGACCATTCTCAACTGGTCTTTTGTTCGCGACGACGTACCCCGCTCCGAAGCCTGCCGCCAGATCGCGCTCGCCATCCGCGACGAAGTGACGGATCTCGAAATGTCCGGCGCAAGGATGATCCAGATCGATGAGGCCGCCTTTCGCGAAGGATTGCCACTGCGCCAGTCTGACTGGAAAGTCTATCTCGACTGGGCTGTCGAATGCTTCCGGATCGCTTCAACGGGTGTAAAGGACGCGACTCAAATCCATACCCACATGTGCTATTCGGAGTTCAACGAGATCATCGACGCGATCGCTGGAATGGATGCGGATGTAATTTCGATTGAGACGTCGCGCTCGAAAATGGAGCTGCTGGACGCCTTCACGAGCTCCAAATATCCGAACGAAATCGGTCCCGGAGTCTATGACATTCACTCACCACGCGTCCCGGAAGTCGGCGAGATTTCGGATCTCGTCATGCTTGCCCGCGAGCGACTGTCGGATGCCCAACTGTGGGTAAACCCGGACTGTGGCCTCAAAACACGCAAATGGGAGGAGGTCCGCCCTGCCCTCATGAACATGGTTGCTGCAGCACGCGCGCTCCGGGAGAAAGTGTAGGCCGGAGGGTTTCCTGGTTGCTCACCATGTGGTGAGTTACCGGCTGCCGCATGTGGGCCGTGAATGTGCCAAAACGCGATCACATCCTTTGAAATAAGTCACTCGAGCGAGAATGTGCACTTTCCTTCGGCACGTGTATTAATCGCGCAGGAGTAAAGGGTACCGTTTTCTCCCTGTGACGTGTCGAGTTCGAAGGGGATGTGATTGGCGTCGAGACCGCTCCGGCCATGGGTTATCAGCATGCCAAGTGCACTGTTCTCGATCAGTTCGTAGAGGACTTCTCGGCTCGGTTCATCGAAATGCGCGGGTACATACATGACAGGTTCCTTCACTGGCCGCCGGGTTCGCTGTTCACCGGTTGACATCCGATGGCAAGCGTTCCAACGCGGCGGCGATCTGGCGCTTCGCTGCTGAGGGCAGAGGCAGGATGGGACGCGGGGGGTCGGCACGGCAAATGTCGAGCAATTCGGCAAGTGCATAGACGACGCGAAGGCTCGAGAACTCCTTGAAGAGGCTCCAGAGCGGCGCAAGCGTGGCATCGATCCGTCGCGCTTCGGCCGCATCGCCCTGTTGCGCCGCCGTGACGATCTTCACGCAGACCTCGGGCAGGATGCCGGCGAGGACGCTGTACCATGTGTCGGCGCCGGCGATCATGGCCTCTGCAGCGTTCCAGTCGCCGCTGTAGCCGATCGAGAACCCTTCCGGCACAGTGCGCCTCTGGTCGGCCAGATGGCTCTTGATCGCATCGCCCTTGTCTGTCGGATTCTTGATAGCGACAATCCCACCCACCTTTGCCAGGCGGCTGACGAGTGCTGGGGTGAAATGGAAATGCGTCGTTCCTGGATTGTCGTAGACGACGATCGGCAGGCCGCTCTCGCACGCCACCGTCGAGAAATGTTCGAACACCTCGTCATCAGTGAGCGGGGTGTAGGAGGCGGCCGCAAGCAGCCCCGCGGCAGCTCCAAGGGCCTTGGCGTCCTGCGCGAACCTCACTGCTTCATCGGTGCGCAGCGCGCCCACACCCACCAGGAGCGGCATTCGCCCGGCGATTTCGTCCAAGGTCTCGGCGAGCGTCCGTCGCCGTTCCTCGCGCGACAGATACATATAGGTGCCGGTGCTGCCGAGAAGACCGATGGAGTCGACCTGAGCGGCGCCAAGCCGAGCAATCAGCCTGCGCAGAGCAACGGTATCGACGCGGCCGTCACGATCGGCGGGCGTGATGGGAAACGCGGAAAGACCGCTCAGGAATGCCATGGCAAGGCTCCAGGTTTGTGCGTGAGCGCAGGACTGGCCGGACGACAGGTCATCACAAGGCGTCCAGAGCCCGCCGCAGGTCGGCGATCAGGTCATCGGCGTCTTCGAGCCCCACCGAGAGACGCATGAGGTCCTCGCCGACTCCGTCGGCCAAATGGGCATCCTTGCGGATCGGCTGCCGAGCACGTGTGAGGCTTGCTGGATGATAGATGAGGCTGTCGGCATCGCCGAGGCTGACAGCCCGGGTGATCAGGTTGAGCCGGTCCATCATCCGGCGCGCGCCTTCGTATCCAGCGCGAAGGCCAAAGGCCAACATGCCCGACCCGTTGGACATCTGCTTTCGCGCCGTCACCTGATCAGGGTGCGAGTCGAGGAAGGGATAACTCACCCATGCCACCGCCGGGTGCGCCTCGAGCGCCCGAGCCACCGCAAGGGCCGTGCCGCTGTGCCGTTCCATGCGCAGCGTGAGCGTCTTCAGACCGCGCAGGATCAGGAAGGCTGACATGGGCGAGAGCGCTGCGCCGGTGATGTAGCGCAGGCCCGTTTCGTGCAGCGTGCGGAGCGTTGGCGCGTCGCCCAGAAGCGCGCCCCCAAGGGCATCGCCATGACCGTTGATGTACTTGGTCAGCGAGTGGAGCACGATGTCGGCCCCATGTTCGAGTGGGCGCTGGAGCGCGGGCGAGGCGAAGGTGCTGTCCACGGCAACCTTCACACCGCGCGCGTGGGCGCGCTCGGCAATGGCAGAGATGTCGAGGATGCGGCTCAGCGGATTGACCGGCGTCTCGAAGAAAACCAGCCGCGTCCGCTGGGTGATCGCGGCATCGAGATTTTGGGGATCGGACAGGTCGACCGCGACGACCTTGATGCCGAAGCGGGGGACCGCCTGTTCGACCATGGCTAGCGTGTTCGCATAAAGCGTCCTGTGGACGATGAGTTCATCGCCTTGGGACAGGAGCGACAGGATCAGCGTCCCGAAAGCCGCCATCCCCGAGGCAACGACCAGACCTGCCTCGGCTCCTTCCAGATTGGCGAGCCGTTGCTCGAGGATCTCCGTCGTCGGATTGTATTCGCGCGCATAGAGCCGTCCACCAAGGGTGGCGGCCGCCTCGTTTGCTGCCACGCTTTCGAATCCATAGGTTGACGTCAGGAACACTGGCGGCTGGACGGCATTGGAAAAGCGGGCCGGATCGTAGCCATGATGGATCGCCCGGGTGGCAAATCCGGGACCGGTATGGTTGAGCGACCCAGTTGGAGCATCGGTTTCCGATTGATGGGAGCGGGTCATTCGGCCTCTGAGATCTTTCTTGGGTTCCGAAAGATTGACGGCAAACTGGCCAATGTGAAATATCCAGTTGGCGATGAAAGAGATGGTCCAGTCTTCAAGTGCCGGTTCTGCAGCGCGCTCGCACGCGATGGGTGCACGCCAGATATACGAAGCCCTTCGCGAGCAAATCCTCGGCGGCGTCTACGAAACCGGCAGTCAGCTGCCATCCTCCCGGGCCCTGGCAAATGACCTCGGCGTTTCGCGAACCACGGTGACGGTCGCCTATGAGCAACTGGCTGCGGAAGGTTTCATCGAAGCCCGTCAAGGCGCGCGACCTCGCGTTGCATCTTCGTTGATCGGCCCTGAGACACGCCGCATGTCCGCGAAACGGTTCGGCCCGGTTCTTCTGTCCGCCTATGGGCGACGACTGCGCGCTACACCGCCCTGGCCAGATTATCTGCCGAATGCGCTAAAGGTCGATTTCCGCTATGGCGACCTGGCGCCGTCAGATTTCCCTGCATTGATCTGGAAACGCGCGATGAACGAGGCAATGGCGCAGCGCCCGTTGCGTCTTGCCTATGACGACCCTCGCGGCTCGCGCCGGCTGCGTCAGGCGCTCCAGGGCTATCTCTGGCGCGCCCGAACCCTGAGCTGCGACCTCGAGCAGATCATCATCGTCAACGGTTCGCAGCAGGGCCTCGACCTATGCGCGCGCCTGCTTCTCGATCCCGCCGACCGCTTTGTCATCGAGGACCCGTGCTACAGGATGGCGCGTCAGGTCTTTGCCAGCACAGGCGCCTCGCCCATTCCGGTCACCGTCGACGAGGACGGGATGAAGACGGAGTTGCTGGCGGGGATTGGTGCACGACTGGCCTATGTCACGCCATCGCATCAGTTTCCGCTGGGCGGCGTCATGCCGATCACACGCCGCCACCAGCTTCTGGAATGGGCGCGGAACAACAGCGCCTATGTGATTGAGGACGACTACGACAGCGAATATCGCTACGACATCAATCCGGTCCCTCCGCTGCACAGCCTCCAGGACCAGGGGGCTGTCATCTACCTCGGCACGATCTCCAAAACGCTCTCGCCGATGCTGCGCATAGGCTACCTCGTCGTCCCGCCGGAATTGCAGGAGGTCTTCGCAACCGCCAAACAATTCTCGGACCGGCATTCGCCGGTGGCTGAACAGGAGGCTCTGGCTTGTTTGATCGAAAGTGGCGGCTACGAAAGCCATGTGCGGCGCGTGCGCAGGCTGAACGGCGAGCGTCGGGAGACGTTGTTGGGCGCCTTGCGGCACAGCTTCGGCGATCGCATCGCTGTCCAGGGAGCAGAGGCCGGACTGCACGTCGCCGTCTGGTTCAACGACCTGCCACGATCGCAGGAAACGGCACTGGTCGAAGCCGCCCGACGTGCGGGTTTGGGGCTACACCTGATCTCGCCCCTTTACGAGCGGCAGTCGGACGAAGGCCACATCGATCGCGTGGGGCTTGTCATGGGCTATGCCGCTTTGAGCATTCGGCAGATCGAGAAGGGCGTTGAGGTCCTGCGAGCGGTTGTCAGGCAGGTGCAAGACGCGTTGCCGGGACACGGTGGCTAAAACGGCGGGGACGTGGCGTGCTGGCGAGGAAACCGACCCTTGGGCTGAACCGCATTTCGTTGCAAAGCCAACTGGACTGGGAATACGCCATGCAACTGGTGCTGTTGATCAGGCCAGTTTGGCGGCAGATTTTTCGTGCGAGACGAATTTCCGAGAGCGATGCATGCGGCAAGGAAAACTGCTTCACATCCATATCGCGCCCGCTGCCTTTTATGAAATGGAGGATCTGGCGGAGGCGTAGCTTGTTGCCGGCCGAGCGGGCTCGAGCACCCGCAAGACATAATCGACGATCTCTACCAGGCCTTGTCCACGGCCGAATGATGGAATTATCCAGCGCATGGTGCGGCATGCACCATGCCGATGCCAGAAGATCTGGACGCTCGACAAGCACCTTTCTTCAAACATTTCCCGAACGACCCGCAGCGCAAAGCCTCCCCATGAGAAAAGAGCATCCCATGTCTTTCACGCCATTGATTGCCCCCGAGATCAAGGCCCGCTACCCGGATTTTCATCTGATCAGCATTGTGGTGCGGAACGCTGAAATCGACGTGCCGGACGCACAGGCGTTGAACGACACGATTGCGGCGGCGGAACAGGCGGCGCTTCGCGATGATGCCCAAAGGGACGCGCATCTTGCGGCGTGGGCCGTTGCCTACGAAGGCTTTCGGCACAAAGGCCAATCGAACGCCGTGCTCGGCCGCCGCGCTTCTCAAGCGGGTGCGGAAAGATGGCTCTCTCCCGCGGATTTCCCCACTGGTTGATGCCTACAATGCCCTCAGCGTGTTGTATGGCGTTCCGATTGGCGGGGAGGATCTCGATCTCTACCAGAGGGTCCCGAGACTTTTAATTGCGAAGGGAGCGGAGCCATTCGACACGATCCAGCAAGGTGAAATGGTAACCGAGCATCCCGAACCGGGCGAAGTCATCTGGTGCGATGATGCCGGTGTCACGTGCCGCCGCTGGAACTGGCGGCAGGGGCGGCGCACCATGGTCACGGTCGATACCCGCGCCATGTGGCTCGTGCTGGAAGCCCTCGGCCCAATGTCAGCTAAACAGATGACGGCCACCGGAGAGCATCTGATGGGACTTATCCAAGCGTTGTGCCCGGGTGCGCGAATCGAAACAGCGCGGATCGACGAATCCACTACATCTCGTGTCCCTTAGGGCATGGCCCCACCGAGAAACACCCCACTCAGCCCTGTCCGGATCTGGCGCTCCTTGCTCGCTCCGCTGGCCTACACAGTTGATTGCGAACGACCCAGAACGGCTCTCGAAAACGAGCGTCGAACGAAATCAGATCACTGCTTGTTCTCCCTTAGCGTTGTTTGGCGTACTTTTATCGCGATGCCTCCAGTGGGGATGGTCCAAATTGCGCAAGCTCGGTCGAGTGATCGCGGAGAAGCTTAATGTCGACTAAATCGAAATTCATGGAGCGGTACGGACAACGGGTGCGAACCCGGGACGTCGTCCCGGTGTCGTCAGGCTCTCCCGTCCGACTGAGCCTCAGTTTTCTTCACGGCGCGAATACTCCTGAGGCCGCCCGGATTCTCGTTAAGAGACAGCTGCCGCTCAGGACGGCCCACGCGATACTCACGGAGATGGTCGATCACGGCAAGGCGTTCGTGACGGTTCCTTGCGTCGACGACCTATTGGCACTGAAGAATGAACTGTCGTCCGCAGGCGTGATCGCGAAGGTTCATGCGCCGCGGCCGATAAGTGTTCGCGAAGTCCGGGATCGCACGAAGCTCTCTCAGGAGGCATTCTCCGTGAGGTATGGCCTCGATCTGGCAACGCTTCGAAACTGGGAGCAAGGTCGCTCGAAACCGGATGTAGCGGCGAATACTCTCCTTTGGACCATCGCCCGGAATCCGGAAGCAGTCGAAGAATCGCTGGACATGGAGGACGGAGTGGCTGCCCCTTCGCCCTAAGGGGGCCGATCACTTCGGCGCGCGGCAATTCGGCCGCCAGCGCGATGGCCGGCCGCCGCGCGGTATCGCCAGCGCGCGAGCCTCATGCGTCAGACGCCTTCTCGCACGCCAGATCCCAAACATGATTCCATCGCAACGAGCTGGTGACGGAAGCAGTGTCTGCACTTTGGAAACGAGCCATTTGCGTTCTCATGGACGTCGCGACTCGTCTCGTCCAGTAAAAGTCGCAATCATTGTCAATTGCGATGTTCCGCAGTCAGCTGGCCGTTTATTTTCCTAAGATCTGCGTTATAGGCCGGGGTGTTGTCGCTGTTTCGGCGGGTAAGATGGGATAGGCGACCTCGGGTGCCTTTCCGGTCAGCGAGTTGAGGAAGGCAACAAGCAGGTCGACTTCTTCGTCCGCCAGTACCACGCCAAGCTGGGTGGTTCCCATGATGGCAACGGCCTGTTTCAGATCCCAAACCTTGCCCGAATGAAAGTATGGCGCGGTGAGTGCAACGTTGCGCAGCGGCGCCACGCGGAAAACATAGGAATCGTCGGCAGTATTAGTGACCGCAAATCGGCCCTTGTCTTTTTCCGGCAGGACCTCGGCGCTGGGCTGTTCCACGAGGCCGAATGGGTAATAGGCTTCCCCACCAACGTTGATACCGCCATGGCAGGACGAGCAGCCTTTGTCCATGAAAAGCGCCAGGCCCTGTTTCTGTTCGGAAGTCATGGCAAGCTCATCACCATTCAGGAAGCTGTCGAAGGGGGCCGGCGTGACCAGTGTCGCCTCGAAGGCTTCGATTGCCTTGGCGAAGTTGTCGAAGGTGACCCGATCGGCTTCAGCCGGAAAAGCTGCATCGAACCAATCGACATATTGCGGCATCGACTTGAGGGTGGCGATGACTTGACCCGGTGTATTGGCCATTTCGACGCCGGCTTGGACCGGTCCCTTCGCCTGAGCCTTCAGGTCTTCGGCACGACCGTCCCAGAACTGGGCGATGTTGAAGACAGCGTTCAGTACAGTCGGCGCGTTGCGCGGTCCCTTCTGCCAACCATGGCCGATCGAGGTTTCTTGATTGTCGTCGCCGCCGGTGGCCAGGTTGTGGCACGAGTTGCACGACAAGACGCCTGACGCCGAGACGCGTGGATCGAAGAACAGTGCCTTGCCGAGAGCGATCTTCTCCGGGGTGATCGGGTTATTGGCGACTGCCGGCGTGGTGGATGGCAGAGCCCTGAAGGTGGCCAGTGCCGTTTCTCTGAGGTCTGTGGGGATCGAATCCGCAGCAAAGGCGGTGGCTGTCAGCAAGGGGACAGCCATCGTACTGAATAGGATTTTCATAAATGATCTCGCTGCGTCGTGCACGCAGCCACTCTGGGATATGCGGCTCATGAACGCCCTGCGCTAGATCAGTTGCGGGAGAGGACCGGGTGGTCTGACACCTGTTTTTGCGGCAGAGCTTGGACCGTCCCGGAATTGAACGCTCTTCTCGATTGGAATTTGGGAGGCGGAGGATCGCTGCTCGGCAAGCGGCGGCGCCGGAGCCGTGCTCCGGTTCTCTCTGCGCCTTCTACCATGAAGAAATCGGGTCCGCCGCTGTCTCAGATTTCGGTTCGGGGCCGGTGATCTGTTCCGCTGCAGGTCCTGCTCGACTTCCGCCTGCCTTCGCCAGATCGACGTGGGCCCAAATCGATCCGCGATAGGTGTCTTGTAGCACCTTTGCGGGACAATCTTATTTCGACTGTAGAGGACCGTTCGGGTGAGCGAAATTAAACGAAATTTCAAAGGGCGCCCGAGTAGCTGTTTTGATTGGCTTGTGACGCCTATAGCCTCCATCGAGCGAATATTGGCAGACGACGGAGCACAATTTTGGCCTCGTTTATCAGCTTCAATGGGACAACTGCTTTGCGATAATAACAGGGCAATTTACCGTCATGAATTCGAGAGAACCAAGTCCCACCCAGTGATTTTCACACCGGAAGCGTTGCAGTCCTGTCGCGAGAAGCTGATTTACAAATACAACAAGATGATTAACATCGCCATAGCGCGCAAAATATTGTTTGTTCGCTATAGTACGCTCCAGATGCCGGCGAAATCTCGATACAATAACCTCGTCGGCGTTCCCGCTCCGGCTTCAGATACGACTGCGACGCCTATACTTGCGCTTTTCCACTGTCCGACATGCAGGCAGCGAGCCATTGCATCGCGGAGGTTGCATCTTCCAATATGACGACCTGTTTCGCAAAGCGGAAAAACTCTTGCGCGCTGCGCTCGCAGGTTTTCGTCCGTTGTATGCATCAAAGCACGCCCTGAGGGCGGCTTCGTGGATCCGGTCTCTGCGATCTTCTGGCCATTCGTTGAGAAAATCGATAGCATCCGCAGGACGGGCAATCTCTTGCACGATGTGCGCTGCCCGCCTTACGAAAAGTGGGCTGCTGAAAGTCCCTGAGCTCATTCGTTCCTCCCGACCTGCTGAACCGCTAGTTTGCGTGAACAGGCGCCTCCTCTACACCCGCCCACCATTGCGGAATGTGTTGTCACAGCGATAGCGGTTCAATAGCAAAGCAGCGGCGTGATGTCCTCGGTTTACCAGCGGGCCAATCCCTAACATCCTGCTGCGAGAGCGGCTCACCGGATGAATCTACATCGTTTCGACCATTGCGAATCAACGCTTGATAGTTCCTCCACGCGCCACCAGGAAGCGGCCACTGCTCTGCCACCGACTTCACAGCCAAAGAGAGGATGGCGAACAGAAACAGCCCGCTTCGTTTCGAGATTACTGGTCGTCTGGCGCAAAGCTTACGGCCGAGACGCGCCTGAAAATGCGCAAGCACCGCGGCAGGTCGCCAACAACGGAACGCATCAACGGTCATGACGGCGCGATACCGCGCTATAGATCTCGCTGCTGGACGAGCATCGCAATAATCCTGTCGAGACCTTGGTTGCTTTCAGCGGCGACCGCCACTATGAAGCGACGCTTCGCCGACTGTGTTTCACGCCGCCTGGAGAGTTTCATGACAGAAGAAGCCGAAAAAAACATCGACACCCTCATCGAGCTCACGGCCGATGTCGTCTCAGCCTATGTCTCCAACAATCCGATCCCGGTGGGGGATCTCCCTGCCCTCATCGGCCAAGTGCACGCGGCTCTGAAAGGGACGGCGGAAGGTGTCTCTGCAAAAGAGCCGGTTGCCCTTACGCCTGCAGTCCCGATCAGGAAGTCGGTGACACCGGACTACATCATCTCCCTTGAAGACGGGAAGAAATTCAAATCGCTAAAGCGCCATCTGTCGACCCACTATGGGCTGACGCCGGATGGATATCGGGCCAAATGGGGCCTACCGGCGGATTATCCCATGGTCGCGCCGAACTACGCCGCGGCGCGCTCGTCATTGGCCAAGACAATGGGGCTCGGCCGCAAACCGAAAGCGCCGGAAGCGCCGGAGCCGGCGCCGACGAAGCGAACCCGCAAGAAGGTCGCGGCTTGATTTCGGCAATCGAGATTCGTTCTGGAGCGTTGCAGCCATCGGCTTAATCTGCGCGTCATATAAAAAGGCGGGGCCAACCCCGCCTTCCTTTTTTAGTGTCATGAGGAATTCGCGACGCCTGCAGCAATCTGCTGCCCTCAGTTTTGCTCGCTCCTATCGAGCGGCCGTGAGGACCTCCGGACCTACGCGCCCACTCTTGCCAGGACGCAGGAGAAAATTTCAACCAGCTTTGCTGAGGCTGCCAGCGGAGGATTTGCCGGTGCGGCGATCCTGCTCGATCTCATAGTTGATCTTCTGGCCGTCAGCGAGGGTCGAGAGGCCCGCGCGTTCGACAGCGGAAATGTGGACGAAAACATCCGGACCGCCATTGTCGGGCTGGATAAATCCAAACCCCTTGGTGCTGTTGAACCACTTTACCGTTCCAGTCGGCATATACGTGTTCCTCCTTAACAATTGCAACGTGGGCAGGCCATCAGGCCTGCCCGACTCATAGCCGAGACTTGGGCGCAGCAAAAAGCGAAAAATTGTTAAACCCCGATCAGCTGGCGCACTCCATTTTGGCCGAAGTCGCCAGCAAGCACTGTCCTACACTACCGCTCGAGCATGGCCGGAAGCGCCCGATCCTTCCAACGCTCCTCAGCCCCACGTCTACGGCCGGTGCTTGGAGGCACGGGACGTAAGGCCGACCGCTGCTCGTGCCGCCAGGTCAAAGGCCGGGTAGTTCACGGAGCTACCTTCGTGCATAACGGCTTGCCAAGCGCTTGAAGGAGTTTCGAATTGGATTGTTTCAAGAGGGTCGAGGGGTTGATCGATGCCACCAGCGTGGAAGCGATCGATAACGCGCGCGTTTTGCTGGACCAGTTCAAGGGCAAGTCAGAAACAATCGCCCAAGCGATCGACGACTTCCTACTTGATTTCATGACCTTGCTGTTTGTGGTAGAAGCTACCCGCGAGCGGTTCCACAGTCCGGCGAGGCGGTTGGCGCGCATCAGATTGAGCAGGATCAGGCTGTTACTCACCCGATGCTCTTGACCTTAGGGACCACGCCGCCAGGGATGCGTTTGCAGCCGCAAAGAAGGCAATCTGTTCGCCGGCAAACCGAGCACAGCCAGGCGGTATTTACGCAGATGAATTCGATCGCGACCGCCAACTTCTCCTGTTTGGTACCCAGCGACGACGGCAAGCGCGGACAGCTTCCGTGCTGCTGTCCTCCAGCGACAAACGTGCCTGCATGCCCCCATCCACGGCGAGCTCGACGGTTGTTGCTTACGTTTGACCAAGGTCCCGCGCAAACACTCCCCTTTCCCGCAGCAACTCATCAGGCTCGACGGCCTCGCGGCAGGCGCATTACGCCAGAAGCGCGCCACCGCATCCTTCTTTCCCGCCCGAGTCCTACGATCTTCGTTTTCCAGCGCCCCGCGGATATCGCCCAACTCGCCGATCTTTGATCAGATCCGTCTGCGCGCGCGAGCAGGCTCCGCGCTCGAGTTCGCTACGCTCCTCGCGCCTCTGCCGTTCAGCATCGACCCGGTCTGGCTGTCGAGGAGAGGGTTCCGCTGGGGCGACCAACATCTCCATTCTCACCGTCAGTGCAGCGGCCTTCGAAGCGCATCCTATGCCCCTCCCGGCAGCGCGCCCATCGTCTTCCGAACGAAGAAGATATCCAGCCGCGCGCGTCGCGTTCGGCCCTGTCCGATGTCCGACAATGTCGGATGCGCAACATGGCAGAGCCCGACTTGTCCACTGCCTCGAAAGGTTTTCTGATGTGGCACGGTGCATGCTTGGTCATCCGCAAGGCGTCTCGGACCAAGGAGAATCCGTCCCATGATCACCTCACCAAGAAATACCGCCGCACGTCTCCTGGGTCCATCCAAAGATGACGCTCGAGTAAGGCTTGGCCCCATGAAGAGCTTATTCATCTGGCTCGGCGCTGCCCGCCGATCCTCCCACGCGGGGAGACGGGGACGCAGCGCCTTCATCAAAATGAGGAACAAATCACTTTGCCTCGAACCTTGCCTTTCGACCAGCCACCACAACCGCAGCCATCGATCGTCCCCCTGGGTGCGCAGGGCGTTCATTGCCACCGCGCTGGCCCTGGTGACGACCGCTCCGGCTCTGGCCGCCACCGACGGCGGCAAGGTAACGGATTTCCTGCTCGACAACGGCATGGAAGTGGTCGTAATCCCCGATCACCGCGCGCCGATCGTCACTCATATGGTCTGGTACAAGATCGGCAGCGCCGACGAGCCACCCGGCAAATCCGGCCTTGCCCATTTCCTCAAGCATCTGATGTTCAAGGCGACGACCAACCACGCCGCCGGCGAGTTCGACCGAGCCGTCTCAGCCATCGGCGGCTACAATAACGCCTTCACCGCGTATGACTACACCACCTTCCTCGAGACGGTGGCGCCCTCGGCGTTGGGTGAAATGATGGGCTTCGAGGCCGATCGCATGTTCAACCTCATCCTCAACGACGATGATATCAAGACCGAGCGCGACGTGATCGTGGAGGAGCGCCGTTGGCACAGAGAGACGAACCCGCATGCTCTGCTGGACGAGGAGGTCAACGCGACGTTGCGGCAGAACCAGCCCTACCGCATTCCGGTCATCGGCTGGATGCAGGAGATGGAGAAGCTGAACGGCACCGACGCATTCACCATCTACAACAAATACTACCGACCGAACAACGCCGTGCTGGTGGTGGCCGGCGACGTAGAGCCTGAGACGGTGAAGGCGCTGGCCGAGAAGACCTATGGCAAGGTTGTGCGCGGGCCGGACCTGCCCCCGCGCAACCGTCCGGTCGAGCCGGAGCAGAACACCAGGCGCACAGTGACGCTGACCGATGCGCGCGTTTCGGTGCCGAGCTTTTCCACTCAATGGGTGGTGCCGTCCTATCATACGGCAGAGCCCGGCGAGGCCGAGGCGCTCGACCTGCTGGCCGAGATCCTCGGCGGCGGTAACCGCAGCCGGCTATATCAGGAGCTTGTCGTCAAGCAAGGCATAGCCTCGGCGGCCGGCGCCTCCTTCCAGGGCACCATGCTAGACGACACCAATTTCACCATCTCCGGCTCGTCGCGCGGCGATGCAAAGATCGTCGATCTCGAAGCGGCGGCCGTTGCCGAAGTCGCCCGGATCGCCAAGGATGGCGTCACCAGCGACGAGCTGGACAAGGCCAAAGACCGCTATATCCGCTCGGTGATTTTTGCCCATGACGAGCTGGACCACATCGCCAACATTTATGGCAAGACGCTCACCACCGGTGGCAATGTGAAGGACGTGCTCGAGAGGCCGGACCGCGTCCGCAAGGTCACCACCGACGAGGTCAAGGCGGTCGCCGCGCGTTATCTGGTGCTCGACCATTCGACCACAGGCTATCTTTTGTCGCAGCAACAGGCGGGGAAATGATCATGAGCTCCATCCCCCTGCAAATGCGCCGGCCGGTCTTCCCTCGGCGCGCCTTCGCCACCCTGTTCCTCTCCATCCTCTTTCTCATCTTGCGGGCGCTCGCCGGGTAAACGGGATCTGTTTAAAGCCGCGAGGAGCGGTTTTCGCGGGCCTTGCCAGGCATTTGCCGGTTCAGGCGTCATTATTGGGGTGCGCTCCTCCTCAGGCCAGCCTCTCTTCGAGTGGATAGAGTCGCCGATTCGTGGTCCGCAGATTGTAGGGGCAGGCCACCAGCATCCACTCCGCGCGGCTGGCGAAGCCGATGTCCGTTGTTCAATCGTTCGATTAGTAGAACCGCGAGGCATCTTCTAGCGTATTCAGGTATTCTCCCTTTCCATTTGGGTCCGTGGTCTACCAGCTGTCTGGCCGAGGCCCTATAAGGAACCCGGACGTCGCGGAGTACACACTGCACCTGCTATATATACCTGCTGCGTTGAGGAGGAATCCGGTATTGCCCCTGTGCCTGCCGATGATCCGTCACCTGAGATCCCCTGACCTGTTTGGACCCATTGATCGCCTGCCGGCACTTGGCACGCGGACTAGCGAGCGGACATTCGAGGTCCTCAACCCGTCGACTGGTGAAGTGCTGGCAGAACTACCCGACATGGGTGTCGAGGAGACATGCGCTGCGATCGACAAGGCCTATGTCGCTCAGCCTGGATGGGCAGGGTTGACCGCACGTGAGCGCAGCGACGTTCTATGGCGATGGCATCAGTTGATCATCGACCACGCCGACGATCTTGCCGCGATTCTCACCGCGGAGATGGGCAAGCCGCTTGCCGAAGCCAAGTCGGAGATATCGCATGCTGCGGCGTATCTGCAATGGTACGCCGAGGAGGCCAATCGCGTCTATGGCGAGACGATCTCCGCACCATCGATGGACCGCCGAATGCTGGTAATCAAGCAGCCCATCGGAGTTGTTGGCATGATAACGCCATGGAATTTCCCGGCCTCGATGGTGGCGCGCAAAATCTCGCCAGCCTTGGCGGCGGGCTGCACGATCGTCCTCAAGCCCGCTGAACAGACGCCGCTCGTGGCGGGAGCAATGTTCGCCCTCGCCCATCAGGCTGGCTTTCCCGAAGGCGTCGTCAACCTGATCTATGCGTCCGAAGGTGAAGCGGTCGGCCGCGAACTTTGTACCAATCCCAAGGTCCGCAAGATCAGCTTCACCGGGTCGACTGAGATCGGGCGCCTGCTCATGCGCCAGTGCTCGGACCAGATCAAAAAAGTCAGCCTTGAGCTCGGCGGCAATGCACCTTTCATCGTCTTCGATGATGCCGATATCGATGCCGCGGTTGACGGTGCGATCCAGGCGAAGTTCCGCAATGCCGGCCAGACCTGCGTTTCGGCGAACCGCCTTTACGTCCAGTCGGGCGTTCACGACGAGTTCGTCGAGAAATTCGTGCATCGGGCTCGCCAACTTCAAGTTGGTGACGGTTTCGCTCCCGGAGTGGACATCGGACCGCTCATCGACAAGCACGCTTTGGCCAAGATCGAATCCCATATTGCCGATGCCGTCGCCAAAGGCGGCGCAATTCGATGCGGGGGCAAACGCATCGGCACGAATGGCACGTTTTTCCAACCGACAGTCCTGACCGGTGTCTCCAGCGAGATGACCGTCGCGCAAGAAGAGACATTCGGGCCGCTGGCACCGATTATTCGCTTCAAAGATGCGGATCAGGTCGTGCGTGAGGCCAACGACACGATCTACGGCCTCGCGGCCTACTTTTATGCCTCCAACCTGAAGCGTGTCTGGCGTGTGGCCGAGGCCTTGGAATATGGAATGGTCGGGGTAAATACCGGCCGGATGTCTTCAGAAGCGGCGCCGTTCGGTGGGATAAAACAGTCCGGCATCGGGCGGGAGGGATCCCGCCATGGCCTCGAGGACTACCTAGAAATGAAATATCTCTGCATGGGCGGCATCTGAATTTTCGGCTTGCAGGGTTCACAGCCGGGTAACCTAGCGAGCGATCTCCAAATATGTGAATTGTAGGATCGCTCCTCGATTGGGAACTGAGGGGCGGCTCCGTACCCGAACAAACACGCAATCCTGAAGGAGCACCTGGCTGGACTTATCTCTCGACGAGACAAGCGTCTGGATTGTCGGCGAAGACGGCGTGCATGTGACGGAGGATACGCTTGCGAGGGATTTGGCGGCCCTCGCCGACTATCTTCAGGCGACGGGCTGTCTTTGCGCGGGTCTGGTTGGAAGCTTCTGCACCATCGCGATCGCGAACGCTGGTTGTGCGCAATGTCCGGTTTGTGGGGCAGAATTTTGAACCTGCTACCTTCCGATTGTCAGTAGCTCAGTTGTTCTTCGGCCGACTGCCGCGCCAGTACAGGCTCGGACAGAATCGAAGATACCATCAGGCAGGCATTCGCATTCGACATTTCCGGTGATCGGCGCACGATCCAGGGCGCGCCAGGTTGACCAAGCGCCTCGAACCGCATGACAGTCTTGACCGTCTGGAGGACGGAAATCCCGCGATGCCGAAGAGGTTGGTCAGCGCAGTCGAGCCCACAGGGCATTTGCGGCACGAAACAGCAAGGGCTGGGAAGCGATCGGCCGCGCGGTCCTCGAAGGCGCGGGCCAGGGTGTCGATGATGCGCTGGTTCAGGTCCGCCAATCTGGTCTCTGCCGTCTGATAGCGGCTTCGGTCGCCAGTGACAGCGAGTAAAGATATTTGGCATCATCGGCTTTGATTACCGCGCAGATCTGGTCGAGATTGAGATAGCTCACTGGTGCACCTTTGGGCTTATAGTGCTTCCTCCTCATCGAGATGAGCATTGCCGGATTTGGCGTAGAACACCAACACGGGTCCGAGATCAAAGCGCGTCCCGGGCGCAAGGCGCTGGACGGACCGGGGCCATGTTTCGGTTGAGACGCCATCGATGCCTCGCGCCAGCGTTCTGGCGAATCGGGGCATCAGCGGAGCGAGTGTCGGCGCCAGGATCGCAGCGGCCGTCGTCTGAAGGGCTAGCGAAGTCCGATTGCGGGCGGGATAGAAACGTCGCGCCGCCGCATAGTCTTGCGCCCGACGGTAGATCACGCAATCGCGCACGAAATCGCAGACCTGAGCGGCCGCGCGCCGGACCGAGAAGCCTTCGTCCGAATAGGCGCGCTCCATCGCCGCGCGATAGATCTCTATCCGAGCAAAGAAGGCGCGGTCGACCGGGCTCCAGTCGCCTGCATCGGGTACACGGCCGGCAAAATCCTGCTTGATTTCCTGGTTCAACGCGTCAAGCCAGTTCAGCCAAATCCCTTGGAACACCTCGTTCTCGGTGCGGCGCAGCGCGTCCAGCGTGAAATCCGTCCGCTCACCTTCCGGGCGTGTCAGGCCCAAATGGAGGCGCACGACGTCGACTGTCTTTGGGCTCAGAACCTCCTTGCCCCAGACCGCATGGCGGCAGCTGGTTGAGAACTTTTTGCCGTCGAGCAGGTAGAATTCGTTGACGTGATAGTGGATGCGTGGCGTCCAGTGGGAGAAGACCTCGGCGTAAAGAGCGGGGTAGAGTAGCGCGTGGTAGAACGAATTGTCGAAGCCGAAGAAATGGACTATCTGCCAGTCGTTGCCGGGCATCTCCGCCTTCCAGTCGCGACCCAGCAAGCGGCCGAGCGCCTGGATGTTGTAAAGAAAACCGAAGGCCATTTCCGGCCAGACCCAGATCACTTGCCCCGGGAACCCTTCGGCCGGCAGGCCCCAGTCCGAGGGGTGGGTAATGGGCACTGAAAAGTCGCCGCGTTGGCGTAGGCGCGCGAAGAGATCCAAGATCCGTAGCGGGACGCCCGACGCCCTTAGATGCCGGTCGATATTGTCGTAGCATCGGTCCAAGGCAAGTTCCGGGCGGCGGACGGAGCCGACCAGCGGCGCCTCGGCAGAGTGCCGTGACCGGGCTGCACCCAAGTCGTGGCAAAGGTTTGGGGCGCCGCATTCCTCGCAGATGTTGCCACCGGCGGAGCCGCCGCAATCGGGGCAGAGGCCGCTAACATCCGGCTCGTAAAGATAGTGGCCTGTCACAGCATCGAAAAGCGCAGGGCTCTGGCGCAGATCTACCGCCGTGCTGCTCAGAAGACTGCGGAAACACGCGGCTTGAAACTCGCCGTAGCCGTCATCGCCCATTGTGGGTTGGAAGCTGTGGACGTCACAATCGAGGAGTGCAAGCGTGGCGCGAATCTCGTCGGCGTAGTAGCGCGCCACGTTTGCAGGCGTCGATTGATCGGCATCGGCGCGTGTCGTGACGTAGCTCTGGTTGTCATCGCTTCCAGTGAGGTGATATGCTTCGACTCCTTTCATGCGCAGGAAACGAGTATAGACGTCGGCGCCGAAATAGGGGCCAGAAAGATGCCCCAGATGCAGATCGCCATTTGGCGTTGGCGGCGTGGAGAAGACGAAGATCGGCCCGCGTGGAGCCGTGGTCTTTGCAGCGGCATCAAGGGCGGCCTCGCCGTCTCGCCAGTAGACATCGACGAAATCTAGGTCTTCGTTTCCGTCGTTGCGCAGCACATGCGCTTCAAAAGGGTGGAACAGAACGACATCGCCCGCCTCGACCGAGATTTCCCCAAGGTCGGTCCTGACCTTGCCCGCGCCAGACAGGACCACGAAGGCCTCGATTTCGTCGTGCCGATGGGGCTCGGATGTAGCGCCCGGTGCCAGCCTACCGAACGAAAAACCCGTGCCGACGCTTCCCGTTCCGAGCGTGGCCATGTCGATACCGAACGCCCGCGACAGCTCCGTTCGAGAAAACGTGTGTTTGCGCATGACAACGAACCTAAGCTGTTGAAGCCGTGGGATCTTCGGCTGCCAACGCAACAGCCTCCCGTGCAATTCGTGGAGAGAAACGGCCCGACCCGTTGGCGGCCCCGGCCAGGATAATGCAGCTCTGGGCCGCCAGGCGGGCGACGAGGGGGGCGCCAGTCGGGCTGTAGGCGTCATAGAAGACCGCCCTGCGACCACCTCCATAATCCACGTGCCGAAGCGTCGTAACGGGCTGCGGTCGATGCTCCGCGAGCCCGCAAATCAGAACGCCATACTCTCCGCGCATTTTTGAGCGGTCGATCAGTTTCGTGTGCATGCCTCCGCCTGGCTGCGTGAGCTCAATCGCGATAGAAAATGCCATTTGGGGGCTTGAGTTTGTCGAGATCGGCCACTTTGCCCTCGGGCGGGTTGAGGGCGCGCTTAAGCACGTTATATTCAGCACGGGTCGGTCCTCCTGTTGAAGCACGCTGGAACACCAAGTAGAGTGTCCGCCGCGAACGATTGCTTTTGTTCGGTCGTGAGTAGTGCGGTGCGTAATCGTCGAAGATGAAGATGTCGCCAGCCTTCCATACTACGGGTTCCCAGGAGAACATTTCGGCGACTTGAGGATTGATCACCCCACCGGCATCCATGGGAAACACCCCCTTCTTGTGGTTGCCGGGGCTGAAGAAAAGCCCGCCGTTTTCCGGGTCGGAGTCGTCGATGCCTATGGCAACCACCGCATGGACCATCCGGTCGGGGAGTTTGTGTGGAATGTGATAAATGTCCTGATGCGGGAGATAGCCGCCGCTGTCGGGGTAGTGGAAAATCAGCAACTCCTTGAGCCTGCGCGAATCTTCGCCAAGCAAATCATCGACCGCTGACTTTATGCGCTGATCTTCTAAGAGCAAACGACGCAATGGATCATGGAAGTCGAGAAAATTCTCGATCTTGGAGATGATCTTTCGATTGTCCGTCGTCTTCTCGAACCACATGAGCCATTTATCATCGCTGACATCCCAGCGTGACATATCTTCGACAAAAGTAGAGATATCTTCCTGGGCCGCTGGAGCGAAGAACCTTTCGAGCCTGACGTATCCGTCTTTCTGCCACTTTTCTCTTTGTGCATCAGTCAACATGCGAAAAGCCTCCTGTTGGAAAGACTGGTTGGTCGGACATCCCAATTAGGGCAGTCGGGCGCTGGTCAAGTTGCGGGTCCACGGAGACGGACTCACGTCATGTGGGACGGCGATGCCAAGTGCGTTCCGCTCCGGCGGATATTGTCCGCAGAAGCTCGGCGCGAGACTGCCTATGTCAGGCTCAGCCGGGTCCAGGGGTTCCGTAAACTGGGCCGGATCAATCGCTTCACCCGATCCAGCCACGACACGCATCGCTAAAGGCCGGCACCATCCGCTGACCGCCGACCCAGCGATGGCCGCCAAGACCACGGCGCTCTTTCCAGTGAGCGCCCTGGTACGGTCTTGACAACCGTAGGGGAAATGCACGCCCCCAGAATAATGCGATGCGCCGCTTGGTCCAAGGGCTTGTTCGGTCACGGTGATATCGGAGAAGCCTCCGGCCCTCGCCGCAGCGGAGGCGGACATCATTCCTAGGATGCCACCGCCGATGATCAAAAGTGTACGAGTCATATCCCGCTGCCCATTTCTTCGGCTGCGGGGGCGGGCCAGCTCTCGATCGACGTATGGCTGATGAAGCCAGGATGCTCGGGGTTCGCGCATGGCGCGCGCCCAAGAAGGCTATCGAGGATGCGGCGCGCGCGCCAGGCCAGCAGGCTTAGGTTCGGATCGGCCAGGCCGCGCTGCCCGAGGCTCGCGTTTTGTACGAAGATGCGTCTGTCACGCGGTCCGTCCCAGCTCACCGAAAAATCCTCGCGAATAGCTAATTCATTGTCGATCTGCTCCAGCCGGTGCGCGATGGGTGCCAAGAAGTCTGGCACCGCGTTCTCGTAACCGGTGGCCAGGATGACGATGTCAGCCGTGACTTCTTCGACCTCGACCATGCCGTGCTGCAGGGTCAGCCTATGACCCGCGCCGGCGTTGATGCAGTGCGAAACGGTGCAGCCCGGCCGCAGTGTGATGTCGGATCGGTTTGGCTCGAAAAATGCGTGGCGGTACAGCGCCTGATAGATCGCGCGCAACGTGCTTTCCGAAATGCCGTCCGAGGCAAGCACGAAACGCCGCAGGAGCAGCTTACGCTGCGACTCGCTCATCGCCGCGAAACGATCCGAAAAGCAGGGCATGAACAACTCGTTTGTGAACGGGCTGTTGTCCAGAGGCAGATAGTTTTCGCGCTGCGAGACCCAGGTGATCGAGGCAGGCCGCCGTTCTTTCGGCAGGCCGACAAGATGCAACATCACCTCGGCTCCCGACTGGCCTCCGCCAACCACGCAGACATGCTTTCTCCGCACCTCAGGGTGGATGTGCAGTAAAACAGATGAGTGGAACAGGTTGCGTCCAATCCAGCCCTGAAACTGAGGCGGGATTTGCGCCTGCTTGCCAATGCCAACCACGACGTTTCTGGCGCCGAGAACCGCGTTATCGGTCCGCACCCGAAACGCGCCGTCAAAGCGGATTTCGTGCACGGTCTCGCCGCCATGGACAAGTGGGTTCCTGTGGAAGGCCCAGTTCAGGTACTGCTCAAACTCAGCTCTGAACACAGCTTCGAACTGTGCGTTCAGGAAGTGGTACAAACGCCCGTTCTCGTGCAGGAAGTTTACGAAAGTGTAGGCTGATCGCGGATTCACCAGTGTGACCAGATCCTTGAAGTGACTGACCTGGAGCTCCGAGGAATCGAATGCGATGCCTGGATGCCAGCGGAAGTCGACCTGCCTATCCAGGAACAGTGCCCCTTGCCCAACTTGCTCGTGTATCTGACACGCAAGGCTCAAATTAGACGGCCCAGCACCGACCCCAACGCAAGATAACTCCACTGCTTCCTCCTATAGAGTCTTCCCACTAGGCGGCTTGTTCGCGGCGAATATCGGCCATAGCCACTGGGCCCCCTCGCGGACGTTTCGAGCCCCGGTGCCGACCGGGTTTGCGAGAATTTGTCCAGCGCGTTCGGGTTGACGAATGTAGACCCGAGCATTCCAGCGCGGTGACAATCGACGTGTCATGCCGGCGACGTGGGGCAACGACGTATGTCCTTTCCGCCCGTCTGGATGCCGCGTCGCCGTCACGCGAGGAGCTTTCCAGGCCCATTAAGGTGTTTGAAGCCGGCGCAATCGCCCGCCTCGACCATGACGCGCCGGCCTTTCGGCGGCTTGATGGCAGGCGAGAGCGCGGTTTTCACTGCGGCGACGGCATTTTCGGTGCGCATGATCATGGACGACCTCTCTCTGATGCATTCGCAGAATGCCGTGCATGGGCCGTGCCAGAGAAGGAAGCCCTGATTAAACAATGGGTTGGCGGATTTGCGATCTTGTCGGAAATCCGACATTGAGGGGGACGCGTACCGGCCGCGCCCGATTTGCACGTCGATGTCGCCTTTCCGAATAGCTAATCGGGCACCTTCTCCACCAGAATATTTCTCTTATGGAGACCAGCACGAAGCCTTCATGAACGGACAGTACATAATCTGGTGTCTCTGCCGGACAGATCGCGATTTGCCTTCTCCCATCGAGGTCGGCAGTTGAAAGAGCTGCCAGATCCTCGCCCTATCGTGCCGTTGCACTGGCTCGATCCCGACATCCTCGGAGGCCGCGATCATGAAGAGTGACGCAATCTCATGTCCGCCGCGACGCCTCTCTCATGAGGAAGCATTCTCTACGTTGGGGCGGATCGATGCTCTTGATGAGATGGTTGCGGATGGGCGCATGCCCATACCTAAGCACATCAATGATTGGGCGATATGGGACCTTCACCAACTGGATTGTCGAATCTCTGGAAAGATAGCCGGAAGACAATTGCGTTATGGCCACTCTGCCGTGCGCCATTCGGTCCCTGCGACTTGATCCAACTAAAGGGCTGAGGCGGTAAAGCAGTCTTTTGCGCGCCCACGGGTGGGCCAGGATAGAGGCAACGTAAACGCAGTTATTCGATGATCGCGCCGCGGTGTCCTCAGGCTGTGCCGCGCCCGACCCCGGCGACGAAGTGGTCGTCGATCGCCGCGTCGCCGATGTCGACCCGAAGTTCGGCCAGTTTCGCGGTGAGCCTTCACTGCATCCGCAGTGCCCACCGATCTGGCACGGGAGGTTCTATCAGGCGGTCACGGCTGCACTCGTTGTCGGATGTTCGACGATGTCGGACATGAGACACAGCGTCATCAGGATGATCGCATTGCTTTGAAACGATTTTCTTATTTGGCACGACTCCTGCGAGGCTGTCCGCAAAACGCGCTGCGGCACGGACAGAGGAGAAATCATCGCATGATCATGCCCGCCGAACATGCGGTCGCAGCCGCGAAAGCGGAGCTTTCCCGGGCCGACGGAAGACTTTGCGCCTGTTTTCCAGGCGACTTCACTCTTCGGGTTAGCCGGACATGACCGCATTCGATTGCCGCCCAACGCTGAATGCTCCCGACGATGATCCTTATCTTTGGCTCGAAGATGTAGAAGGCGAGCGGGCACTTGACTGGGCCGCCAGCCAGTCTGCCAGGACCCTGGAGCAGTTCGGTGGACCGCAATTCGAGCGGGACCATGACGCCCTGACAGCGATTTTCGATCGCCCTGACCGGATTCCCTTGAGCAGGCGCCACGGCCAGTACCTCTACAATTTCTGGCAAGATGCCCGAAATCCGCGCGGACTGTGGCGCCGGACCACCCTTGCCGCCTACATGAAAGTTGATCCCCAGTGGGAGCTACTGCTCGATCTGGACGCCCTCGCCGCTAGTGACGGAGAGGACTGGATCTGGGGCGGCGCGTCCCTTGAGCCGGAGAGACGGGAAAGAGCCGTTCTGCGCCTGTCGCGCGGCGGCAGCGACGCGGCCGTGCATCGCGAATTCGATCTGGGATCTCTTAGCTTTGTCGCCGATGGTTTCAACCTCGCGGAGGCCAAGGGCGAGCTTAACTGGCTCGACCCTGCCACGCTGCTGCTTTCCAGTGCGCTTGGTGATGGCATGGCCACCCGCTCCGGCTACGCGCGCACCGTGCGGCTGTGGAAGCGTGGCGCGGATCCGCTCGCCGCGCCGGTAATATTCGAAACCGGTTTCGACTCCATAGGCGTGTCCGGCCATCTGGACAGCCCCGCCGAGGGCGAGCGTCTATGGTTCACCGAGCGGCCGGCCTACTTCGAGAAGATCGTCAGAATCGGCGACAGGAGCGGGCCCAAGATGCGGATCGACCTTCCTCGGGACGCCTGGTGGAGCGGTTTCGGCGACTGGCTGGCGGTAAAGCCGCGCAAGCCATGGACAGTGGGAGGGATGACCCATGCCGCGGACGCGCTGATCGGCATCTCGCTTTCCTCCTTCATCGCCGGCGAGCGCAGTTTTGCCATCCTGTTTGAACCAGGCGACAGGCGCTCCCTGCAATCAATCTTCTGGAATAACGGGAAGCTCGTTATCTCCTACCTCGTCAACCTCGATTCACGTTTCGAGATGTTCACCCCCGAAGGCCAGGAATGGACCCGCCGAGCGCTGGACACCGTGCCCACCGAAGGGACTGTTGATCTTTGGTCGCTCGATGCTGAACGTCACGAGACCAACGGAGAGGTCCTCATTTCGGCTCAGGACCCGATCACAGCGCCGAAGCTTCTCCTATTGGACCTCAATGCCGCAGCGCCTCTCGGCGCTCCAGTAATCCTGAAGCGCGACCCGGAGAATTTCGACGCATCCGGGCTGGTGGTGACGCGCCACGAGGCAGTCTCGACCGATGGTGAGATGATCCCCTATACGCAGGTCGGTCCCGTGAATGGGAACGGGGATGCCCCGGTTCACCTCACCGCCTACGGCGGGTACCGCAGAATCGGTCCTGCCCCACTACAGCTCCTCGCTCGGCAAACTGTGGCTCGAACGCGGCGGCACGTGCGTGGTGGCGAACATCCGGGGCGGCGGCGAGTTCGGCACCCGTTGGCACGAGGCCGGGGCAGACAGGGCAAGCGTCTCACCCATGACGATTTCGCCGCCGTTGCCGCCGACCTCGTGCGAAGAGGCACTACGCTGCCGAGGCGGATTGCCGCCCAGGGCGGCTCGACTGGCGGCCTTCTGATCGCCAATATGCTTACCCGCTATCCTGAGCGTTTCGGCGCGCTCTTCTGCACAGTCCCGCTAATCGATATGCGCCGCTACACCAAGCTTTTGGCGGGCGCGAGCTGGATTGACCGAATATGGCGATCCCGACAAGCCGGAGGAATGGATTTTCCTAAAGGAAATCTCGGCCTATCACGCCGCGACACCAGGACAGCCCTATCCGCCGATCCTGCTAGCCACCACGAAGCGGGACGACCGCGTCCACCCGGGCCACGCGCGTAAGATGGCCGCAAAGCTGCAGGCTCTTGGCTATCCCGCTTACTTCTACGAGCCCGGCGCGGGCGGGCACGGCTACGGAAAGAACAATCGGGAGCGGGCCGCATTCATTGCCCTGGGTACCAATTTCCTTCGCAGTGCGATCGGCTGGCAAGCCGATGGCGTTCGATAGGTGGACGGAGACAAAGGGCAACGTCTCAACAAGTGATTACAGGTCGATGATTGCGAGCACGGCGCAAAGAATATGTGCGCTGTCCAACGCAAACTGCGCATGCAGCGCTCCGTCGTCCAGCAGGATTTTTCATAGTGCAATCCATCATTTCTGAAGAGCAAGGAGAGAATATCATGGCGAGAATGCGAATGGGCGTGGCGCGGGGAGTAACAGCGGCCGTCATCCTCATGGTGATGGAACATCAGGCCGTCGCGGCGGACCTTGCGCAACCGGCGAGCGTCCCGCTGGCAGGAGCCTCGGTCACGGAAGCGCCAAGCCCTTGGCAGATCCGCCTGCGTGCGTTGGGGGTCGTCACTGAGGATTCGGGCTACGTCAATGCAGTGCCCGGCTCCGGTCTTTCGTATTCAAACACGGTGACGCCGGAACTCGATATCTCCTATTTCTTCACGGACAACATCGCCGCCGAACTCATACTCGGCACCACCTATGCCAACATCGAGGGCCAAGGAGCGATCGGCGGCCTAGGCAATATCGGCAAGGTTTGGCTGCTGCCGCCCACGCTCACATTACAGTATCATTTTACCGATTTCGGCGCGTTCAAGCCCTATGTCGGTGCCGGCGTGAACTACACGATCTTCTATAACCAGGATGCCGGCAGTGCAGATGCTCTCCATGTTAAGAACACGTTCGGCACCGCGCTGCAGGTCGGGTTCGACTACATGGTGGATCAGCACTGGGGCGTCAACTTCGACGTGAAGAAGGTTTTCCTCAAGCCAGACTTCGACGTCACGGTGGACGGCGCGGAACTGACGGGGAAGGCGGACCTCGATCCCTGGTTGATAGGCGCAGGTGTCACCTACCGCTTCTGATCATGAAGGCGAGGACGGCCTGCTGACAGCCGATCTGAAATGAAGGGCGCCTCGTGCGCCCTTCAACCCTCCAAGCCCCCGACGCCAGGAAAGGCGAGATGGACAGACGTGTCTTCATTTCTAGTGCAGCAACGCTCAACGGCAGCATCAACAGGCCCGGTCCGATTGCTTTCGGCTCGCCGGCTGGTAGTGAAGATTGGCTCGGCACTGATCGCCAATCTAGAAACCGGAGAGATTCGGGGTCCTTGGCTTGAGACGCTAATAGAGGATGTCGCCCGAATTTTCGCACGCGGGCAGCAGGTGATCATCGTCACCTCTAGCGCTGTCGCGGTCGGCTCAAACCACTTCAATCGCCTGGGACGATCTCTGCCAGTTGAGGATAAACAAGCGGCCGCCGCCATCGGTCAGGTTCGACTCATGCGTGCCTATGAACGGGCTTTAAAACGCTATGGGTTTGGCGTTGGGTAAATACTATTGACCCGCGAAGATATAGACAACCAGCATCGTCGCCTCATGCGGCTTCAACCCTTCAACAGCTTCTCAAAGTTCGCGCCGTACCCATTATTAACGAGAACGACACCACCAGCAACCGCGGAGGTCTGTTTTGGCGACAATGATCGGCTAGCAGCTCGGGTCGCGCAGATGGTGAACGCCGACGTTGTCATTCTGCTTTCCAACGTAGATGGCCTTTTCTCGGAAGACCCACATGACAACCCCGCAGCCCGTCTGGTGACGGAGTTTCGATGCATCACTGCCGAGATAGAAGCCATGGCGGGTCATTCCTTCGCTCGCCACAGTTCGGGTGGCATGGTGACAAAGTTGCTGGCAGCAACGATTGCCACGGACCCGGGCTGTGAAATGGTCATTGCGAGGGGAAACAAATCTTACCCGCTGGCCGCCATCGAGAACGCTGGGCCATCAACGTGGTTTGTTCCGCTCGCTAAAGCCACCCAATGCACCATGTAGGCAAACTCCGCCGGGGACTGTTCGAGGAGATCGAGCGAGCCTTGAGGCAGTTGCCGGCAGTACCGTTCGAATAGCGCCAGATCGAAGGCGGCCAGCGAATCCCGATCACCACGCCGCATCGTCTGCCCGGAACGCAGAACCTTGCGGACCACCTTCCGAGAGACCTTCAATTCCCGGCAGATCTGCTTGATCGATTTGCCTTGACCCACCGAAAGCCGGCGTATCTTTGCAATCGTCTCCACAACCAACATCCAAAACAAATGCCTCCGATGAAACCGGAAGCAGTGTCACGCCCCTGCGTTAAGTCCCGTTTGGATGAAAACGACCCCTCAAGCAGGGTCCCTATTCCATGAAAAATCACAACGAACGACGAGGTGAGACTCGCCCGCATGGTCGCGCTTGAACCGCTTCCGTCAAGAGCGCATCCGGGCGCAGTCGATCTCAAGACCCCGACACTAGCGGCCCAAATTGGCGGCATCTACCGGCTAATAGCGAGCATCGCGAAGCGGCGGCCTCAGATTGAGCGCATGGAGGGGCCTTAGTCCGCGCACATGCGCCGGCTCGAAGCCTTGCGGTGGGCCGGCACTGTCGAGTGGATCGATGCCGACCACTGGAAGGTCCCCGGCAACTTGCCGAGCACGGTGCGGTCTGCGATAGCTCAACCGCGGCGAGGACTTCGCCGTCCGCAGACTTTCAATCGTCGACCTTGACCGCCAAGTGAGAAGCTTTGGCGCGACCTGCCTTAACCGGCAACTGGACGCGGCTTGCATAATTTTGGACCGGGCGGTTGCCGCAACCCCTGGACCAGCGCCCGCAGAGCCTCGTCGAAATGGGCTACGCCACCCGACTCTTCGCCCCAGCCGAATGTGCCAACTACTTGAAGCCGCAGGATATGAACCAGATTAAACAGGACGTGCTCTAGATCCTAGACGAAAGGACTACGGCGTCGCACCGCCGCGCGTCGGCGGAGCCACCATCGGGCGACCCCCATCGCTCCTAGGGCAACCGCGACCGCTATGTAGAGCATCTCGGTCGTACCGTCGCCTCCATCCGGAGCCACGCCGGAAGATCCGTTCGATGAAATCCATCTCTATCTCCTTCCTGGAATAAATGCTCACCGAACCGTATGTGTTTCGTCACAGCTCACCTGGGCCTTGCCGGTCCCGAGCAGCTCGACGCCTGCGCTCTTGAGCACGGCATTGAGCGCTGGGACCGCGTCCTTTACCAGCTCGTCCAGTTTTTTGATCTCGCCGTCAACCTTCGACACGATCTCGTCGGAAACCTGGCGCGCTTCCAGCGTCGGCGATGGCCATCACGTTGACGAGGTCGATCAGCTTGTCGCTCAAGCCGGTGGATTGCGTTCCAGGTCGCGCGACGTCTCCCGCGCCCCCCCTCGATCGCCTCGAGCTGCGTGACCAACGCTTGCGCGCGCTCGCCCAGCGATTTCTCACTGTCGTCGAGCCGTTTCTGCACATCCGCGAGCTGACGTTTCAGGAGCCGGATGCGATTCACCGTCCGATTGAGCGCCGAGAGCTTGCCGAAAAGCCTTTGTAAGAAATCGAACTGCTCGGTGAATTCCTTTTCGGTGGTAGCTATGCGGGGATCCTTGAGGATTGTGAAGCCGACCGTCTGGCTCTTTCCGCCGGCCTGCAGCTCAACTTTGTAGCTGCCAGGAGACACGATCGGGCCGCTCGGATCGCCCTCCTCCTGCGGCGAGAGGCTTGTACTTCCGGGTCACGAGAAACTGATCGAGCTTGGCCGGTCCCGGATGCCTGAGATCCCAGACAAAGCGGTGGAGCCCGGCCTTCGTGCCTAGCTTCTTGTGGAAGGGTACGTCCTTGTCGTCGCTCGAGAAGAAGATAATCGTCTTGTTAGCGGCGTCGCGGAACGTGAGCTTGACCGGACCCTGCAGATCATTGGGCAGCCAGTAGTAGATAATCGCCCCGTCGGGCGGATTCTCGCCGCAATCGAGATAACGGCGATCGCTCCGTCCGTCCTCTAGCTCGACGACCTCCGTGGCGGCGCCGATGCCCCAAAAAAGGCCATAGCTCATGCCGACCTTGGACAAACCCGGTCCAACAATCCAGTTAAGCTTGCTCCGGACTGTAGGGCGCGGGCCCACCAGTTTGGCTTCTTTCGGATCTGCGGTTAGCTCGCGCAGCGGCGTCACGTCATCGAGGATCCAGAAGGACCGGCCATGGGTGCCTGCGATGAGGTCGTTTCCCTGATCTTGAGATCGTAGATCGGGACCACGGGCAGGCTGCCGGCCATGCGCGACTAGTGTTCGCCGTCGTCGAGACTAAAGAAGACCCCAGTCTCGGTGCCGGCGAAGAGCAGCCCTGGCCGCACCGGGGACCTGTAGACGCTATCGCCATAAGAAACGTCGCCTCGGATCGTCGACTCACCCGTCTCGGCATAGATGACGTTCGAGTCGGAGCGGGCGACCGCGAGCGCGCCGACACTGGCGCTCGTGAAGAAACCGTCGGATACGCAGCGCCAATAAACGCCGCCGTCGATCGTCTTCCATACCCCACCCCCCGAAATAGAACACCATCGGGTCCCCGTAGTCGCCCGCGACCGCCACAACACGGCCGCCTCTAGTGGGTCCAATGCAGCGCCATTGTAGAGCCTCAAGGCCTTTCGGGTCGGTCAAACTAATCTGCGTCAACATCTGTTACCTGCCACTGCTCGTGTTGCTAGGTACTGAGTTCCTGATAGCGTCTCAAGACCTCCATCTGCTCGCTACTTCCGCATTTGATTTTGGCCGACGAAACGCCACCCCGCAATCCAGGCGCGTCGAAGTCGAACAACGTGTTGTGCTTCGCTCATTGTTGAGCCTTCCGTGATATAGAAATCTAACAACGCATCTGGTTTGGCGAAACTTGTCGCAAGTTATAGACAACCCGCGACATGTATTTCCGGCTCAATGGCATTGCGCTAACTACGTTGCCAGCAACCGATCAAAACGCTGGATTTTTGTGGAAGGCTACTGAGCCGCCCGTCCGGTCTAGTTCATAGTGACGGGCCGGCCTCCAGCCTTATGATTCCGACGCTGTTCTCGATGGCAATCTTAGTGCCAAACGGTTTCGAGAGCTTCTCTAGACGATGCAGAATGGCTGTCCCTTGCGACGCAGGGGCCAAACGCGGGATACCCCGGTTGGCAAACCTTTCCGAGCGACCGAGCTCAACGGGATAGAGCCGCACTTCGGCAAGCTGATTGTGCTCAAAGCAGCTGGCGGCGATAACACTCTCGTAGAAGGCCGGGCCAGTGACCGCGCCTATAAATTCACCTGCTGTGGGGTAGCCTTTTGCTTCCTCGTCGACTGTCACCTCGGCATCTGTGTCCACCCTCGGGTCCTTGCCGTAGGCGGCGAACATGTCAGCCCCCGCGGGTGTCCGAAGAGCGTCATAGAAGAAATTCCCTAGGCTATAAAAGATCGGCCGGCCCCTATAGATTTCGATGCCTCGCAGGAGATGCGGCCCGTGACCAATGTATGCGTCCGCTCCGGCGTCGATCATTTTGCGCGCAAAGGATTGCTCGTAATCCGGCGGTTCCTGGCTCACTTTATGGCTCCAATTAGGCTCGTGACCGTGGTTGGTGACGATGCAGAAATCGGAGAACTGCTTGCCCCGGCGAACATTTCGTAGGATGTCGGCGACATCGCCCGGGTCGGGTTCGTAGCTGTAGCCAGCCTTATCGCCCGCCTTGAACGTCGCTCCGGCGACCAAAACTCGGTCTGAGTCACCATGGCCGGACTCGTAACCGGGCAGAGCATCGCGCACTTGCCTTAAGTTTTCGAGCATCTCCGGCGGGACCACGATGCTTTCCGCCAAACGAAGGGGGTTGAGTCCTGGCCTACCGGGCGCCTCGCCGGCGGGATCGCAGGCACGAAACATGGTCGCAAACGTTGTAGCCAACGACACCAACCCCACGCGACCGCGTGGAGTTTCTAGAAAGCGAGCGGCGCCGGCTTGTGCCAGATTTTCGCCGGCACCTGCATGGACGATACCGCTCTCATCGAGTGCCCGGCTCGTTTCGCGCATGCCTTCAATGCCCCAATCAAGCGTATGGTTATTTGCGCGGCTCATTAGATTGAATCCCATCGCCTTCAGATCAGGGCCGAGCTCTGGCAGGCTGACGTGATAGCAACCGCCGTGCTCAGCCTGCGGACTACCTTGGAATGACCTGATATCGAATATGAGGGATTCCATATTGCCGAAGGTTACATCGGCTTTGCGCAGGATCTTGACGATGTCATCAAAGCCGGGATGTTGGTATTTCGTCAGCGGTCGGGAAAGGATGAGGTCACCAACTGCTACGATCGTGAAGCCATCCGCAACGTTCGTTGCAATCGAACCGACAGTGTCATAGTTCTCACCTTGCCGACCCACGTGTGAACCAATTTCGTTAGAGTGTTGCTCCATAGGTTTCTCCCTTACCTCTTCTTTGCGATACTTCACAGGATGGTCGGTGTTGGAGTTAGAGATAACGCTCGATATGTCCGATTGGGTGAACGCATCTCTGGTATGCCACTTGCTGGGCTAAGAAATCGCCGCCACAATCGGCTTTCCTGGAATCTCGCTTGCCGGAGCGCGCAAATGACATGCCACGACGCGCCCATCACGCATCGGGATTACCTCTGGCATGCTAATCAGCCCTGTGAGCGACTTTCGCCGCGCGATTGGCTGCAACGCTTGCCCATAAACACCGTGCCAACATTGTCCCAGTACACTTTCTGCATCTTGCGAGCGAGTTTTTGCCGCTGCTCGACCGTGTCGACATCCGGCCATTTGGCTCGAAGAGCCTCATATTCGTCAAATTTTGGCCAGCCGTACCAACCCTGTTCGCCATTGGCGGGCATACCGAGGTTGGCATGGGGCTGGCTGCGCATTGAATCGGAGTCGGACGTGCAGAAGAGGCTCCAGCCGCCTTCTTCGACGGAAACCTTTTTTCTCGTCGTGCGGCAACTCCGCCCCAGTCGCTCGCGGCAAGCTCGGCATTGACGCCAATCTTGCGTAGCTCGGCCGCAAGGAATTGCGAGGCATCGCGCCCCTGCCCCCAGTCTGTTGGCTGCAGGATGACCACCGTCTCACCGGAATAGCCGCTCTCTTGGAACTGCTTGGCTTTTTCCGGATCGCCGCCCTTCTTGAACCATCCCGTATTCTCGTCGTTTGTATAAGGCGTATTGTTACCGAACCATGAAGTGATAGTCTTGAAATAATCGGGATTTCCAACTACCACCCGCATGAAAGCTTCCTGATCGACCAGGTGGAGCAATGCTTGGCAGGCCTTCACATTATTGAAGGGCTTCTGCAGACAATTCATGCGCCAGTAGAAATCTTGACCCGACGGGCCCAGAACTTCCAAAGCAAGATTTAGGATCGTTTTCAACTGCTGGGAAAAGATCGGACGGTGGCAGTTGAACGAAATCAATCTCACCCGCCTGCAGGGCGGCAATAGCGGTTTGAGGACCCCGAATATTTTCCCAGATGACTCGATCAACCTTGACGACCTTTCCACCAATCCGTCGGAGGCCTCCTTGAGAGGAATCCATTTTTTCGTTGCGATCGTAAGTCAAACTCGCGCCTGGCCTCGCAAGATCTTGGTTAAACTTAAACGGCCCCGACACAATGTTCGCGGTAACTTGCTCGGTTGCAGGTAGTTTTGCGCCCTGCTCGCGCATGATGTACAGATAAGGCGACGACGCCAATATCTCGATCAATATTCCCAAGCGCTCCTTGAGTACGGTCGAGAAGGTCTTGTCGTCTTTTCGAGATGTCTTTGGCGCGCTCCATCAGCAGTTGTCCACTAGGCGCTCTTTGGCCATCGGCGTATCGAGGCAACACAACCCGCTGCGGTGACGGGGGTGCCCTCATGCCAACTCAACCCGTCGCGGAGCTCAACGTGTAGGTCTTCTTGTCGTCCAAACGCCCCACTTTCCCACCACTTGCGACTGGGGCAGCAATTTGGAATCGGGCGCAAACAGCGTGTCATAGATCGCTAGGCCATGGTCTTGCGTCACGAGACGAGTTTATGAACGGATCGAAGGCGTTTGGAGGTCAGTATCCTTGACCATACGAACCGTGCCTGCCGCGTTTGGCGCCGCCTGCGCCCGCAGGACGGATGGGACCGATACAGCCGCCCCAGCAGCCAAGCCCGCCTTGATAAGCTCGCGTCTTGAAATTGTCATTTTCAAGTCCCCTTTTCAAACTGGTCGTTCGGATGACCTGCATCTTTGTTAGATGTACCGATCCGCTGGGCCGGCTGAATTTCGCGCTGACAGCAAGGGTCTTAGGCTCCCAGCAAATTGGATCAGTTCAGAGAGTTGAGAATTCCACCCGACTGGCAGCAAAAGGTTACTTCAAAACCTGGTCAGCTTTTCCGCATTTTCATGCTGCTCGTCCGCAGACATGGGTGGCATTTCGCGAAATTCCGCAGGATTTCTGCAGAAGGGCCAGTTGCGATCCAAGTGCAGTACGCCAGGTTCGCGTCCGACGGCGCGCTCATGCATCAGAAGACCGATGTCGGAGGCCTCATCAGGGCATGGCCGAACTTCAGCTTCGCGGCGCCTGGCATAGGCGTTGCAGAATCGGGAATAGAGCCCGCGCTGCACCTAGATCCGATTAGCCGCCAGGCAATCCTGGCCGGATGGGGCGAATTTTGCGTCCATGGCGATGTCGACGGCGCGGTCGTAGGGCAATCAAACCTCAGGGGGTGCTTCCGACGGCTTTGAGATTGGTTGCGGCAACAAAAAGGGAGTCCGCGTTGTGTTCGGTGTCGACTGCTGACCGTGAGGCCGTCGCTCATGTCGTAACCACCGAAGGCATCAAGAGGGATGTCCCGAACCTCGCCATCCCGCCGTCGAGAACCGCTTCGGTCGGATTAACACCCTTCCCAAACCCATCGAGTGGCGCACCGACAATGGTTCCTGCTTTATCGTAAAGGATACGAAATCGCTGCTGCGCGACATCGTTGTATAGCCCTGCTCGACCCGGTTCGCAGCCCCTCAGTCAAAATAGAACGGGCAAAGCCTTTGTCAAAGCCTTCAAACGCGATTACATTTGCATTCCTTCTTCCGTCTTGCGCACGATTTCTGCAACGAGATGGCATTTTGCGGTGAAAAGGCACCTCAACAACTGGAGCTGAAATGAAATACGATCGTATAGACGCCCGCATTCTGGAGATTGTGCAAAAGAATAACCGACTAACTTCTGAAGTAATCGGCGAAATGGCCGGGCTATCCGCTACTGCGTGTCAAAGAAGAATGAAAACCCTCCGTTCGGAAGGCATCATCGAGGCCGATGTCTCAATCGTTTCGCCGAAGGCGGTTGGAAGGCCTATTGGGATGTTTGTCCTTGTGAGCCTAGAGCGTGAGCGTGCAGATATAATTGATAGATTCAAGAAGGCCATCAAATCGTCACTTCAAATCGTCAATGGATTCTACGTTACAGGGGACGCCGACTTTGTTTTATACGTGACGGCACGTAGCATGGAAGATTACGAGCAATTCACCCAGAGGTTCTTCTATGAAATCCCCGACTTTAAGGGGGTTAAAACGATGGTGATAATTGACCGCGTAAAGGTGGGATTTGCTATACCGATCGAGGATCAGTTCGAGGAGTGACAGCGTCATGTTACGACACAGCTGTCGTTGAAACATGGCGCTGCTTCGGTTGCGAGCCTGCAACCAAATCCGGAGGCCAGGCGGTCAAATCACCTTGAACCGCTTTTAGGCGAGCCATCGAAAGTAGTAGACGCCAGTGTCGTTGTCAGTGCTTATGTGTGCTGGGACCGACGGCGCATGGACCCACCTGTGTTGCGCGTGCACGAGTCGTTCGAAGCGACAAGATACCGGCCCCCAAACATCTGTTCGAGGCCTATGCTCGTCTTGTGCCGACGATACGGCGGACGACCCAGCGCCGGACCGTCCCCGGGCCACTCATGGAAGGTGAAGGAAGTGAGCGATCGGGTTCCCGCGAATACGACGCGACGAACACTCTGCGCTACTATCGCTGTATCGGTGCGGATGGCTACCGTCTCAGCGGCCACGCCGTGTGCGACAAGCCGGCCGTGCGCGACGATCGTCTGGAAGAGCAGTGTGGATCAGGGTTCTTCCGCATATTTGGTGCAGGTTGCGGGATTCACGGCCGGTGCGAATAAGTTCACACAGTCGGAATCGCAGTCGACGCCGTGATTTGCCCGTGCTCCATGCCTTCCGCTCGCTGATTTCGCTCGAGCTTTCGATTGCCCAAATTCTCCCGCAGGCCGAGCGGGTGGTGCTTGTGGCCCGGCCGAAGGCGATGGACGGTCCATGTTGCGGCTGCCGAACCCGCCGCGTCCACAGTCACTACATGCGCCGGTTGGCCGATCTGCCGTGGCAGGGACGGGTTGTCGAAATCCAGCTTCACGCACGATGGTTTCGATGCGCCGATCACCAATGCCCGCGCCGGATCTTCACCGAGAGGCTTCCTGAGACGGTTCAACCGAAAGCTCGGCGCACGGTGCGGCTCGGCGAAAGCCAGCTGGCGATCGGCTTCGCGGTCGGCGGCGAGCCGGTTTCACGCCTGTCGGACAGGCTCGCCATGTCGGTGAGCGGCGACACACTGTTGCGGATGATCCGCGGCCGGGTTCGAGCCGCCGCAAGCGCCGCGTGTGGTCGGCATGGACGACTAGGCCTGGCGCAAGGGACAGCGCTACGGGACGATCATCTGCGATCTGGAGCGCAACCGCGTGCTGGATCTGTTGCCGGGTCGAAATGCCGACACGGTCGCATCATGGCTGGAACGCTATCCTGGCATCGAGATCATCGCTCGCGATCGTGCCGGCGTTTATGCTGAGGACGCCCGTCGCGGTGCGCCCCCCCGATGCAACGCAGGTCGCGGACCGTTGGCATCTTCTCCAGAACCTGGGCGAAGCGTTGCGTCTGGCCGTCGGTCGCCATCGCAAGGCGGTCAGCGCCGCGCTGGGCCGTGGCGTCCGAAATGGCCGGAAACGCTGAAACCGAGCCGGAACCACCGTAAGAGACTTCCACGAAGCTTGATGGCCTGCGCCGGTCGCGACACAACCAGCGCCGTGAACTCTATGCCGAGATCCTTGACCTGCGGGGTTCCGGCCTGTCGTCGCGACAGATCGCGCCCCGAATTGGGATGAACGTGAGAACTGTCGAACGCTGGCTTGCAGCGGGAGGTGAGCCCGAGCACCGGCGGCCGCCCTCGCGCTCCGTCCTCATGGATCCTTTTCGAGACTATCTGGAAAAGCGCTGGGAGGAAACCCAACACAACGGGCTGCAGCTGTGGACCGAAATCAAGTACCGTGGCTTTGAAGGCAGCCGGGCGACCGTCTACAGGTGCACCGCCGCCCGTAAGGAGCGGCCACCGATCGCTCCACCCAATTCGCGGTGGCGGCCGCCATCGCGCCGAAATTGTGCATGGCTGCTAAGCGAAGACCCGACATCTCTCGATGAGCAGACCGATCGGTTCCTTCCCATCTCCATGAAAATGCGCCGGAGCTTTCGATCGCAGGCGAACTCGCCCGCCGTTTTGCTGCAGTGATACGCGGCGACGATGATGCCGGCCTCGAGCAATGATCTCTGATGCCAGGGACAGTGAACTGGCCTCCCTTGCAGCAGGCATCGGCCGTGACATTGAGGCTGTCCGCGCGGCAATCACCCAGCCCTGGAGCACAAGCCCGGTCGAAGGCCAGATCAACCGCCTCAAGACGATCAAACGCCAGATATACGGGCGCGCCGCCTATCCACTCCTCCGGACCCGACTGCTGGCAGCCGCTTGACCCAACCGGAAAAAGGGACACCCGAAAAAAAGTAGTCCCTGCACCAAATATGCGGAAGAACCCAATTCTGATGAGAAGCCGTATTGCCTCACCGTGGAATGCTCCCGCCCGACATTGTCCGGTGCCTCATGATAATGTTCCCCACGACTGGGATCCGGATCAATTCGTCATCGGCTCGAGTGCCGGCTCGAACTGCATCGCACCGAATACCATTGCGTAGGCCTTTTCCTTTCGCCAGATCTTCAAGCGGCACTGCAACGTGCGCAGCAACTGATCGGGATATTGCCCCGGACGCTCCGCCTGCAGACGCTCCAGCAATTCGCGGCTCGTCCGCCAGGGCTCTTCGTCAAACCACGCTTGCAGTTCTTTGGTGACGAGGACGAAGGGATCCGGTCGCCGACGGCCCCGTTTTGCTTCGGCTTGGCTTGCGCGGTTGGGCGGATTTCACCCTCCTTCCAAGCCGTCCGCAGGTCCGCAGGAACCGGTCGAGAGACGGATCGGCGGCCACAACCGATGGCGTGCCGGACCTGTCGGCGATGTCGACGAGGCACTGCTGCGCCATCCGCGTCTTGCTCAGCAACCGGACAGGGTCCAGCCGCATATGTCTGCGCGAGTGCGGCGCGAACCGGTTCCGGCGTCCGCGGATCCGCCAGCAATCGTTGGCAGGGCGTCGCCGGGCGATGATAAACGCTTGCGCACGCGGGCGCCGTCCCGCTCCTTTGCGGCCAGCTTGAACGAGGGCTGGAAGAAGTTCTCGAACAGCCGCACCGTCGCATAGAGCTGCGCCAGGACTGCGGCGGCTTCAAGCCCCTCCAGCCGGCGATGGCCGACGATGCGGCGCACCACGGCACCGTTCTTCTGCTCGACAAAAGCCTGATCATTCTTGCGGTACGGCCGGCAGCGCGTGAACGCGATACCGGCCTCCTGACAATAATCGTGCACCGTCTCGTTCAGGAACACGCTGATTGTCGGTGTCGAAGCAGAGAAGGTCGAACGGCAGCAGCAGCCGCAATTCCGTCAGCACCTCGCTCAGCAGCTTCTGCTCGCGGACCAGCAAAGGCACGCATTCCGTCCATCCGCTCGCAAGGTCGGTGAGAACCAGCGTCTGCACAAAGCTGCCGCTCGTCACCGGGCCGCTGTGCGCCACCAGGTCGGCCTCCACAAAGCCACACAAATGCGGGGAGCAAATGAGACGAGGCAACGGCTTAACATCCAGGAACAATTCAGGCGAGGCAAAGCGCCCCTCGCAGCTTCATTGTCGCGCCGCACCAATGACGATGGGGTCATCGGGCACGAGCCGTTCGACCACATAGGCCCAGCAATCGCCAGGCAACGGCACGGGGGCTCCAGCAGGCTCGGTTGAGGATCTGATGATAGCTTGCAAAGTTGGCGGCCTCGGCCCGGCCGGTCATGCGCAGGCAGGAGCTGACGGTCCGCTTGCCCGGCGCCAGCAAAGCTCCCATGACCAGAACAAGGACCCCCAACTGGGCGCTGTGAAGCAGGTGCGCACGCTTGGAGCCACTGGCGCAGAATCTGCGGAATGGCATCGCCGACAGCGGCGCTGGGATGGTGCAGCATCCCACGCTTCGAATTCCGGCCAGAACGTGACCGTGCGGCAAAGTGAATCAGGCCCGCCCGGGGACGCGGCAGCTATGACTGCACAATGGAAAAGGACGACATGGCCCTGCGCATCGAAGCGCTCGACGAGGCCAATGGTGGCGGCGTTGGCTGGTACAAGGACAAAGGTGCCTACCCCTGTGCCTGCTGGCAACCGAGGTGCCGATCGCCCGTCTCAAGCCGACCGGCAGATGCGATGAGGTCAGGATCGCCTACTGGTCACACCGGCGAAAATGGGAAGACATTCAAACTCGAGCTAAGATACTGTGTCGATGACCAGTATGTATCGCCCCTAAAGACAGCGCCGCACCACATTCTCCAACAGTTTCGAGATGTTGTTGTTAAAGTCATTCACCGGCAGGCTTCCGCAAAACAATATTGAACCAGTAGAAAATACAAAATTCCCGTGTGCCTTAGGTATGAAACAGATATCGGCTCTGATTTGTGACGACTGCCATGCAAGCGGCTGCGGCCAAACTATCTTTTCCGGAGCGCAGTGGTAATCACCCAAATACTCCTCGGATTGCGCAAGGACGACCGTATTAGGTGGCGTGCCTAAGGACGTGTCGACAATGTCCAGTTCGAACCCAGCAGCTCCCCCGCCGGAAAATCCAAAATCGCCGAGGATCGCGTCATCCACGCCTTCAAACAGCCATGCGTATTGCGGATCGTAAGAGGCGTCCGTACGACGATAGAAGGAGCCGGTGAAGTCTCCGTGAGCCGACAGGCCAACCCCGACGAGCCGCTGCGGAGGCCTGTCATTCTTGAGCCAAAGGCCACCATAGCGGCCGTCGAAAGCATGGAAGTACTCCCCGGGTTCTGCCTCCCACGATCTGACGCCGGATTCGCCGCGTCGAACCTCTATCGCGTCGGGGTAAGCTTCGTCGGTGGCTATCCGCCAGTAGAACCCATTACCCCCCAAATAAGCGAGGCTACCGCCACCGGTTACGAAGCTTTCGATTGCGTCAAGGGTGCGAGCCGTGTGGTATTCCGGGTGCGTCACCGTAAGCACCAACGCATACTCTTCAAGTGCCTTATTTCCCTCGGCCTCAAGGTCATGATCCGTGATGACGTCGACTGCAATATCCTTTGCCGCAAACCACGCGATCAGATGCATGTCGGCGGGGAAATGGCGCAGCCCTGATCCACGTTTGTCGACGTAAGCAAAGTAACCGGGTCGCATAAGAAGCTGCGGTCGTAACGCGGAGCTGAACATGACGCCGCTGCCATCGGCATGAAGATCGTAGAGCGACAGACCGAACTCGGGGTACTCCGCCGGATGGTATGGATAGGCGCCCCAATTGTTGCGTCGTTCGATGTAGGCAGCGTCGAAATTGCCGCGCGGATTCTGTGCGTAGGCAACATAGGTAAATGTTGAGAATAGAACTGCGACTTTTGCCTTAGCGGCATTTCGGGCCGGGCGTACAAAGAACGGTATAATGTCCTCAGCATTCTCGCATTTCAACCGAATACCATACACTCCGCTAGGAAGGTCTTGCGGTATATTGAAGCCGAAATCTGTCACCCACGCGCAATCGTAAAGGTCGTCCTCGTGGAAATGAACTGCTGCATATTCGTCGATCGCGTGCCTCCAGCACATTTCCTCCCCGGACCACCGCGAGCCCCGCACGGCTCGTGCCGGCAAATTGTGAAAGGTTCCGTCGAGGCGCAAGGGGCCTCTGTCGCGGATGTTCGATGTGGAAACATCGATACCGAAATCCCAGAAAGCGAGAATTTCCTCTTCCGGCACATGAGCGTCGATAAGACGCTCGACCAACTGCGCTCCTCGCAATAATCGCGGGGCTTCGAGGCGCCCGTTGAAAAACGAAGTGAATACCTGTGGATCTCCCAGTTGGGGCGTCGCGGCTAACACCAGTTTCGAAAAGGCATCATCACCTGTAAGGTGCCCTGTCCGAACCTCAAAGGATCGTGATCCTGTCTCGACAGTATATCCAACCAGATGTAGACCGCGTTCGGAAATCGCGAGGCGCAACTCGTACCAACGGCCGATTTCAAACGCAAAGGGGACTGCGCTCGTCTTGCCAAATATCTCCAGCTGCAAGCCATCCTTCTGAAGGCCAATCGAAACTACGTCCCCTGATGAGGTGACGAAGGAGAACAGAACCTGATGCGAATCGCGCAGAAGCCGCGGCTGGAACCGAATTGAAAACGTAGCGTCCGCAGTAATGTTTGCGTTGCGGAGGAGAATGATGCCGTACGATCCCGGCCGCGAAGGCTTCGCGACTGATCGGTAGGTGCCTTCGAAGGCCGCCGGGACCTCGCGAAGATCTATGCCTGGTCCGTCTGGATTCGGGTCAGCTGAAAAGATGCGAACGAGATCGGCAACGTAGTCGCTGGAAAAATCGCTCGACACTTTGACTTTGATGTTTTCGCCAGCAGATGCAGAAAGCCTATCAGTATAGCCGATTAGCATGCGCTTATTCTCCTCAGCGAGATCGCTGGTCACGTGGTTTCCGTCAATGTAAGTTCGCCGCCCTAGGAAAGGCGATGAATTGATGCTCGTGTATTAGCGCTCGACCCCGACTCCCTTACATCGTCTCCCCGCCTACATAAGTTGGTATGTAGCCTGCTGCGCCGACGGTCGTGGTGAAATTCAAACTCAAGCACCGCACAAACCAAGCCTATTGGCATCTGCTGATAAGCTTCGTAAACTGCCAGGACAAATTCTGTTTGTGCGTCGTGACCGGCTATGAACTTGCTTACGCATGTATCCTAGCAAGCGCTGCAGAGTTTTCTGCGTCCAAATTCACGTCCTATCCGCAGGAAATCGGCCATTTTATGCGCGTTTTGCACATTCTTACCGGTCGGGTCCCTACAGGTGGTGTAGCTCGGCGGCAGCGAAGCCGCTCGCGAGCGCGCCCTCGATAGCGCTGTAGCGAGCGAGCGGCTTTGCGGCGGTCATCGACAGTTCGCCGGTAAGGTCGGGTTGCTGACACCAACCTGATTCGAAGGAACCATCGATGACCGACGACATGATGAACCTGCGCGCGCTCGTGGAGAAGACTCCGGATCGTGCTGGCCCATGCCGGCAAGAGCGGGCGCCGCGTCGTCTCCGCTTTCATCGCCACCGCCTTCGCCCAGGAAACGCCCGAGGCCGCAAGCACGCAATGGCGCGCCGTCGCCGACCAGATCCGGCCGAAGGTGCCGAAGCTGGCGACAATCATGGACGACGCCGAGCCCGACGTGCTTGCCTACATGACTTCCCCAAGGAGCACCGCGCCAAGCTGCACTCGACGGATGACATCGACAAGCCTGATTTCGACTTTTTCGATTCCTGTTGCGTTTCTTTGTTCGGCTCAGGTGAGCCTGTTTCTTCGTCCCGGCCCACAGGATTTCCCATGCGAGCGTGTCGAGACGCAGTCAAGGCTGGCCGGTGCGATGGCGCCGCGGCCGGCTGCGAGGTTTCCAGGCCACGCCTTGACGGCGTCGAGCACGGCGCCATTCTGGAGCGGACCGAGGGCGTAGGTCGTGCCGCCAGATTTCCTTGTGCTATATTTGTCCGGCACGGACGACCACGTGGCAAAGAGTGGTGCGAGAGGATGAGAGTGCCGCCACGCAGCCGTTATAGTCGTTCCTCGTTTGTGGCGTCCGTGCGCCGCTTCGGCCCGCGTGACCGCCAATGCCGAACCATTAGCTCGTAGGCACGTTCGGCATTCTCGGCCGCGGCTTTCTCGCTGTTTCGCAACTCCTTCACGTTGTAGGCGTAAGCCGAACCGCGGCGACCGACACCGCGCTCGCCCGGCGCGCCGGCCTTGAGAGCGAGCTGCCTCTGCTTTGCCGCCACCAGCGCCGGGCGAGCCCAGAAGTAGTCCTGCTCCTTTGTCAGCAGATGCCAGATCAGCACGGCGAGCTTGCGGGCGACCGCCACAGCTGCGACCTGATGACCACGCTTGTTACGGATGCGTAGGAAGAAGGCCCTGAGCGGTCCGGGCGCCTTCGCCGCCGCCCAGGCGGCCTCGACCAGCATGGCGCGGGCATGGGAACGCCCATGTTTGCTGATCCGGCCATATTGCGCCAAGCCAAGACCGGATTGGCGCACACGCGGATTGAGCCGAAGTAGCTCACCAGCTTCTGCGGCTCGCGGAACCGCCGGATCTCGCCGACCGCGGCGATGATACCGCTCGCGACGATGACATTGACGCCGGTGATCGTCTGAAGCCGCCGGACTTGCGCATCATCAACCGCTTCCCGGGCGATGTCGCGATCGAGGTCAGCCAGATCCTCGGCCAGGCGATCGATCTCGCGGATGTGGCGGGCGATAGCGGCCCGCTCGTCGTCGGGAAGCACCTGCCGCTCGAGCCAGGCGCGACCGCGATTGTTGAACAGATCGGCATGCGGGCACTTCGGCACGAGGTGCGCCTGCAGGATGCCATGCACCTCGTTCTTCACTCGCGTGCGATGCCGCACGACCTGGTTGCGCCGGGCGACGAGGCGGCGAAGCCGCTCAGTCCGCTCATCGGGAACCCAGACCTCCGGCAGAAAGCCGCTGGCATGGAGTTGCGCCAGAACGCCGGCATCGATCTTGTCGGTCTTGATCCTGGCATGAGCGATCACCTTCACCTGCATCGGGTTGGCGACAATCACCCGGCCGACATAGGGCGACAGACCCCGCACCGCCGCCATGGCGTTGCCCGTGGCCTCGACGACAACCTCATCCATCCGTCGCAAACTGCGGCCGAACCCTTCCAGTCCCGAGCGGGTCATGTCGACCCGTCCGTGATGGCGCAGCCGGCCGTCTTCCCAAACCACCACCTCCGCAAAGGTGCGGTGGATGTCCATTCCAATCACACGTCTCATCGGCTCCCTCTCCTCAACAATCGGGAGCCGGCGGGCGACGCGACACCTACGGATCCGCGCTCTCGGCGCAACCGGGCAGGTCGCAGGGGCGGCCAGCTACTAACGCGAGCTCGCAGCTCATCGAATACATCGGCCTGCCCGCACTTGGCGTGCTCCCGGTGCCCCTGTCCCGGATGGTCGCACCATACGCCGAAAATCGCTCATCTCCAGCGTGGATCGGATGGCACCGTCATGATCATACCGGTTACCAACCCGATCGAGCGCCTCAACGGCGAGATCAAGCGGCGCACCGAGGTCATCGGCATCTTCCCAAATGATGACGCCATCCTCCGCCTGGTTGGCGCGATCTTGCTCGAACAGAACAACGAATGGGCCGTGCAGCGCGCCAGATACATGACGCTGGAAACCATCAGCCAAATGAGCGATGATCCGCTCATCAGCCTGCCAGCCGTGGCACGCTGAGCAGCCCGGCCCCCATGCCGGAGAGCGCGGCGACCAAGCCGTCAGCTACACCACTCCCTGGGACACGATCTTCTTACCAAACGATTTAGAATTGACCGCCTGCCGTTGTAGATCTCGCGATGTCGGCAAAGAGTCGATCGTCCGCGGGGATTCGCGCGAAGAAGGTCCGCGGTCTGGCTTGGTCAACCTGCGATATGCGAAGCGTCGCATGTGCCAAGAAATCCTGCACAGACAACTGTGAAATAGCTGTCCGAGATGCCCGTGCCGGCACGATTACTGCATTGCCGCCGTGGCGAACTATTCCCACGGCGACGCCATTTCGCTGCATGCTGAACTTGCCGACGCTGCGTATCGTTTTGGCCCCGGCCGCCCGCCAGACACATCTCAACACCCCCAGAATCATCGATATCGCGCAGCGCTCCGGTGTCGACGCGATACACCCAGGATATGGCTCCTGTCGGAACGTGCCGAATTTGCCAAGGCGGTAGTCGACGCGGGCCTCATCTGGGTGGGTCCAAAGTCATCACGGCCGAGGGTTGCTCGGATGGGCCAAGCCGATCCTCACGCACGGAGGACGAGCCATGGGAGAGTATAGCGAAGCATTTGTCGCGTTTGATGTAGCAAGAAAAGCATGCGGTGGCGATCGCCGAGGGCGACCGCATGGGCGAAGTCCGGTGAGGTCGAGAATAGGCCGGCAGCAATAGAGCGGACGATCAAGAAGCTGGGAAGAAAGTATGATCGACTGCACGTCTGCTTCGAGGCTGGGCCGACGGGTTATGGGTTGTGCCGGCAGGTCAGCGATCTTGGTCACGACTGCATGGTGGTTGCGCCGGCCCTGATCCCGAAGCGGCCGGGCGAGCGCGTCAAGACCAACCGGCGGGGCGCGGTCACGCTGGCGCGACTGCATCGGGCGGGCGAACTGATCGGGGTGTGAGTGCCGGACGTGGTGCACGAGGCTGTCCGCGATCTGGTCCGGGCCCGCGAAGCCGGAGCCGACGACCTGCGCCGCAAACGCCAGCAACTGCTCTCATTCCTTCTGCGCCATGGGCGGATCTACCAGAACGGCGGTCATTGGACATTAGCGCACCGGCGCTGGCTTGCCCGACAGAACTTCGAGCATATCGCGCAGCAGATCGTGTTCCAGGAGAAGATCGACGCGATCGAGGACGCGGCTCAGCGACTACACCGCCTGGATGAGCAGTTGCGCGCCGTCGTGCCAACTTGGTCCATGGCGCGAGTCGTTGAGGCCTATCAGGCCATGCGGCGCCTCGTTCCTGGTCGCAGTGATATTTGCGGCCGAGATTGGGGATGTGCGTCGCTTCGATACGCCGCCGCAGTTGATGGCCTTTCTCGGCCTTGTCCCGGGGGAGCGCTCGACCGGTGACACGGTTCGCCGGTCGAGCCTTACGCTCGCCGGCAATCGACGCGCCCGCCGCGCCCTGGTCGAAGCGGCAAGGACTTACCGCTATCCTGCCAGGGTCAGTGAGACCCTGAGGGTGCGGCTCGAGGGCTGCCCAAGGCCGTCCGCGATATCTGCCTGGAAGGGGCAGCTCCGGCTCTGCGCCCGCTATCGTCGCCTCAGCGCGCCGGCAAGAAGCCGCCGGTGGTCGTGGCTGCGATCGCACGCGAGATGGCCGCCTTCTTATGGGCCATCGGCCGGGAGGTCGCGCCGTCATAGCCGGTCTCGACCCAACCCGCTGCACAGTGTTGGGGGTGGGGCCACGGTGGGGAACTCCCGTCGCTAGTACTACAGTTGCGGATGTCGATGCCGTTTGTAGTGACAGATGGTGGCCGCGGCCTGATGTCGTCGTCGCCATAGCGACCAGGCGATGATGAAGGGCTTTTGTGTCGGTGGGAAGATGAGAATCCGGGCGAGGAGATAGCGGATCTCGGGGACGCTCGGGACGAGCGCAGCCATCCGGATCAGGCGGCGATTGGCTCCTTTGGACTCGTTTCGTTCGGTTTGCT
>NZ_JAMYSW010000024.1:0-70508 GCF_040322135.1 Mesorhizobium sp. M0189
CCTGAAAAATGCCGCGCTGAACGGCCAAGCAGCGCTCTCCGACGCTCAAAAAAGCATATATGCCTCAAATCGCATATCTATGCGCCTTCTCTGCAAAGGCCTCACAAGGGGAGAAGGGAAGGCGCCGCACCTCACCTCACCTCGAACTCCGGATCGACCGGAATCTGCAGCGCTGTCACCATCTGGTTGGTCTGCCCGGCCAGCCCGATGATCGACACCAGCTCGCCATGCTGCGCTTCGGTCATGCCCTTGGCGCGGGCGGCGGCGGTGTGGGAGTGAACGCAATAGGAGCAGCCATTGGCTGTCGAGACGGCGATGTAGATCATCTCCTTGGTCAGCGGGTCGATGACGCTGTCCGCGACCATCACCGCCTTGAGCTGTTCCCACACCCGCTTCAGCGAGACCGGATCATTGGCCAGCCCGCGCCAGAAATTATTGACGAAATCGGATTTGCGCGTCGCGCGGATGTCGTCGAACACGGCCTTCACAGCGGGAATCGCCTCGACCTCGGCATCGGTCAGAAGTCTTGTGGTGGCCATGGGCAGGCTCCTTTCGGTTTGAATCGATGAGAGAGGTCGTTGAATCGGCTTGGTAGCGAATGCGGCTAACTTGCTCTGGTGATTCACGTTTTGCAGGCCGGCCCAGAACCCTGGAAATGCAGAGGCCCTCACCGTCGTCATCCTGGGGTCTGCGCCGCGTCGCTGCGCTCCTTGCTTCGCCCCTCGATGACGAATGGACTGGTGACTCCGCCAATTGTCGAAGTACGCATCGCCTGGAACCTAATGAACCGCCGCATACATGATCTTCTCCTCCGTCGCCTCGGCCGGCGAGAACTCCTCGACGATGCGGCCTTGCCGGCAGACCAGGATGCGGTCGGACAGGTTCATGATCTCCGGCAGGTAGGACGAGATGACGACGACGGCCAGGCCCTCATCGGCCAGCCGGTTGATGATCTGGTGGATTTCGGCGATCGCACCGACATCGACGCCGCGCGTCGGCTCGTCGAAGATGACGATGCGCGGCTTCTGCACCAGCCCCTTGCCGATCACCACCTTCTGCTGGTTGCCGCCCGAGAGCTCGACCACCCGCGCATTGTCGTTGATCGCCTTGACGTTCAGCGTCTTGGTCCATTCGGCCGACAGCGCCCGCATCTCCTGCGCATTGATCACCCAGCCCTTTTCCCGCCCGGCCGCCAAAAAGCCGCCGAACAGGTTCTCGGCAACGTCCATGGTCTCGAAAATCCCCTCGCTCTTGCGGTCTTCGGTGACATAGACGATGCCGTCCGCCACCGCCTCGCTCGGAACGAGATAGCGCACCGGCCGGTCGTCCAGCTCTATGGTGCCGCCGCGCAGGAAGTCGCGCTTGTAGATGCCGGAAACGATCTTGAACGTCTCGGTGCGACCCGAGCCGATCAGCCCGAACACCCCGGTGATCTGGCCCTCGAAGATCGAGAAGGAATTGTTGCGCACGACATTGCTCATCGAGATGTCCTGCACCGACAGCACCTTCTTGCCGGCCTTGCGCAGCTTGGCCTCGTCGCGCTGGCTGTAGAGCTGCCCCGACAGCGTGCGCCCGACCATGGCGGCGACGACCCTGTCGCGATCGAAGGCGGCTGTGTCGTCGGTGATCACCAGTTCGCCGTCGCGCAGAATGGTGATGCGGTCGGCGACATCAAGCGCCTCTTCGAGCGCATGGCTGATGAAGACGATCGACACACCCCTTGCCTTGAGCCGGCGGATCAGCGCGAAGAAGTGCCGCTTCTCCTCCGGCGTCAGCGTCGCCGTCGGCTCGTCGAAGATGATGATCTCGGCATTGTGGTGGACGGCGCGCGCGATCTCGACCATCTGCCGTTTGGCCGCGCCCAGCGTCGCCACCATGGCGTTCGGGTCGACGGGAAAGTTCAACGACTGCAGGAATTGCTGCGCTGAAATGTAGGTGCCGCGCAGCCGGTTGAGAAAGCTTTCCGTGCCGAGATAAAGGTTCTGCGCCACTGTCATCGACGGCACCAGGCTGGTCTCCTGGAACACCATGGCGATACCGGCTTGAAGGGCCGCATGCGGCGAGGCGTAGGCGATCTCCTGCCCGTTGTGGAACATCTTTCCCGAGGTCGCGTCGACGACGCCGGCGATGATCTTGGTCAGCGTCGATTTTCCCGCGCCATTCTCGCCGAGCAGCGCGTGGATCTCGCCCTTGCGCAGCTCGAAGCTGACATTCTTCACCGCGGGCACGCCGCGATAGGTCTTGGTCACGTTCTCCAGGCGGACGATCGGTTCCATCAGCGATGTCCTCCTGGACCCAAGTCGATGGCCAGCAGGCAATCGCCGCCTTTCGAGGCAATGAACAGGCGACCGTCTTTCTCCGCCACGCTGCAGATGCCGTGGCGCGTGCCGTTGGCGCGGCTGTGCAGGCTGAATTGCGGCCGCATCTCCCGGTCGAGCCTGACCACCACGCCGTAGGAGCGGCTCGGCGACCATGGCTTGTGAATGCCCATGGTGCGAATGCCGCCGCATTGCAGCGGCTCGAGGAAGCTGCGGTTGGAGGCAAGTGCCGGCGCGATCCAGTGCTGCGGCGGCACTTGCGCCAGCATGTCGTTTCGATAGTGCGTTTCCTGCAGCACGAATTCGATCAGCCGGTTGCGGGGCGCAAACAGCGCCAGCCAGGCACCGCCACCGGCGGCAGGCGACAGGCGCGAGGGATAGCCGGGCAGATGCGCCAGCACCGTCGAGCGGCTGCCTGTCGCGCCGTCGAAGCGGATAAATTGGTGCCGCCAGCTCTCGCTGACCAACACATCCTTGCCGGTTGGATGCAGCCCATAGGGAAAGGCGATGTCACCGGCGAGCTTGCGGAATTCGCTGCCTGCCGGTTCGCGCTTCCACAGCGAACCAGAAGCGCCCTTCTTCATCAGATCGGCGGCCCATTGCGACGGCCCGTGTTCGGCCGAGCCATTGGTCAGCCAAAGCGTGCCATCTTCTGCGTAGGCGAGCGCTGTGATGCAGCGGATTTCGGCCGGTAGCGGAGCGTCCTTACCCGCGATCAACAGCCTGCCGTTTTCGAGCCCGACCGTCAGTTCGCCGGCGGGCGAGCGCGCGAGCGCTGTGACCGGGGACGGAAATGTCTCGACTATCGTCGGCGCGGCACCGGCGGCGAGCGCATAGACGGCATTGCCGCTGGCCGCCAGCAACCGGTCCTTATCGATCAGCAGGTTGTCAGGCTCCGGCAGTTCAACAAAAGCCGGAGCATCGTCCAGCAGCGTATTCGGCCTGAAGGCGCCATCGAGCGGCGGGATTGTCACCGCCTTGCCGCGAAAGATGTCAAGGATCGGGTCCAGCATCATGGCTTCGCTCCCCAATAGGAAGCGGGGCTGGTCCAGTTCGGGTCGGCACCGGCAATCCGGTAGCGGCCGATCCGATTGTTGAGGATGCCGCCGACGAACAGATAGCCTTTGTGCTCGCGCATCGAGGTGACCATCGGATGCGCGGCGCCCGACAGGTCGCCCATCGCTTCGACGATGCCGCCCTTCTCGTTGAATTTGACCACACCGCCGGTGTTGATGTTGGGGAACAGCCATTCGTCCTGCGGCAGCCGGCGCGTCATGCGCTTGCGCATGTCGGGATGGCGCAGCGACAGGTCGAAGCTCGGCGTGCGCATGCCGAGCCAGGCCATCCAGTAGTTGCCGTTGGAGGCGCGGTTGATGTTGTCGGGGTAGCCCGGCATGTCGCGGATGACGCATTCGGCGGTGCCTGCTTTCGGCCCTTCCAGCCAGTAGCGGTGCACGCGGCAGGCCCAGCTTTCGGCAAAGAACAGCGACTTGCCGTCATGCGCCATGCACACGCCGTTGGTGTAGCGGTAGCCGTCGAGCAATGTCTTCGTCGAAGCGTCCTTCGGGTCATAGACGAGCAGCCGCCCGGTGGCGCGGTTCTCGATCGAGTCCAGCGCCCAGTCGTGGGCGTCATAGCGCTTGGTGGAATCGGTGAAGTAGATGCGGCCGTCCGGCGCGATGTCGCAATCATTGGGATCGCGCAGCCGCGCATCGTCGACGATCGAAGTCCAGGAGCGCGACGTTTCCGCCGATAGCCGCTTCACCTCCCGCTCCGGCGAGACCGAATAAAGGCCCATCGCGCCGACGCAGCTGATCAGATTGCCTGTTTTGTCGAAGGCCAGGCCGAGCGGAAAGCCGCCAATATGGGCAAAGACCTCCGAACGTTTGTAATCCGGCGCAAAGAAACGGACGATCTCGCCATGCCTGGTGCCGCAATAGAGATGGTCGTCGCGGTCGAGGATGACGTCTTCCGGCCCTTCCAGCTCGCCAAGCCCGATATGGTCGGCCTCCGATAGGCGATTGTCGAGCTCGTAAGGCGTGCCGGAGCCCGGTGCGGCCGACTGCGTTGCCCCCATCTTCAAATAGACCGGTGCGACATAGACCTCGTCCAGCACCTTGTGGCGGTTCTTCAGCCAGCGAATGTCGATGGTGACCGCCACGGCCAGCATGATGCCCAACACCATCTGGTTGGTGCCGGTGCCATAGCCCAGCCGGATCAGCCCGTTGGTCATCGTCAGCACGATGATCGCGCCCATCAGCCCCTTGATCACCGAACCGCGGCCGCCGCCCAGGCTGACGCCGCCGACGACCGCTGCTGTCAAAGCCATGACCTCGAGATTGAGCCCTGTGCCCGGCCCTGCCCCGCTCAGCCGGCAGGCGATGAGGAAGCCGCCGAGCGAGGCGCAGAAGCCGGAGAACACATAGGTCATGAACACGGTGCGGCGCACGCGGATGCCGGCATTGTGGGCCGATCGCCGCGACCCGCCCACCGCCTGCACATGCCAGCCGGGCCGCGAGCGCGTCAGCGCGACATGGGTGATGATGGCCAGGATAATCGCCGCCCACACCGCAACCGAAAGGCCCCAGAAGGTATCGTCGCCGATGAAGTCCAGCACATCCGATGTGGCATCGGAAAGCTGGACGTCGGCGGCATAGGTGGTGACCAATATGTCGAACAGCGCCCGCCCGAAGATGAAGGTGACCAGTGTCGTCAGGAAAGCGCGCAGCCTGAAATAGCCGATCAGATAACCATTGATCGCGCCGAACAGCAGCCCGGTGGCGATCGAGGCGGCCAGCGCCAGCCATACCGATTGTTCGAGGATGAAAAAGACGAACACGGCGGAAAAGCAGGACAGCGCGAAGATCGAGCCGACCGAAAGGTCGATGCCGCCGCCGAGCATGACCACCGTCATGCCGGTGACGACCAGCGAAAATTCGCCGAGCTGGCGGGTCGATTCCTGCAGCGACATCGGCTTGAAGAAGCCGGGAATGATCGAACCGAACACGCTGAGCGTCGCCACCAGCGCCAGGAACGGAATGGCGTTATCAGTCCAGCGTTTGCTTAGGATCTCGCCGACAAGGTGGTCGGGCACGAGATTGTAGCGCCAGGATTGAAGGCGTTCGCGAAAGGACATCGGTTGCTGCTGCCACTCAAGAGAGAAAGAGGCGGCCGAACAAGGTCCGGCCACCTCGTCGATGCTTGCAACGGACCCGCGGTTTACTTGGCCGCAGCTTGGGCTTGCAGTGCTTTCAAGTCCCAGCAGCTGTCTGGCTTGAGGTCGGCCTTGGTCGTCGCCTTCTCCAGCGTGTAGATGTAGGTGTGCGAGGTGCCGGCTGGCTGGCCACTCTGCAACAGGAACTTGATGACGGCGTTCATGTCGCCCGACTGGCGGGCAAGGTCGGTCATCACCACCGCGCCATAGGTGCCGTCCTGCAGCTTGTCGCAGTCGGCAGTCTTTTCGCCGCCGCCGGTGGTGACCAGAAAGACTTTGCCCTCGAGCTTGGCATCGCGGATCGCAGCAGATGCGCCCGTCGCGTCGCCGTCCCAGAAATCGATGATGGCGCAGATGTCGGGGTTCTGCTGCAGCATCGTCGTCGTCACGTTGCGCGAGGTCGTCGCATCCCAGTTCGAGTCAGGCTTGGCCACGACTTTGAAGTCGGGGTTCTTGTCCAGCACCTTCATAATGCCGGCATATTGATAGAGGCTCGACGAGTTGGCCTGGTCGCCCTGCACCAGCCCGATCTTCTTGGAGGAGTTCGGCCCACAACCCTTGATCGCCGCATCGGCTTCCAGCTGGCCGAGCCGATCCCAGTCGCTGCCGACAAAGGCATCGGCCGGGAAGTTCGCCGGATTGTCGACCAGCAGGACATAGGTGCCGGCGGCCTGCGCCTTCTTCATCAGCTTGGCATAGGAGTTGAGGTCCGGCGAATGGATGATCAGCACGTCCGGCCTGGTGTCAGACGAAATAGCGTCGGTTATCGCCTGCGCGCCGGCATCGACCACCCAGTTCGGGTCACGCGTCTCGAACACGCCGCCCCAGGCCTCGACCTCGGTCTTCAGGTAATGCGCCCAGCCCTGTGCCAGATCGAAGCCCATCGCCATCGGCACCAGCATCACGCGCTTGCCCTTGAGCGCTTGCGAATAGGCGCCCGGACCCGGATCTTCGGCGGCGAAGCCTGGCGCCACGAAGGCGGAGACGGCAAGCGCTGCCGCGGCGGCCATAAACGTCCTGATCATTTTCATGTCACATCCTCTGGTTTGGTCGTTGTCGTTCGCGGCCGGCCCCAACCGTTCGCGTCAGTCTAAATGTCGCCTTGCTGCGCGGTCTGCTCGTCGCGCGGATTGATGAACCCATCGACGATGATCGCCGCCAGCAGGATCGCCGCCTTGATCAGGTTCTGATAGAGCAGCGGAATGTCGATGATGGTCATGGCGTTGAGCAGGATGCCGATCAGCGCGGCACCCACCAGCACGTTGCGCACCCCGCCCCGCCCGCCCGATAGACCGATGCCGCCGATCACCGCCACCAGCACGATGTCGTAGAGCAGCGTGGAATTGACGATGCGGGTGTTGATCGAATGCAGGCTGGCGGCGGTGAGCAAGCCGGCAATCAGCGAGACCAAGGCCGACAACACGTAGCGCAGCACCAGCATCGGGCGCACTGGAATGCCGATATTGCGCGCCGCAACCGGGTTGTCGCCGGCGAAATAGACGTAGCGGCCCCATTTGGTGTAGCGCAGGAACAGGAAAAAGGCGAAAGCCAGCCCGGCGAAGACAAAAACCTCGACCGGGATGTCGAGGAACCGAAGCCCGCCCAGAAGCTCGACCCAATGGCCGGGCGGCACCGGCACGGCGTCCTGTGTGATCAATTGTGAGCGCACATAGCCGAAGACGAAGGACGCGGTCGCCAGCGTCACGAAGATCGCCGGAACCTCGGCGTAGGCAACCAAAATGCCGTTCAACAGCCCGATGGCGAGAACACCGGCTAGCACATAGGCGAAGGCCAGCCCGTCGGACATCCCCGAATTCAGCAATTGCAGATACCACGCAACCGACATCGCCATGATCGCCACCGCCGACAGGTCGATGCCCCTGCCGATAATGACGACCGCCATGCCGAGCGCCAATATGCCCAGCACCGAGACCGAGCGCACGATTGCAACGAGATTGTTCGAATTGATAAACCCGGGCAGTCCGATGGCGGCGGCAATGAACAGCACGACCGCGATGGCAAAGACAATGCCCTCCTGGTTCAGGCTTCTCCAGTTTAGCCAGCCGGTCGCGTTCATTGCCCGCTTTCACCCGCGATGGCTACGCCCTGCTCCCTCTGCGGCCATCGGAACGAAAGCTAATCGGCTCAAGACCAATTCGTCAAATGAATCCGCGCATTGCAGGCCGGCTTGCGAGGAAATTCCGCGGTTGGACGCACCGATTGGCGAGGCTGGCGCAATGCCCGGAACTCAAGCACTTTTGCAATGATCGTGCCGATCGAACCGCTGGTAAAGGTTTGCTCCCGGACGAGCGGAGCAGGCGGAATTCATGTCCGCGCTCGCCGCGCAGTTCCTGCATCAAATCCGCAAAACATGGCCCGAGACCTCGGCGCCGGCAGCCCTCGGCAGCGCCAGGAAGCGGAACGAGGCGACGAGCCCGATTGCGCCGATCACCAGGAAGGCAAGTCGGAAGTCGACGAGATCGAGCGCCGCAGCGTCCCTGGCGATCTGCGACAGGTTGAGCAACGCCGCCGCGACCGCCACGCCGAACAGCATCGCCACCTGCTGCAGCATGCTGGACAACGTCGCCGCCGAGCTACGCTGCGGTGAGGCCACATCGGCGAAGGCCAGTGTGTTGAGCGCGGTGAACTGCATCGAACGCGACAGTCCGGCGATCAGCATCAGCACCACCACCAACGCTTTCGGCGTCTGCGGCGTAAGCGCCGCGCAGGCCATGATCGACAAAGAGGCGATCACTCCGTTGACGATCAGCACCGAACGGAAGCCGAACCGCCTCAGCGTCGGCGTCGTCACCGCCTTCATACCGAGATTGCCGAGGAAATAGGCCAGGACCATCATGCCAGCATCGACCGGGCTCAGGCCGAAGCCAACCTGGAACCAAAGCGGCAGCAGGAACGGCGTGGCGTTGATGGCGATGCGGAAAATCGTGCCGGCCGACAGCGTCGAGATGGCAAAGGTCTGCACCTTGAAAGCTGTGAGATCGAGCAGCGGATGGTTGGCGCGTCGCAGATGCCGCACCGCCAGCCAGCCGACCAAAATGCCCGTGGCGAGCAGTGCCACGGTCGGCAAGGCACCCTCTTCCGGATGCGCGATGCGCTCGAGGCCATAGAGCATCGCGGCGAGCCCCACCGAGGTCAGCAGGAAGCCCGGCCAGTCGAGCGGCTTGGCCCCGGCTTCGCGGTCGCCGGGAATGAAGCGGGCGACCAGCGCCAAACCGACGACCCCAAGGGGAATGTTGATGAAGAAATTCCAGTGCCAGGAGACATAGGTGGTGATGAAGCCGCCAAGCACCGGCCCGACCACCGGCGCAAACAGCGCCGGCCAGGTGATCAGCGCCGTAGCATTGAGAATGCTCGGACTTCGGCGCATTGCGCAGCACCAGGATGCGGCCGACCGGCGTCATCAGCGCGCTGCCCACGCCCTGCACCGCGCACGCGGCAACGAATTCGGCCAGGTTCTGCGAAATGCCGCAGGCGAGCGAGGCCAGCGTGAACAGGGCGATCGCCACGAGGAAGATGTTGCGCGCGCCGAACCGGTCCGCGAGCCAGCCGGACAGCGGCACGAACACCGCCATGGTCAGCATATAAACGGTGATGCCGATGCTCATCGCCACCGCCGGCACGCCGAAGGATTCTCCCATCTGCGGCAGCGATGTCGAGATGATGGTCGAATCCAGAAGCTGCATGAAGAAGGCGACGGCGACGATCAGCGCCACCCGCCGGGCTTGCCGCGCCGCCGGCGCGGTTTCGGGTAAGGCTTTGTTTTCGGGAATGGCGGTCATGCGCAGAACTGTCCGAAGGGGAATCTTCTCCCGCCTCATCGGCAACCGCACAAATGTCCGGCAAAACCGATGACGCACCGGTTTCAACTGCATTTGGCCGATGCCGTCCAGACATGGACCAACAAACTTTCGTGTGACATCGCAGCCGGCTATGCGATGACCTGGCCCTGCCGCCGAACCGGCGTTTTTACGATCCGCGATGGCGCTTCGCGCTGTTGCCGGTGTGTCTCATGCGGCTTCGATCTTCTCCAGGAACAGGCTGAGCTGGTCCGGATCCATGTGCACGACGTGCCTGTCTTCGGGATACGCCATACTGTTCACATCAGCGACATATTCGGAAAAGGCGGCGATGCGTTCGGCCTGCAGGCGGTCGTATTCGGCGGCGAAGTTGCGATAGACCTTGGAATGGCGCGGCATGTGGCCACGGTTCTGGCCGAGGATATCGTCTGCGAACAGGTATTGCGCATCGCAGCCGGTGCCCGCCCCCATCGATAGCATGATCAGCGAAGTGCGTTCCGAAATCGCCTTGGCCACCTCGACTGGCACCACCTCGATCTCGGCGCCGATCGCGCCGGCGGCCTCCAGTTGCTTCACCGCCTCGAACACCTGCATGGCGGTATCGGCGGTCTTGCCGACGGCCTTGAAGCCGCCGGTCCAGGTGGCGCGTGACGGGATGAGGCCGACATGCCCGATCACCGGAATTGCATCGTCGGCCATCCGTTTGATGGTGGCGTAGCCGGCGCTGCAATAGACCGCATCGGCGCTGGCCTTGTAGAGCCGGAACGCCCAGCGGACAAAATCATCCGCGGTGCCGATCTCGAAGAAATTCTCGCCCGGCATGGTGAACAGGCTGGGTGCCGCATCGCGGTATTGCGGATTGAGCACCAGCTCCGGCGGCACCGAGACGATATCGACGCCGGCGCGTTCGGCGGCCTCGGCCTCGTCCATCCTCAGCACGCGCAGCATGGTCAGCTGCCGCTTGCCCTTCATGGCGCGCAGGTCGGCGACGGTCGGTCTTTTCCGGCTCATGGATTTTGGTCCCCTTTGCTACGTGACAGAAGGCCGGTCAGGCGATCTGGATCATCACCTTGCCAGCTTCGACCTTGACTGGATAGGTCGCGAGATTGACGCAAACGGGAGCGCCCTTCGCCTGGCCGGTCTTGTAATTGAAGCGGCCATTGTGCTTGGGGCATTCGATGATGTCGTCCATGACAAGCCCGTCGGCCAGATGAGCCTGTTCATGCGTACAAAACCCGTCGGTGGCGAAGAATTCATCGTCCGGCGAACGGTAGATCGCGAAGGTGCGGCCGCCATGGTCGAAGCGGATGACATCTTCCTCTTCGACATCGTCCACGGCGCACGCTTCGACCCAATCGGCCATCTCTGCTTCTCCTGAAATTTCTGCGTTGCGCTCGTGCAGTGCCTACTCAGCCGCTGCCGACATGTTCACTTCGTGGAACTCGCCACGATAGGGCCGTGCCGTTGGCGGCAGTTCGCGCTTAAGGAAATAATCCTCGTATTTGAGCTGCCTGAGCAGGACCGGCCAGACCTCGCGATAGGCATGCCATATCGACGGGTTCGCCTCGGGCAGATCGTGCTTGATCAGTTCATGCAGCCTGGGCAGCGCGTGATACGGTACCATCGGGAACATGTGATGCTCGACGTGGTAGTTCATGTTCCAGTAGATGAACCGGCTGATCGGATTCATGTAGACGGTCCTGGTGTTGAGCCGGTGGTCGACGACGTTGTCGGCCAGACCGATATGCTGCAGCAGGCCGGTCAGCACCATGTGCCAGGTGCCGTAGAGGCGCGGCACGCCGATGAGCACCACCGGTATCCACGACCGCATGAACACGGCGAGCGCGATCGTCGCGATGTAGATCGCGATATGCCAGCGCGCCGCGATGACGGCCTTGTGCTGTTCCATCTCGGGAACGTAGCTTTTCTCGTCGGGCGTCAGCTTGCCGAACGCCTGGCGTACCAGCGCCGGAAGCGAATAGCGAAAATCGAGGATGCCGGTGAAAGCCAGCGCGGCACGCAGCAGGTCCGGCGGGCGCATCACGGCGATCTCGGCGTCGCGGCCGACGATGATCGTGTCCGTATGGTGCCGGGCATGGCTCCAGCGCCAGGTCACCGGATTGCGCATCAGCATGAAGCTGGCGATCTGGTAGACGACATCGTTCATCCAGCGCGTGCGGAAAGCCGTGCCGTGGCCGCATTCGTGCCAACGCGAGTCGCTGGAGGAGCCGTAGAGCACGCCGTAGACGAAGAAGAACGGCACGCACCACCAGGTGCCCCAGAAATAGATGGCGCCGGCGGCGGAGCCGAGGATGGCGATGATCCAGATGATCGTGTCGCGGATCGCCGGGCCGTCTGAGCGCTGCATCAACTCCTTGATCGCCTTGCGGGGGACATCGGTGTGGTACCACTCCGACGAGGCCAGTCCCGTCTCGATCGCCCTGCGCGTGCTTTCGCCGACCAGGCTGTAATCGCGCTTTACCGTGCCAGCCATTGTGACCTCCAATTCCAGCTCGGCCGCGAACCCTCCCCGCTCCGGCCGGGACCAGCCTCCCAACTGGTGTCTCGTATCGTCCTAGCCATTATCACGACCTGCCTCCAAGAACAGGAAAACGGCCCGACGGCTGGGGATAATCCTGCTGCGGCTGCCTGGCGATTGCCGCGATCCGGCTCTCGGCGGCGGCGATCTCGCCGGCGCCGTCGAGAACCCGGAACACCGCATCGTACGAGCGGCTCTCGCCGTGCTCCAGCCAGATCATCTCGCCGCGTTCGCGCGCCGCCAGATTTCCCAGCACATGATGCGTCGACGGCTCGATGCCAAGCGCGTACTGTCCAGCCTGGAAATTCTGCCATTGGTAGGTGCAGGGCAATTGGTCCTTGCGCGTGACCACCTCGAACCCGAGGCCGAGCCTATCGTTGACCACCGCCACCGGGACTTCGCCGGTGCTGCCAGCGCCGAGCTCGTGCTGCCAGACCTGTTCGCTGAAACGCGGCTGCGGCGCCGGGACCGTGCGATAGCCGACCTTTTGCGCCTCATAACGCTCGCCGGCATGCCCGGCCCAAACGACATCCCTTATCGGCGCCAGATAGCGCGCGCCCTCGTCAAGCACCGGATGGCTGACATTGATGTGGTAGAAAAACATATGCGGTGTTCGGTTGAAACCGTGATTGACGACACGGTCCGAAAGCCGGATCTCGTTGCCGCCGACATCGGCCTCGATCCGCCGCAATAGATGCAGATCCTCGCCGAATACAGTCGATTGCTGGACGATGCCTTCGGCCCACAACACGCAGCGGTCGCCGTCCCAGGTCTCGCCGTAGCCACTCAGCCGCGCCGGGATGGTGCTGATGCGGCCATGCAGCGAATGGCGCACCGTCTTCTTCGGCGGATAGTTGTAGGTGTCGGCGGGTACCTCGTTCATGAACAATATATGGTCGAGGCCGCAGGTCAGTAGAAGGCCGGAAAACGACCGCGCCCAGGCCAGCCCGTCCTCGCCTTCATACTCGTGCAGGCCGGGATTGCGAAAGCCGCTCGGCGAATGCCAGCCGATCGCCTGGCCCTTGAAGTCGCAATCGGCGATATCGAGCGCCCGGTCGACCAGCGCGGTGAAGCGCAGGCCCGAGCCGGTGCGGAATTCGAGCATGCGGATGCCGTGCTCGACGCCGTCGCCAAGCGTCATCAGTCGCACGCCGGCGAACTGCGACAGCATGCCCGAGCGTTCCGAGACCTGCCGGCGCGACAGCGTCTTGCCGTAAAGCTCTACCATGTGACGGCCAGTTCCTTCACTTTGCTCCCGTCCTTCACTTGGCTCTCGTCTCCTTGAGCAGGGCCGACATGTCGGCGCCGGTGATGATACTTTCCACGGTCAGCAGGTCGGTGTCGGCGACCGTCTGCTCGGCGACGATCTCGCCGCGCCGCATGACGATGATGCGGTCGGCGACCTGGAAGACGTGATGGATGTTGTGGGTGATCAAAAGCACCGAGTGACCGGCGTCGCGCACTTCCTTGACGAAGCGCAGCACGCCGTGCGTTTCCTCGACGCCGAGATTGTTGGTCGGCTCGTCGAGGATGATGACCTTGGCGGCGAATTGCATGGCGCGCGAGATGGCGATCGACTGGCGTTCGCCGCCCGACAGCGTGCTGACCAGCGCATCGGCGTCGAGCTTCTTCGAGATGCCGACGCGCTTCAAAAGAGCCGAGGCGGCATCGCGCAATTGCGCGAGATCGAGCGGCGCGAACACACCCAGCCATTTGAGGTTGACCGGCTCGCGGCCGAGGAAAAGATTGCGCGCGATGCTGAGGTCCGGTGCCAGCGAGGTGTCCTGGTGGATGGTCTCGATGCCGAGATCCATCGCATCGCGCGTCGAGCGGATGGAGACCTTCTGGCCGCGCACATAGATGTCGCCGCGGTCGACCGGAAACACCCCGGAGATCGCCTTGATCAACGTCGATTTGCCGGCGCCGTTGTCGCCGAGCAAGGCCACCACTTCGCCCTCGTTGAGCGTGAAGGAGGCGCTCTTCAGGGCGCGGACGCTGCCGAAGGACTTTTGCAGGTTGTGCAGCCGAAGCACTTCCATGTCAGCTCCTGGCGGCGTTCTTCTGCAGCAAAGCGTGCAGAATGAGCATGGCAAGGATGATGACGCCGACGAAGATGTTGTAGGCGAGCCCAGGCACGCCGATCAGCACGATGCCGTTGCGGATGCTGCGCAGCATCAGCGCGCCGACGATGGTGCCGAAAATGGTGCCTCGCCCACCGGTCAGCGCGGTGCCGCCGACCACCACCATGGCGATCACTTCGAGCTCGTAGCCGGTGCCTGCCACCGGCGAGGCGGCAGAAATGCGGAAGGCGCTGATCATGCCGGCGAGACCGGCCAGCACCGAGGTCAGGATGAACAGCCAGATCTTGACCGCATCGGCCGGCACACCACGCGCCACGGCGGCGTTACGGTTCGAGCCGATGGCGCTGATCCAGTTGCCGAGCTTGGCGTAGCGCAGCACATAGATCGCCAGTAGCGACAGGCCGATGAACCACCACAGCGAGGTATAGAAACGGAACGTTCCGATATTGAAGCTGCCGGCCAGCAGCGTCACGAAGAACCCTGGCTGGTCCCAGGACTTCAGCGGAAAGCCTTGGGTGATGTAGAGGGCCGCGCCTCGCACCACCAGCAGCATCGACAGCGTCACCAGGAAGGAGGAGATGCCGATCTTGGTGACGATCAGCCCGTTGATCGCACCGATCGCTATGCAGAGCAGCAGGCCGGCCAGCAGCGCCACGCCAATATCCACCCCGCCGTTCTGCACCAGCAGCATGACGACAACCGGCGCCAGTCCGAACACAGCACCGATCGAAAGGTCGAACTCGCCCGCCGTCAGAAGCAGCGTCATGCCGAGCGCGATGATGCCGAGCTCGGGCAGGAACGCCATCATGTTGGAGATGTTGAGCGGCGACAGGAAGTTCGCATCGGCGATCGCGAACACCGCCAGCAGGACGATCAGGATGACGAGCGACGAGAACTGCGGCGAGCGGATCAGGCTCGACCTGCGTTTGGCACGCGGCATTTCCTCTTCTGCGGCAATTGTCATGACAGCTCGAACCATACGCCAGGGTGAGGCCCGCCGCCTGCGCGGCGAGCGTCAGTTCCAATCACTTGTTGTAGAGTTTCAGGATCGGTTCGACGCTCGAGGCGTCGTAGAGGCTGAAAGTGTGGATGTCGTAGCCGATCGGTTCGCCGGCGGCGGCCAACCCGAGCAGCGCCACCGGCATGAAGCCCTGCGCCGACGGGAACTGCCAGGCAGCCGCGTTGACGAAACCGGCCTTGACGGACTCGGCCGTTTCCTTCGAATTGCCCCAGCCGACGACCGGAATCTTGCCGGCCGGCACGCCGGCGCCATCGAACACCCGCTTGACGCTGGCCGCGACGGAATCGCCGAGCGCGATGATTGCCGGCGGATTGTTGGCCACCATGTAGTCCGTCATCTTGGCGATGATGCCGGCCGGATCGGTGCCGCAATCGACCACGTCATATTTGATGCCGAGCGGATCGAAGACGCTGGCAATGCCTTCGGTCTCGAGCTGCTGGTAGCTGGCACCCGGCACTTCGACCGGCAGGAACACCTTGTCGCCCTGCTTCACCATTTTGTGGTCGACCAGATATTTCGCCCAGATGACACCGGCTTCCCTAAGGTCGGCGCCGACATAGGCTTGCCGGCCGGTTGCCGGATCGTCGGTGTTGAAGAACACGATCGGGATGCCGGCCGCCTTCGCTGCCTTGACCTCCTCGGTCCACAGGCCGGGCTGCGCCGAAGTCGTGGCGATGCCGTCCGGCTTGGCGGCGAGTGCCGAGTTGAAGGCTTCCTTCTGCGCCGCCATGTCGCCGCCGCTGAACGAGATCTTGCAGGTCACCTTGAGCTGGTCGCAGGCCTTGGTCGCGCCGGCATTCCAGTCGATCCAGAAGGCATCCGACGGGCCGCCATGCGACAACAGGTAGAACGTCTTCTGGGCGTCCTGCGCCACCGCCGGAGTACCCAGCGTTGCACCGGCTAGAACCGTCGCGGCAGCCGCGATTTTCAACGCGAATTTCAACATTTCTCTTCCTCCCTTGTTTCGCAGCCGAACCGCGCCATCACAGTCCGTTGGCGCGGAATTTCCCATCGAGGAATTTCTTGGCGCGCGGCACGTCGTCTTCCGAAAGATGCTCGATGATGACCGGGATGTTCGGGTGCTTTTCGGCCAGCCGCTTGAGATAAAGGTCGTAGTTCAGCGAACCGAGGCCGGGCGCCGGCAGCTCGATCTCACCGACGCCGCGGAAAGTGTGGCTCTCCAGCGCGTCCTCGTCGCCAATGTCTGCGTGCTTCTCCGACTTGTCGCCGCCGGAACGCTTGACGTCCTTGGCGTGGGCGATCTTGATCTTGTCGGTCAGCGTGTCGAACACCTGGTTCAGGATCTGATCCATCCGGTCGATATTGTGGGTTTCGAAATAGTTGGTCGGGTCCATCAACAGGCCGAGGCCTGGGTGGTCGACCTGCGCGAACATCCTCACCGTCTCCTCGACCGAGCCGACGACATTGTTGACATAGGTTTCGAGCAGGAAGACCGCGCCGTGGTCATAGGCCGTCTGGGCAAGGTCGGCGATGACCTTGCGGCATTCCTCGAACCCTTCCTCGGTCTTGTTCTTCGGGTGATGCACCCAGTCGGATTCGGTGTTGTAGGTACCCGTTTCCGAGATCACGTAAGGGGTGCCGAAATGGCGCGCGTTGCGGATGATCTCCTTCAAATAGCCGACGCGCCTCTCGCGCTCGCCCATATCCGGATGGATGATGTTGGTGTAGCCCGACACACAGCAGATCGGCAGATTGTGGTCGCGGAACGTATCGCGGACGGTCTTGGCCCTGTCCTTGGTGATCTGCCCGGACGACAGGTCGATATCCCTGAAATGCAGGTCGAGCTGCACGGTGTTGAAATCGAGCGCACGGATCTTCTGCGCGGTTTCCTTGAGGCCATACGGGAAATAACCCGTGAAAATACCTGCCTGCATCATGGTGTGAATTCCTCCCTGTAAGTGATTCAGTCAGTTGATATTTCGGAAAGCTTGACCGTCCGGCCTTTGTCGATCGAGCGGTAGCCGGCTTCGACCAGCGCCATGGTCTTGACATTGTCCGCGACGGACAGCGCTGGCGGCTCGCCCGTCTTAACCGCGTGCTGAAGCTGCTCCATGACGCCGATGAAAGCATGCGGGAACCACATCGTGTCCCAGCTGGGTGTCACCCATTGACCATCGGTGGTCTCGGTCGAGGCGTAGGTCAGCGTCGACGCAGCGCCCGTCGGCCAGCCGATGGTGCCTTTGGCGACACCCTTGGTGCCGTCGACGCGCCAGTTGATGTGCTGGTCGTCCTGGTAGCCCTCCTGGCGCGGACCGGACCAGACATCCTCCAGCGATACGGCGAGCACGCCGGACGGGAACCGCAGCGTCGACACGATGATGCCGTCCGAATGATCAAAGCGGGTGCGCGGATCCTTGCGGGTCAGGGTGGTGATCTCCAGGGGATCGCCGAACAAGAAGCGCAGTACGTCGAGATGGTGGACGCTCATATTGGCGAGCGTCAGCCGGTCATAGTCCTCGAGGAAGGTCTGCCAGTGCGGGATCGCATGCATGTCGATCTGGGCGAAGACGATGTCGCCGAGCGCGCCGCTGTCGATGATCTGCTTCAAGACGCGCATCGACTGGTCGTAACGCATGTTCTGGTTGACCGAGAGGATCTTGCCGGCCTTGGCCGCCTCGTCGCGCAGTTTGACGGCTTCATCGAGCGACAGCGCCAGTGGCTTCTGCGCCAGGATCGCCTTGATATGTGCTTGGTTCAGCGCATGGCGGATCAGCGCCGGCTGCTGGTCCGGCGGAAAGGCAAGATCGATGATCTCGACGTTCTTGTCCTCGATGAGTTGTTCCGGCGTGTTATGGACGGTCGGGATATCCCAGCGCTTGGCGACCTTCTCGGCGCTGGCCTTGGTGCGCGAGGCGATCGCCACCACCGGAAAACCGGCTTCCTTGTAGGCGGCAAGGTGACATTCGGCCATGATCATACCGGCGCCGACGCAGCCGATCCTGTATTCCCTGGTGCGGACTTTAACGTCCGGCTCGAAGCCGTTGCCCGCTATTTCTTCGCTTGCCATATGTTCCTCCCGAAGCTCGTTTCTTGCAGCCGCCGTCATCTTGCCAGCGCTTCCCCGCTTTGCCCGAAATAATGCACCCTGCCCGGCTCGCAGGATATCGCCACCATCGCGTCCGGCCTGATGTCCGGCTGGCCGCGCAACAGCGCCCGCAGGCGCGCCTGCCCGGCGGCGAGCGTCACCACGGTGTAGCCGCCGAGCGGCTCGACCTCGAACACTCGCGCCGGGCGGCCCGCGCCCCCGTCCGAGATTCCATCCGACCAGGCCTTGACCTTGATGTCTTCCGGCCTGAGCCCGATCTCGACGGCATCGGCCGGCGCCGCCTTGTCCGCGATGCGGATCGTGCCTTCGGCCGCCTCCACGCCTTCCGCGCCGTGCACCGACTTCAATATGTTCATCATCGGCGAGCCGAGCAGCCGCGCCACATAGGTGCTGGCCGGCCGGTCATAGATCTCGGCCGGCGCGCCGATCTGCCTGATCTTGCCGCTCTCCAGTATGGCCATGCGGTCGGCGACCGACATCGCCTCTTCCTGGTCGTGCGTGACATAGATCAGCGTCTTGCCGAGCTCGCGCTGGATGCGCTTGAGCTCGACGCGCGTCTCCTCGCGCAGCCGGGCGTCGAGCGCCGAGATCGGATCGTCCATCAAATAGGCAGCCGGATCACGCACCAGCGCGCGGGCGATCGCGACGCGCTGCCGCTCACCGCCGGAAAGCTGCGCCGGCGGTTTGTGCAGGATATGTCTGATATGCAGCTTGGCCGCGACATCGGCGACGCGTTTTTCGATCTCGGCTTCTGCCACCTTCCGCTCGACCAAAGGAAAACGGATGTTGTCGCGCGCGCTCATATGCGGGAACAGCGCCAGATTCTGGAACACCATGGCGACATTGCGCTCCGCCGGCGACACCGTGTTGACCGGCTTGCCGCCAATCAGGATCTCGCCCGTGTCCGGGGTTTCCAGCCCGAGCACCAGACGGAGTATCGTCGACTTGCCCGACAGCGGCGGCCCGAAGAAGCAGAAGAACTCGTTGTCGTTGACCGCGAACGAGGCATCGTCGACAGCCAGCGTGCCGCCATAGCGTTTTGTCACATTACGGAAAACGATATCGGCCATCTCAACCTGCTCTCAACGCAAGGCCGGTAGCGGCGTCGAAGACGCGCACCGCCTCCGCCGCAGGCGCGACGACGGCTGTCTGCCCGATCGCCAGCCCGACATCATTGTCGAACACCGCCTTCACCGCGGTCTCTCCCTCGCCAAGATGGATGATGGTGCGCGCGCCGATCCGCTCGACGAAACTCACCGGCATGCAGAGGCCACGGCCGCTTTCGGCCAGCGTCACCTGCTCCGGTCGAAAGCCATAAAACACCTCGCCGCGCATCCGGCTGGCGGCATCGGCGATCTCGACCGGCAGCGGCGGCGTCGCCCCGAGTGGGCCAAGATCGACGACCAGGCCACGGTCACTTTCCGCCAACCAGCCCTTGAGCAGGTTCATGCCCGGCGCACCGATGAAGCGGGCGACGAAGACGTTGGCCGGGTTGTTGTAGACTTCCAGTGGCGTGCCGACCTGCTGCAGCACGCCGTGGTCCATCACCGCGATGCGGTCGGCCATGGTCATCGCTTCGAGCTGATCGTGGGTGACGTAGACCATGGTCTGCCGGAACTGCCGCTGCAGTTGCTTTAATTCGGTCCGCATCACCGCCCGGAAGGCGGCGTCGACATTGGACAGTGGCTCGTCGAGCAGGAAGATCGCCGGCTCCATGATCGCCGAACGGCCAATCGCCACCCGCTGCAATATGTTGACCGAAAGCCGGTCGGCCTTGCGGTCGAGCAGCGGCGTCAGCTGCAGCATCTCGGCAATGGCGCCGACGCGGCGGTCGATCTCGGCCTTTGGTGCGCCGCGCATTTTCGGGCCGTAGGCGAGGTTCTGCCGCACGCTCATATGAGTGAAGATCGCATAGTTCTGGAAGACGAAGCCGACGCCGCGCCGCCCCATCGGCACGCCGGCCATGTCGCGTTCGCCGAACAGGATCTTGCCGCTGGTCGGCTCTTCCATGCCGGCGATCATGTTCATCGTCGTCGACTTGCCGCAGCCGGACGGCCCGAGCAGCGCCATGAACTCGCCGTCGGCAATGGCCAGATCCATCGTCTGCAGCGCAGTGAAGTCGCCAAATTTCTTGACAAGGTTTTGCAGATGGATCGTGCTCATGCCGCCACCTCGCGTACCCGGGCCATGCGTTTCATGGCAAACACAGCGGCGATGGACAGCACGATCAATATGGCCAGCGCGATTGCCGCCACATAGCTCCAGATCAGGTCCTGCGTGGTGAGCTTGTAGATGTAAACGGAGATGGTTTCGGTAGCGACCCCGGGACCGCCGCCGGTCATGATGTAGAGGGTGTCGAATATTTTGAAGTTCTCGATCACCCGGATCGCCAGCGCAATGATGATGATCGTCTTCATCTTCGGCAGCACGATGGTGACGAAGCGCTGCCAGGGGTTGGCGCCGAGCAGCGTCGCCGCCTTGATCTGGTCCTCCGGCACGCCGACCAGGCCGGCAAGCAGGATCAGGAACATTAGCGGCGTCCACTGCCAGATGTCGGCGACCATCACCGCGATCAGCGCCAGCGTCGGATCCGAGAGCCAGGCGATGGTGACGGGAAAGCCTGACATCGCCGACAGGATGTCGTTGACCGGGCCGCCCGACTGAAACAGCATGAAGAACATGTAGCCGGCCACCGCCGGCACCACCATCATCGGCATCAAGAGGATCGAATAGAAGATCCGCTTGCCGGGAAATTCGTCCGCAAACAGCGTCGCCAGCGCGAGGCCGAGCAGGAACTCCGCCGGCACGCAGACGATCATGACGATGGCCGTGCGCTTCAGCGCGCTCCAGAAGCGCGCGTCCGCGGCAAGGTCGGTGTAATTGGCGAAACTGTTCCACATCGACCAGGCATTCCACCAGCCGGTGCCCGACAGCGGCGACCAGTCGGTCAGGCTGATGTAGAGCTGCATCAGCAGCGGGAAGACGGCGATGAACAGCACCAGGATCTGCGCCGGCAGGGTCAGCCGGAATCCGAGCCGCGCGCCCTCGTCCGGCAACACCGACGCCGCCTTGGAGGCTTGCATGTCGCCCTCCGAAATCGTGGCTGTCACCGAGCTCATTGCTTGAGCGCCCCGAAGGTCAGCCCGCGCACCAGATGACGCTGGATGGCGATGCCCATGATCACCGGCGGCACCGCGGCGATCAGGCCGAGAGCTGCCTTGGCGCCGTAGAGCTGTCCGGTCATCGAGGAGGACAGCGAGGCCATGTAGACCGGGACCGTGACCCATTCGCGCGTCGTCAGAAGCAGCGCAATCAGATAGTCCGACCAGTTGAGGATGAAGACGAACAGCGCGGCACTGGCCAGCGGCGCCCGCATCATCGGCAGCGTGATGCGGGTGAAGACGCGCCACCGCGAACAGCCCTCGACCAGTGCCGCCTCCTCGATCTCGCGCGGCATGTCGTCGAAGAAGGTCTTCATCAGCCAGAAGGCGAAAGGCAGCGTGACGATGCCGTAGATCAGCGACAGCCCCCACCAGCTGTCGGTGAAGTTGAGGAAGGCCCACATGATCATCACCGGGGTCATGACCGCCATCGGCGGAAACAGGCGAAGCTGGATCAGCGCCAGCGGCAGGTTCTGGCCCGAGTTGAAGCGCGACAGCCCGTAGGCCGCCGCTGTGCCCGCCGACATGGCGATCGCCGTGCCGAACGTGGCCGACAGCAGCGACGACAGGATCGGCTTCAAAGCTGTGCGGTCGAGCGCGACGATAAGATTGTTGGTCGATTCACCGAAGACGAAGCGGAAATTGCTGAGTGTCGGGTTCTTCGGCCACCAGGTCAGGTCGGCGCCGGTCGCCGACCATTCGGCGATCGGCTTGAACGCCATCGACATCATCCACAGGATCGGCACCAGCGTCACCGCCATTGCCGCAAAGATCGCGGCATAGCGGAATATCTCGAAAGGAACTGAACGCTTCATCTTGCGGCTTTGCTGGGTCCTTCGTTATCGAGGGGAAGAGCAATCACTCCTCCCCTCTTGGTAAGATCCGGGAGGATCAGGCGATCGGATCGAGAACGGTGGGCCAGGCCTCCTTGTTGGTCTTGATGGCTTCGAGAAGCTTCTCCTCGCCGGTGCGGCGGGCAATCTTCTTCCACTCGGCCTCGGTGTCGGCCATCGCCTGCTCTGCTGTCTTGGCCTTGGTCAGCGCGGCGACGAGGTTCTCGTCCAGCGCATTGTGGAAGGCGGTGGCGCCGGGATAGTTGATGGTGGGCACGGTGCGGGCGACCGTCTCGCGCACCACGTCCATGTGGTAAGCATGATAGGTCTGGCGGACCAGCGGATCGGAGAAATCCGACAGCCGGAACGGATCGAAGTAACCGCCCGGGTTGGCGGTCATCCACGCATAGATGCGACTAGATCCCAGCCATTGCAGGAACAGGTAGCAGGCCTCCGGGTTCTTGGCCTGCGAAGACACCGACGCCGACAGATTGAGCCACAGCACCGAACGGCTGACCAGCTTGCCCTCGATCTCGCGGCCGGGCGGCAGCATCGAGCCGATCTTGCCGGTGACAGCTGAATCCTTGTTGCCGGCATTATCGAGGAATTTCGGCAGATTGGAGAAGGCGCAGGTCATGGCCGCACCGCCCTTTGCGAAATTGCCGTACTGCTCCGGCCAGCCCCAGGAGATCGCATCCGGCGAATGGTGCGCAAGCGACGCGATGTACTCGCTGGTCGCCGCAATACCTTGCTCCGAATTGATCAGCGGCTTGCCGGTATCGTCGAACAAGAACTGATTGGGCGAAGCCATTGAGACATAACGCTGATACCAGTTGGTATAGCCCCAGCCCTGGTTGCGCAGATCGGTCGAGCCGAACAGGCCCTTGTCCGGGCGCTGGAAGAAGGCTGCGATCTCGTCATGCTGCTTCCAGGTCTTCGGCGCCGCCAGTTCATAGTCGTATTTGTCGGAGAAGGCCTTCTTCTCGGCTGCGTCGCCGAACAGATCGGTGCGGTAGACCCAGGTCTGGAAGTCGCCATCCAGCGACACGCCATAGGTCGAGCCGCGATACTGATTGAGCAGCGAGACGCCCTTGGCGCCATTGACATAGCCGCGCTCGGGATCGTCCCATTCCGGCTTGTACTGCGCGACGAAGTCGTCGAGCTTGAGGATGCCCCCGGTTTCGGCGAGGTCGCCAAGACGGTTCCATTCGACCGCGTAGATGTCATACGCCCCACCCTTGGTGGAGATGTCCTGCATCGTCTTGGTGAATTCCTGGCCATTCGGCACACCGACGATCTCGAGCGGAATACCGGTTTCCTTCTCCCAGAGATCCTTGATCGACGGCGCACCGGCCGGAAACGGCTGTGTCAATTGGCCGATCGAACCATCGGACAGGCCAAGCACGATCTTGGCCGGCGCCTTGCCGGCGCCCTTCATCGCCTTGGCCGCCTCAATGGCGCGGCCCTCGGGCGTGTCGGCGCCATATTGATAGCGCTCCGAGCCGTCGAAGCCCGTCGGGCCACCGATCATGCCGGGCGCCAGGGCATCGGCCGCATAGGCACGGCTTGGGCGAATGAATTTCGGTGCGATACCTGCGGCAGCAACAAGGACTGCCGCCTTTCCACCGGACGCCAGCAAACGGCGCCGCGACACGCGGATCAAATTCGACATTGGAACTCCTCCCTCAGGGCCTTGTTCCTCCACGGCCCTTATGATGGATATTGACGGCACTATACGAAGCCTGTCAACATCATAAATAATCAAGACACCTCATAACATCTCATGGGAGGGGACGAATGGCGTGTATCAAGGCACTCACACTGAAGCCGGTGCTTGAATTTGAGGGAGCCAGGCTGCCCACCTCCCCGCTTTGGTCCGTTTCGGCATTTTGGTGTAGCGCGGCAGCTTGCGTATCGGCCAAGGCTGGTTACATCATTTCCCATCAGAATCGCGGCTGGCGATGAAGCTGCCGCTTCGACAGCGGACCCATGAAATGCGTAATCTCGATGCGCCCTTGGCGCATTTTGGAATGAGGTGATCGACAGTGCGGTCCACCCTGACAGACATAGCCCGGGAAGCCGGCGTTTCCGCCGCTACGGTCGACCGTGTGCTCAACAACCGCGCCGGGGTCAGGGCGCGCACCCGCGAGGTCGTGCTCGAAACGGCGCAACGGCTTGGCTATATCGCTGAAAATTCGAATAATCCGAACTCGCGCAACGCGATACCTGGTGAGGTTATACGGCTCGATTTCGCCCTGCCCGCCGGCACCAATTCCTTCATCAAGATGCTGCACCGCCAGATCGAGGCGCAGGCGCAGTCGCGGCCGGACCTCGACGTCCGCGTCGCCACTATCGAAGGCTTCAATCCGGACCGGCTTGCCCGGCTGCTGCAGGAATTGCACGGACAGACGCAAGGCGTCGGTGTGATCGCACTCGACCATCCGACGGTGCGCGAGGCGATCCGCTCGCTTTCGGCCAGCGGGGTCAAGGTCGTTACCATCGCTTCCGACATCCTGCATGTGCCGCGGGTCGCCTATATCGGCATCGACAACCGCGCCGCCGGCCGGCTCGCCGGCTACCTGCTCAACCGCTTCATGGGTGCAGGGCGTCCGGGCAAGGTCGCGCTGTTCGCCGGTTCGCTCTCCTACCGCGGCCACGAAGAGCGCGAGATGGGCTTCCGCCACATACTGACGGAAGAATCGCCCAATCTGCAGATCGTCGAGATGCGCGAAATGCTCGACGATCGGGAAAAGGCCTATTCGGAGGCTTCCGCCCTGCTGGATCGGCACCCGGACCTGGCCGCCATCTACAATGTCGGCGCCGGCAACACCGGCATCGCCCGCGCGCTACGGGAACGCGGGCGTGCACTGTCGACGGTCTTTCTCGGCCATGAAGTAACGGAAGGCACCAAGGAGCTTTTGCTCGACGGCACGCTCGACGCGGTCATCGACCAGAACCCGCGCGTCGAAGCCCGCGAAGCGCTCAACACCTTGACCCATGCGGTCAGGGGATTGCCTTACGAACTGCACCAGCCAAGGCTGCAGGTGATCTTTAGGGAAAGCATCCCGGAGATCTGAACGGAAGCTTGGGGCAGATGGGGCGCGAGTACCCACTGAACATGACGTCATAAAGTTCATGACTTAGTCGGCGTCTGCTGTCTCCGAATACAGCGCCTGCGCCAGGTCGCGGACTGCATCGGCGGTGCGCGGGCCAAAGCCGACCATATAGGCGCCGTCCAATACGATCAGCGCCTTTGCCTTCGCCGCCGGCGTGGCGCTCAGCGCGCGCGTGGCGAACACCTGCTCGGCGGTGGGTCCGCCCTTGCCGTCGCTCATCATCAGGATGACGTCGGGCGCCATTTCGATCAGCTTCTCCTCCGACGCTGCCTTGTAACCCTGCATTACGGCCATCGATTGATGCCGCCGGCATAGCGGATGATCGCGTCGGCCGCAGTGCCCGCACCGGCAGCACTCAGCCGCACGAGGCCGTGGAAGAACACCACCTTCTTGCGGCGCTCGGCCGGCATTTTCGCGGCCAGGTCGGCAGCGGCCTGGAAGGCGTCGAGCACTTGCCTTGAAACCTTCCTGCCCTTGTCCTCGAGGTGGAGCGAGGCAGCGATCAACGTAATCTTGTGGTCGATGCCTTGAGGACTGTTGTCTTCCGGGACAAGAACAATCGGGATCGCCAGCGATTTGAGCACTTCGATCGCCTCCGGCGGCCCACTGTCTTCGGCCGCCAGGATCAGGTCCGGGCGAAGCGCGACCAAGCCTTCGGCGGACAACTGCGCCGGTAGCCGACATTGGGCTTTTGCGCGACGGAAGCGGGATATTTGCTGCCGCGATCGACGGCGATGATCCGCTCGCCGGCACCCAGCGCATCGACGATCTCGGTAACATCGGAACCGAGTGTCAGGATCCTGGTTCCCGGACCGGTCGCGACGGTGCGCCCCGATGCATCGACAATCGTCTCGGCGGCCAGCGCCTTGAAGCCGCAAGACGGCGCAAGAGCAGAAAGCGCCAGCATCAGCACCGCCACCATCCCGCCCAATTGAAACCAGCGCGTCTGCCTCCACCGTCTACCGCTGCAGACCCCGCCGTTTCGCTGCTCCATTTTAGATAATTCGGTCATGGTCGCGGCCTGTAAAATTAAGTTGACTATTATCATCATGTTTTAATAAGTAGCCCTGCCCGGCCCGCGTGTCGAGGCTTCTCCATCATGCCAGCCAGGGCCAACGGCCGCCGCCAGCAATCTTTGCTTTTCCGGGGCTGCACGCATGAAACTGACAAGCAACAAAACCTTGATGGCGTGCACCGCGCTCGCCTTCGCGCTCGGCCTGTGTGCCGCGCCGCCCGCCGCAGCACAGGAGCCGGAGAAGAAGGGCGCCGCCGCCAAGGCCGACCGGCCGGTCAAGCCGCCCCAGCAGGCCAGGACTGGGCAGAACGAGCCGACCGTGCTCGACCTGATCACCATCTCGGCGACGATGATCAAGACGGCGATCATCGAATCGATGGCCGCCATCAGCGCCGTCGATCAGGAAGAACTCGAACGCATCCAGCCAGACACCGCCGCCGACATGTTCCGCACCACGCCCGGCGTTGCCGCCTCGATGAACGGCGACGATCCGGCGACCGCCATCAACATTCGCGGCCTCGAACAATATGGCCGCGTGGTGGTGACGCTCGACGGCGCCCGCCAGGATTACTGGCGCGTCGGCCACGGCTCGGGCTCATTCTATGTCGAGCCGGAACTGATCAAGGAAGCGACCGTCATTCGCGGCCCGGTCTCGAATGCCTATGGTTCGGGCGGCATCGGCGGCGTCGTCTCCTTCGAAACCAGGGATGCCGGCGATTTCCTCAAGCAGGAGGAACGCTGGGCGCTGAGCGAAAAGCTGGGCTATGAGGGTAATGGCGACGGCTTCACCACCAGCACCACCGGTGCCTACCGTTTCAGCGACGACGCCGACATCATCGGCAACGTCATTTACCGCGACCGCGACAGCTACACCGATGGCAATGGCGACACCGTGCCATGGACCGGAGAGAGCATCACCAGCGGCTATGTGAAGGCGACCCTGCGGCCCGCCGACGGCCACGAGCTCAAGCTCGGCGCGATCCTTCAGCGCTACAGCGACCAGGTCACCGGATCGAGCGGCTCGACCTCGCCGACGCTGAGCCGCTACGACACCGACACGACCAACCAGACCTACACGGCTGGCTATACGTGGAGGCCGGACGACAACGAGCTGGTCGACCTCAGTGTCAACGCCTACCACAACCGCACGCGCGCCGAGCAGACGCAGGTCTGGCCGGCAACGGCGATCGGCAACTTCCGCTACTACGACGTCGCCACGAGCGGCTTCAACCTGAAGAACTCCTCACGCTTCGATGCCTGGGAGATCGCTCACACCCTCACCTACGGCCTCGATTACTACTATCTGAAGGCTTCGTCGGACGCCGCGCATTTCGGCGCCGGCGAACAGCAGGGCTATGGTGGCTTCCTGCAATGGCAGGGCGACTATGAGAACTGGCTGCAGCTCATCGCCGCCATGCGCTATGACGGCTATCAACTCGACGGTGAGACAAAGACCGTGCCGCCGGCGGAAGCCTCGATTTCCGGCGACCGCTGGTCGCCGCGCCTCACCGTCGGGTTAACGCCATTGGAAGGTTTCCAGCTTTACGGCACCTATTCGGAAGGCTACCGGGCGCCGGGCCTGCAGGACGTCTACCGCGGCGGCGGCGCGCATGGCGGCGGCGACAGCTACCAGCCCAACCTGCTTCTGCAGCCCGAAACGGCGAAGAACTGGGAAGCCGGGATCAATCTTAGATATGACGATGTGCTGGCCGCGGGTGACCTGTTTCGTGCCAAGGTCAACGTCTTCCACACCGCCGTCGAAGATTATATCGACGTCGACCTCACTGTGTTGCCGCGCACGGCGATCAACATCGGCGACGCACGGCTGAAGGGCATCGAGGCCGAGGCCGTCTACGACTATGGCTGGGGTTTCGTGAACCTCGCCGGCGCCCTGATCGACGCCAAGGTCGTCAGCGGCGTTTACTCCGGCCAGGCGCTGAACAACACGCCGCTCGACCGCTTCTCGGCGACCGTCGGTTTCCGCATGCTGGAGGACCAGTTCACCGTCGGTGCGCAATATCTCAGCGTCGGCAAGATCACCCGGACAAGCCGCACCAACCCCGACGCGCCGCCCGTGGTCGATGAAGGCTTCGACCTGGTCAACGTCTTTGCCAACTGGCGCATCAATGACCATGCCAAGCTCGATTTCGGCGTCGATAACGTCTTCAACACCGCCTACACCGACCCGCAAAGCGCCTGGTCGACGACGGCGGCAACGGAACAGGGCAAGGGCCGCACCTTCAAGGTGGCGCTCACAGGCAGGATCGGAGGTTGAGAATGAGGCAAGCATCAGCGAGCGGACTGGCCTGCGAAGCGCGCTTGAACCTGCGCAACCTGCCGCATTACATCGACCGCATCAGCGACAGGCTGCAAAGCTTCGATGCCGATGCCTCGCGCGAGGGGCAGCGGCTCGACTTCCGCTTCGCCTTCGGCGACGCGTCCCTTGACATGGAGCGGCTGGTGATGCGGGCCAACGCCGCCGACCGCGATGGGCTGGCCCGCATCAAGGACCTGCTGGCTACCGCTGTCGAAGTCTATGCCAAGGAAGAAAAACCCGAGATCGTCTGGACCGGCGATCTCGCCGAAGAAACCCGCCTTGCGCAGTTCCGTGAGATGGTCGTCACCCAGGTCGGCGACCTGACCCCGCATATGCGCCGCATCCGCTTCGCCGGCGAGGATTTGACGCGCTTCGCAAAATTCGGCGGCATGCATATCCGCATGCTGTTCCCGACCAGGGATGTCCCCGATCCGCTCTGGCCCGTGCTTGGCAGCAATGGCTTGCCGGCCTGGCCCTCGGACGACAGGCGCCCGGTAGCGCGCGTCTATACCATTCGAGCCCTCGACGTCGAAAACGGCATCATCGACGTCGACTTCCTCATCCATCCCGGCGACAGCGTCGGCGCCTGCTGGGCCATGCAGGCGGCGCCTGGCATGAAGATCGGCATCATGGGGCCGGTCGGCCGTCCGGTACGACCGGCATCATGGTATCTCATGGGCGCCGACGAAACCGGCCTGCCGGCGCTGGCCCGCATGCTGGAGACGCTGCCCGCCGAGACCAAAGGCGTGGCCTTCATAGAGATCGCCGACGACGGCGAACGGCAGGCCATCGACAACAAGACCGGTATCGAGCTGCATTGGCTGCCGAGAAATAGCGTGCCGGCCGGGCTCGACGACAGGCTGGCGCGCGCCATCCGGTCGGTCGCATGGCCGACCGGTTCGGCATTCGGCTGGTTCGCGGCCGAAGCAGCCGCCGCCAGGACCGTGCGCGAACACTGGCGTGGCACGCTGACGCTCGGCCGCAACGAAACATTGGCGGCAGCCTACTGGCGGCGGGGCGCGGCGGGACTGATGGCCGGCTAGATCTTGCTCACCATCGCTTGGGCATCTTCGCCCAGATCGATTGCGATCCGGTCGTCGGAGACAATGCCTGATATCTCGCAGACGACCAGCGGCATGCTGATTTCATAGAGGAATTCGGCAACGATGGCGCCGACGGCAAGGATCGGGTCCGGCCGCTCCAGGATAATGCCGGCCGGCGCCGTGCCCCTGCGGATCGCTTCGGCCAGAACCGAAGACGAGGACGACGACCCCCGCCCGCTCGGCATCACCAGGATCTTGCCGGCGATGTTGCCGCCGAGGTTCGGGTGCGAATGGTCGATGATGTCGCCCGTTTCGACGTCGATTCCGCCCCAGAAGCTGAGCGCCTGCGAAAGCACCAGCGCCGGGCCTTGTGCCGAGCCGGCAAGGTGGAATGTACCTGTTCTGTCCGGCCCCCTCATGGCGCGCCTCGCACGACGCGGCCGGCAGCAGCCGAGCGGACGCAGTCCTCCATGTCACCGAAGGCCACCGAGACACCGATATTGCCAGGTGCGTAATGCGCCCATTTGCCCGAATTGGTCATCACCACACCGTCGAGCCGCTCGATGATCGTGGTGACGTAAGTGCAGGTGTCGGCGACCGGAACGAGGCCGAATGCTCCCATGCCGGCCAGTGCGCCTTCGTCCTGCAGCCGCGCCAGGGTGGCACGCCCTGTGTTGACATAGATCGGAACGCCTCTGCCCGGCGCGACCTCGCGCAGCAACGGCAACAGGCGCATCCATTCCTCGTAGGAGAAATGCGGCGTGCCTAACGAGACGGCGGCAAGCAGCACACCGTCGGGGACGCTCGATAGCCTGGCCAGAGCATGGTCGATGTCGGCGCAGCTGATACGGATTTTTTGCTCCGGCACCAGGCCGTGCAACGCCTCATCGCGGGTCTTCGCCTCCGGTGTGATGCCGACGGCATGAAATAGCGCCACCGCGCCCGTCGTTGCCGCCGCCGCCCCCAGCGCCTTCAGTTGGTCCTCGTCGCGCGGCGGCGGCAGGCCCGATATCACCGGAATGCGGTCGCCACTCCTTTGCCCGACGATCAGCCCGACGCCGACAAACAGGGCGTCGGTAGGCTCGAGGCCGCCAGTCAGCTCGAACAGTACCTGGCCACGCCGGTTTTCGATCAGGTGCAACCCCCAGGCTGGCGCGCGCCCGGTGATTGCGCAGCACAAATCGATAAAATCGCCATAGCGGTTGGTCCGCGCACCGATCACCGAATTGGCAAAGACGATGGCGTTGGATTCACCCCAGGCAATCTGCTCGCCAAACCCTGGCCGAAACCGCGTCTGATAGGGCGCGCAGGTGAAAGTCGCCTGGCAGCCGAGTTCCAGATGCGCCTTCATCAGACGGCGCGCCGGCACTTCTTCCGCGGCTGTCATCTTCACCAGTCCAGGATGGATCAGATCGAACGAGCCGACATTCAGCGTCGTTGGCACTCGAACGCGGCCGCCGCCCTCGATCAGCCTTTCGACGAAATCGAGGCTGGCCTGGCCGTGATAGAGGCAGCCGTCGATATGGGCACCGGCAATGTCCAGCAATTTGCGCGCGTCGACCGCCTTCGCGAAGGCGACCAGGATCTTCATGGCGGCAGCCGCTGCCGAGCCTTGCTCGCCATGCAGCATCGACTGGTCGCCCGCATTCAATTCAAGGGGCATCGAGCATTCCGCTTCGGAGTTTGCCCGACCATGCTTTCCCCGATTGCCGACCGCCTGGCAAGACTGAAGGATTGGATCTGCTAGCTCGCGTCGATCAGCACCGTACTCTCGGACGACCAGCGCAGCACCACCTGTTGTCCTTCCGCCAGCTTTTCGATGCCGGTGTTCTGCACGATGACCTTGATTGTCTGGCCATCGCGATCGACAAAATATGTGCTGTTGTTGCCGGCGAAGATACGCTTGGAGACCCGCCCCGTGAGTATGTTGGCATGGGCTCGGTCCGGAACGCCGGCATTGGTGGCGATGCGGATTCGTTCGGGCCGCACGGCGCAGCTCGCCTTCATGCCGGCGACAAGCGTAACCCCCGCGCTTGCGGCAATCCCCGTTCCGTCAGGCAGCCGGATGCCCGTACCAGTGGCGTTGCCGCGAAGGATGTTCGCGTCGCCCAGGAAGGTGGCGGCAAACTCACTCTTCGGCCGATCGTAGATCTCCTCGGGCGGGCCTTCCTGCACCAGCTTGCCATCGCGCAGAATGCCGATGCGGTCGCTCATCGTCAGCGCTTCTTCCTGGTCGTGGGTGACGAAGATCGTGGTGATGCCGATCTCGCGCTGAATACGCTTCAATTCGATTTGCATGTCCACGCGCAGCGCCTTGTCGAGCGCGCCGAGCGGCTCGTCGAGGAGAAGCACGCGCGGCGTGGTGACGATCGCGCGAGCGAGCGCCACCCGTTGGCGCTGGCCGCCGGAGAGCTGGTGCGGCCGGCGACCACCGAGCGTGCCGAGTTGCACGAGGTCGAGTGCGCGCTGCACCTCGCTGGCAATCACCGCCTTGGGCTCGCCGCGCACCGACAGTCCGAAGGCGACATTGTCGGAGACGCTCATATTGGGAAAGAGCGCGTAGTTCTGGAACACCATGCCGATGCGCCGCTTCTCCACCGGCACCCGCTCAACACTTTCGCCGCCTATGGAGATGCGACCAGAGTCGGGAAAGTCGAAGCCTGCGATCTGGCGCAGCAGCGTGGTCTTGCCGCTGCCGGAGGGACCGAGCAGGGCGTAGAAGCCGCCGTCGGCGAAATCGATCGAGACATCGTCCAGCGCCTTGTGCGCGCCAAAACTGCGCGACACATTCGATACCTGCACGCCCGCCATTATTTCTCTCCGCCGAATTTGAAGAAGCGCGCCGTCAGCAGCATCAGCGCCATCGACACAACAATGATGATCGTCGAGACAGCATTGATCTCGGGCGTGAAACCCTTGCGGATCGCCGCGTAGATTTCGACCGGCAGCGTCGTTTGGCCGGGCGTCGACAGAAAGTAGGAGACGACGAACTGGTCGAAGGACACGGCGAAGGCGAACAGCCCGCCGGCAATGACGCCCGGCATGATCCAGGGCAGCGTGACGCGGTTCGTCACCTGCCATTGATTGGCGCCGAGCGAGCGCGCCGCCTCTTCGAGCTCTGGCGCAAATGTCTGCAGCCGGGCCGAGACGACGACGATGACATAGGGCAGCGCCAACGCCACGTGGCCGAGCAGGATGGCATGCAGCCCGCGGCCGATGCCAACGCCGAAAAAGAAAATCAGCATCGCCGTGCCAGTGATCAGCCACGGTATGGCGATCGGCGGAAACAGCAGCGCCTGCAGGAATTTCTTACCGCGGAAGTCGTAGCGATAGAGCCCTAGCGACGCCGCGGTGCCGAGCGCGGTGCAGATGATGGTAGTGATGACGGCGATCTCGACGCTGTTTCGCGTGGCCGCGATCAGCTGATTGTTCTGCCAGAGCGAGGCATACCATTCCGTCGTCCACTCGAACGGCAGTTGGTAAAAGGGCGAGACGTTGAATGACATCAGCGCCATGATGATGATGGGCAGGTACAGGAAGGCGAGCAGCATCAGAATGTAGACCCGGCCGAGCCATTCCAGGATTCGGGTCGTCGCCACTAAGCGGCCCTCCGCAGCACCGGCGAAGTAACCGCCAGGATGACCAGCACCACAGCCAGCAGGATGAAGGACAGTGCGGCACCCAGCGGCCAGTTGAACACGGCAACGAACTGGTCCTCGATGACAGTGCCGTAGAAGGTGCCGGTGCGGCCGCCGAGGATGCGCGGTTCCATGAACGAGCCAACGACCGGCACGAAGATGAGTACTGCGCCCGCCACTAGCCCCGGCATCGACAGCGGAATGATGACCCGCTTCAGCACCTGCAGCCGCGAGGCGCCGAGCGAGCGCCCAGCCTCGATCAGCGAGTCATCGATGGCCTGCAGGGTCAGATAGCAGGTCAGCACCATGTAAGGCACGTAGGAGTGCACCAGCCCGATGATGACGGCCGGATAGGAATACATGAGATCAATGTTGATCTTGAACGGCAGCACGGCGTTGAGCGCTGTGTCGAGAATGCCCCCTTCACGCAGCACCATCGCCCACGAGAAGATGCGCACCAGCCCGTTCGACCAGAACGGCAGGATGACGAGCAGGAAAATCGCCTCGCGGCTGCGGCCTTTCAGCACCTTGGCCAGCACGTAAGCGGCGGGATAACCGATGACGATGCACCACAGCGTCACCTCGAGGCCGAGGCGCAGCGAGGCCACCAGCAATGTCAGGTAAAGGCTTTGTGAAAAGAAGGCGGCATAGTTTTCGAGCGTGAATGCCCACGGCTTTCCCGATAGCGGCAGATCGGTCATGAAGGAGAAGAAGACCATGGCCGAGAGCGGCAGGAAAATTGCAACCGTCAGCCAGAGATAGGCAGGCGCCAACAGCGGCAAGGCCGATCTCAGCCCGCTGCGCGACGCGGCTGCGATCTGTACTGCCATGACATCTCCTCCCAGGATAGGAAGGATCAGCCGACATTGATGGTCGGCTGATCGCGGCTTCTGCTGTTACTTCACGTCGACCTTGAGCTGCTGCCAGAGCGCCAGATAGGTCTCGCGCTGCGCGTCAGTAATCGGCGCCTGGAACTGGATGCGCTTGGCGACTGCCGGGTCGCCCATCACCTTGCGGTTGAAGGAACCCTCTGGCAGCGCTTCGACCGCCTTGGTGTTGGCCGACACCGGCGCGCCGACCTTGGTAACCCATTCGACATAGAACTTTGGGTCGATCATGTAGTTGATGAAGGCTTGCGCCCCGGCGACGTTCTTGGAACCGACCGGAATGGAAAAGGCGTCAAGCCAGGCGACGGCACCCTCCTGGGGAATGACCAGCGAGACCGGCAGCTTGAAATGCGTCTTGGCGCGGTCGGCCGAGCCGCTCCAATAGGTGCCGATGTCGATCTGGTTGGAGGCAACCATCTGGTTCCAGTCGTTCTCCGAGCTCCAGAACGTCTTGATCTGCGGCATCAGCGAGGTCAGCTTCGCCTTGACCGCCTCCATGTCCTTGACGTCGTTGATGTTCTGGCCGGTAGCGATGGCGCCGAACTGCACGGCCTCGACGGCATCGTCACGGATGGTAACGCGGCCCTTGTGGGCGGGATCCCACATTTCGGCGATGCTGGTCGGCGGCTTGTCGAATGACTTGTCGTTGATGGCGAGCGCCGTCAGCCCCCAAACCCACGGCACCCCATAGACCTTGCCGTCATGGACAAGCATCGATGATCCGGCCTTGTCCTTGCTGATGTCGGCATAGTTCGCCAGCTTGGACGTGTCGATCGGCTGAATGAGCTTTTCCGCCATCGCCTGATCGTTGAAGGCGGCATTGATCATGACGACATCGTAAAGGCCGGGATTGGTCCTGAGCTTGGTCAGCATTTCCTGTTCGGAATTGAAAAAGTCGTTGACGACCTTGTTGCCGGTTGCCTTTTCGAAGGCGGCTATGGCCCAGGGCTCGTCGGCGCCATAGCCCTTCCAGTTGAGTACGTGCACCTCGTCGGCCCTGGCGGCCAGCGTAAGCGCCGAAGCGAAGACAGCGGTTGCCGTCAGAAAAGCAGTCAGTTTGGGCATGCGCATGTTCGTTCCTCTCATTGTTGCCCGGTTGGCGGGCTTGTTATCCCATTAGGCTGTCAGAAATGGGCCTCTTGTTTCCGGCCATGCACGGTCGTCGGTCGATCGTCATGGCTGAGGAATCGCTGGATCTCCTGGTCGTTCGGCGCCATCGACCCGCCATGGCGGGTGACCGAGAGCGCCGCCGCCGCATTGGCGTAACGCGCCGCTTCGAACGGCGACACGCCGTGCGAGAGCGCGCTGACGAAGGCGCCGATATGAGTGTCGCCGGCGCCGTTGGTGTCTACCGCCGCGACCTTGAACCCGGGCACATCTTGGGCGGTGCCGTCGGCCAGCCGCACGAAGCAGCCTTTTGCGCCAGCGCGGACGACCACGCCTGCCGCGTTGGGGCAGTGGCTGGCCAGCAGCCGGGCAGCAATAGCCTCGACATCGCCGGTGCCGGCGATCTCAGCCGCTTCGGCGGCGTTGCAGCTCAGCCAGCTCGTGCGCGCCAGCACCCGGTCGAGAATGGTGCGCGGAATGTCTGAAATGATCGGCGTCGGATCGAAGACCAAAGGAATTTCCGCCGGCAGCACCTCGATCCAGTCGACAAGCGCCTCTCGGCTTCCCGGATAGCTAACCGTATAGCCGGAGGTGAACACCCAGTCGCCCGGTGCGACCGAAATGAGCGCCATCATGTCAAGGCTGAGCAAACTCTCTGCACCAGGCCACGAGACAAAGGTGCGCTCGGCATCGCTCGAGATCATGGCGACGCAATTGCCACTGTCCAGAACCGGCGATGCCCGCGTCAGTGTCTCGATCCCCTCCGTGGCTAAGGCCGCGCGCAGGAAGTCGCCATTGGGTCCGCTGCCGAGCTGGCCGCCGAACACCACCTTCATGCCGGTGCGGCTGGCCGCGACCATCATGTTGAAGCCGCCGCCGGCGACTTGTGCAAAGCTCGATGCGGTCTTCTCCGTGCCCGGTGCCGGCAAGGCATCGATGCGGTAGACATAGTCGACTACCGCGCTGCCGATGTGGACGAGACGCCCGCTCATGCTGCCGCATCCTTGCCGGACCTGCTCTTCGCCGTCCGCAGGGCGACCAAGTCGGCGGCGAGCGCGCGCACCCGCCCAATGTCTAGGCCTTTGATCCGGGCGATGTGTTTTTGTGGCAATCGGGAAAAGCCGGTGCAGGCACCGGCCATGCCGGCCGCGATGGCGCCGATCGTGTCGGTGTCGCCACCGAGATTGGCGCTGATGACTGCCGCTTGCCAGGGATCGCCGCCGGCGACTTCCAGCACCGCGAATGCAGCCGGAACGGACTCCTGACTGGCGACGCCGGTGCCGACCAAATCGGTGATCAGCCGGATCGCGTCGCTCGTCTCCTTGCCGCGTACGAGCTTCTGCGCCCACCCAATGCGCGCGGCGATGTCACCGCCGGTCACCCAATAGCCGAGCGTTGCCCCGTGCCTCGCCCCGGCGATGGCTCTGTCGGAAGCGGCGCGCCAGTCACCGCCAGCGATGCCGCGACTGATGGCGGCAGCGACCGCTGCGGCCGAAGCGATTGCGATTGACGTGTTGTGCGTCGCCCTGCAAGTTTCGGCCACTTTGCCGACCAGTGCGTCAAGCGGCTCTGGCGGCATCATGATGCCGACTGGCGCGATGCGCATGGCTGCACCATTTGTGTCGCCGCTGCGTCCCGCTTCCTCGGCTGGCATACCGTTATTGATGGCGTCGATGGCGCGTTTGGTTGATGGTCCCAGCAGATCGTAGCTGCCGCGCGCCTTGACATCGCGTTCCCAGTCGAGCAGCGCGTTGACCCACCGCGCATGGTCGAACCGGTTACCGGATTCGACCAGGATACGGCCAAGCAGAAGCGCCTGTTCTGTGTCGTCGGTGATCGTCCCGGCCGGGAGTCCCTTCGACACCGGATGGTCGGCGAAAGGAGCAATGAAGTCCTCGACATGACCGTAGAGTTCGGCAATCCGCGCCGGCGACAAAAGCTGCGTCGGCATTCCCAGCGCATCTCCCAGTGCCCCGCCCACAAGCGCTCCCATGGCCCGATCGGTTATGTTCCCGGTGTCGTCCGGCATCACTCAGAACCTCATATGCAGCGCAAAATGCGCCGGGTTGAGCAGGCTGGTCACATATTCGATCGGCCGGTCATCGGCGGCGCGGGTCAAGCGGCAACCGCGCAGGAACGGCGTGCCTTGCGGGCAGCCGAGGATTGCGGCGTCCTCTGGGTTGAGCATTTCGATGCCGACCCATTCCTCGCCATGGTCTGGAATGAGACCGGCGCCGCGGAGCGTCTGGTGGAGCGAGCCTTCGCGCAGACCGCGTAACGGCACGTCCTCCAGTTCGGGTGACAATGGCAGGCGGCTGCGCTCAATGGAGATAGCGTGGCCGTCGCTGGCATTGGTGCGCACCCGATCGACAGCGATGAAAAACGGGTTTTCTATACCAAGCAGTGCGGCAAGATCAGGGTCCTCGATCACCTCGAGCCGCAGCGTCCGCGTCTCGGCATTTGCGCCGGCGTTGGCGAGCGCCCGCGACCAACCGATTGAGTCATCGACGGGCTTGCCATCGAAGGTGACGAAAGAGCCGATGCCGACCTTGGTGGTGATCAGCCCGCGGCTGGACAGTTCCTCGAGGCCCTTGCGAACGGTGTTGCGGCTGACGGAGAAACGCTGGACGAGCTCGTTCTCGCTTTGCAACCGGTCGCCGAAGCCCAGAACACCGGAGCGGATTTCATGTTCGAGAACCGTGGCGATCTGTTCGGGCTTGCCCGTACCGGGAGACGATGGGACCACGCGGCGGACCATAGGCATACCTGTTCATTGCACCTGTATAGTCCTGTGCAATGTATCTGCAACGCCAGCTCTGTCAACCGACGGCGGAGGGGCCACACAGATAAACCAAGCTGCTTGATGATACCCAGTGGCCGTGAAGGCCATGCGAGGTGCGGCGGGCGAACGGGGTCGCTGGAGATTCACTGTTCGCTGCTGGAAGACCCCTCGGCTGCCCCGTCACCATCGGCAGAATGCGGCAGAATGCCGAAGTCGCGCGACTTGGTCCCATGCGCCGCCGTCAGGAAGCCATCGGCTGTGAGGCCTCGCCTCAAAAGTTCGCGTACCGCAGCCGACCGGCTCGGCATGCGCTTGTCGAAGCGCCAGTTCTCCAATGCCGCCAGTTCATCGACGGTCAGCATGATCTGCAATCGTTCCGGGCGTTCCAGTTCGGACATCTCGGCCTCCAGCCATACCAGGCTAAAATTAGCTGAGTTAGTATGTTCCTAATTCTTTGTAGAGTTAGGTATATTGGCAGAGTACGTCAAGACCTCCAGATGCATGATCCGTGCAGAAGTCCGATGAAGCGGATCAAGCATCAAATGGGCAATCAACAAAATACGCTAACTACTTGGCACAACACGATTTTTGATGATTTTCGCTTGCCACTCGCGGACCCTGGGCGCATGGTAGAACACGAGGGACAAACCGCTCCCGAAAGGAAGGTTTTCCATGCGCTACGGATTTTCGGTTCGCCTGCACGAAGACGTCAGTTCCCGAGTCCGAGCTACATTGCGGTCCGGGATTGCCATCAATCTGACTGCTGTCGCCGAAGCCGCGCGACTGCAGAACCTTGCCGAGAATGTTGCGCGCGAAGACATCGAATGGCTCGTCATGCAAGCAGCCCAGCTCCAAGGCGCAGCTATCGAGTTCGACGGCTTCGCGGAAACCGATCTGGCGGAGTTCGCGTGCCCCGAACCGATGCAAAGCAGTCCCGCGCTGGGTCGGGACGCCTTGGAGGGCGGGGTGACCGTTTCGCCGGATTTTGGCCGTCAAACGCATTGAGGCGCGTGCTCTTGTGAGCCCCCGTCATGCTGCCGCCACGTGCTCGGCAAAAAGCCCGCCATTATGGCGGGCTTTGGACTGATGGAGGTTTGGTGGACGAAGGCCTCTCGGCCGGTCGGACATTTCATTCCGATGTATTCGCCCTAGCGGCGCGCGATCAGCAGGCACAACTGGCGCAAATCGCTGTCATAAGTGCCTTCGCTGCTGAGCACGTCGACGCAGCGCCTCTTCATCCTGGCCAACTTGTCGCTCGACATGTCGGCGACGACCTGGGGTAAGTTGGGATTGCTGGGATTGTTGGGATTGTTGGGATTGGACGGGCTGCCCGGGTTGGACGGATTGCTCGAATTGGTACCACCGCCGATCCCGACACCGGCGCCGACATTGATGCCGCTGCCGATCCCGACCCCCGCGCCGGCCCTGACGCCGCTGCCGACACCTACCCCCGCGCCGGCGGCAATGCCACCGGAACCGCCGATCGTGGCGCCGGCACCGGCGTTGATGCCGCTTCTGCCCCCGACCGACGCGCCGGCGCCCGCGGCAATGCCGCTGGAACCGCCAACCGTTGCGCCGGCGCCGGCGTTGATGCCGCGACTGCCGCCCAGCGACGCACCGAGGCCGGCCTTGATGCCGCCGCTGCCCCCAACCGTTGCGCCGGCACCAGCGTTGATGCCCCGGCGGCCACCAACCGTCGCGCCGAGGCCGGCTTTGATGCCGCCGTTGCCGCCAATGGAAGTGCCAACACCAACGGCAATTCCGTCCGCGGCATTCACGGGCATCGAGAGCATGAAAACAACTGCGCTGCCCGCCACCGCATCGGTGATTGTTTTGATTATGATGGTCATAACACTCTCCTTGCTGTAGTTGCGCTGAACAGCCCGCGACATCGCCGGTGGCATACCTACTAATTTGCAAGAAGATTATCGGTTTCTTTGCCGATCAACTTACTGGCCTCATGGTATCTGTTCACACAACAGCCGAGTGAAGTTTGTAGTGAAATTTTCCGAAAGTTTTACTTCGGGAAGGTCCTCTGCCGGGTGAAGCAATGCGAGCGTCAACTGATGGGCGCCGCGATAGACGAACGTCGCCCCAACGGTCGGTCGCCATGCGATGACAACCGAATGATGGAGATCAACATGCTTACGAAAATCCTGACAGCCTCCATACTTGCAGCCGGTCTGGCGACCGCGGCGATGGCCCAGAATGCCGGCTCGGACAACAATGCGCCTGGCAGTGAGAAGAGCATCGTCGCAAGCCGAATGGCATCGACCCTGGCACGACCAGCAGCACGATGCGCACGACGGGTGCCATGAACTCCAATGCGGATCAAAACTGCCCTGCAACCCCGCAAGGTGCCCAACCCGATGCGTCCAACAAGCCTGCCGGGACGGTTTCCCCGACTGTCAACTACAACAATTGCGGTAAGTAGTAAGCCACGACAATCAGGCTTACCATCGAGGGTGGGCGGCAGCGGGACTGGTTAGGACTGGTCCCGCCTTACGATGGGCCGACCGGCCGCGAGATCCAGCGATGGAATCAAATCCGCTCGAGTTCACGCTTTGCGTGGTCGCGCCTTGGGTTTGGCTCCTTCCTTGGTGGCCGGCTTAGGCTGGCGTGGTTTCGGCTTCGGCCGGCTGGCTGTCTCCTGCGCGGCGGTTTCTGCGTCGATCTCGGCGGTAGCCTGATCCCAATGCTGCTGATGCGCCCCGTCGGGCCTGCCTGCCTGTTCCCAGATCGCGTGTGCCCGCTGGCGAATCCGTTCCTGCCTGTCCGTCACTGTTGCCTCCGTCGGCTCGGTTCATGCGTAAGCAACTTTGTTCTAGCCGAAATTTCGACCCGCGTCTTGAGCGGCAGGCACCGTTATTGAGCCTCTCTGTCACACAGGACAGCAACGCCGAGGAGCGCCGCCTTCTTGATGATCAGCCCTTCAAGATCGGCGTCCGAGCGCTCCGTTCCGGTGCGTTCGCGCAACAGCGCTATCGCCGCCTTCATCGACAGCAGGCCATCGCCTCGTTCAGCAAGCAGTTTGTCGACGGCTGCGGCCACGTTGGTCGGCTCGACATGCGGCAGCATGGGAATGGCTCCTTCCTTATTCCGAGACGACAGCGGCAGCTCCATCCCGATCGCTCGGGATGGAACTCGATTTCATAAAACCGTGACCTTTCCAAATCCGGTTCGCGGTTTGGGAACGCCGGTCACTCGATGACGTGCACGATCCTGCGCGTGCCGGGGTCGACGAGCACGGTGCGACCGTCGACGACGACGTATCTGTATTGCACGTCGGGAACATCGATCGGTTGCAGCTCGACCGTATCGGGCAACGTGGAACCGATATTGAGCTCCACCCCCAGAAGATTGATCGACGCCAACGGGTGCTTGTGGACGTATTCGCGGATGACCGTCTGCTGTTCGGGTGTGACAATCACCTGGTCTGCGGTGGCCACGCCGACGCCGGCGAGCAACACCAATCCCGCCGCAGCAGGAACAAGGTGGATTTTCATCGTCTACTCCTGTTGTTACGGGCCTCGCCTTTACGGTTGCGACGCGGCATTCCGGTCGAAGCGGCGAACCCTCTAGGCAAACGCCCAGGCCACCTTGTTGTTCCGTAAGTGGCGGCTAATCGAATAGCGGTGAAGTGCCCGTGCGTGCGGCGAATGGACTGCGGATGAACTGCGGTGGCCCGCGTCGCAAGACGCGGGCCGATCGGTTTCCCGATCAGCAGCGATACCGGAGGGGGTGATATCGGCTGCGTCTAAAACAACATTTAGGACAAGCTAATGTTCCTAGGCGACTGCAACAAACCTGCCGGCTCGAACGGCGCGGCGTTACCGCCCGTCGCAGCCCCATGGGCAGCCCCTGTGGCAGCAAATGAAGCGGCTACTGCTTGGGCGGCTGTGGCGGCACATCGCCGGGCTTGATCACCGGGGTCCTACCCTCATCCGGCGGCGGCGCCGCCATGCCCTGATCGCCCGTTGGCGGCGGGTTCAGCACCCCACCGCATGGCTCGAGCATATCGGACAAATTGTTGCCGGCCGGCTGCTGCTGCTGGCTGTTCTTGTCCGGCGGCTCGACCTTGCAGCGGTCGAATTGCGACTGTTCGCCCGGCTGCGCGGACGCCGGCACCGCCAGCACCAGCGCGCCTAGCATGTACGGCAAGAAAATGAGCGGTCTCATGTCGAGCTCCTTTCGCGCCAGGATCGTCTGACTTGTGAAGCCAGGCAGGCGCGATTGGTTCCGTCGTGCGGCAATGCGCCCGGACCGCAGTGGCCCGGGAACCGGCCGCCAGACTTATGAGTTCAACCACTGAGCCAGTTCAGGGCCGCCGACATTATGGAGAACCAGCGATGGAACCGCGCAGGAAAGAACGAACCGACGACGAGACGGAGAGCCCGACCATCCAGCAACAGGACTGGGATGCCATCCGGAGCGGGAGAATTCTCCCAGACGGCGTGCCGCAAAACGGCGACATCCGTTACGACGTCGAGAAAGACGGCGAACTGCCGGAGGAGGACGACGATAACGCTTACCAGGAAAGCGACGAGGCCTTGCCGGACGATACCGATGAACGCGTTATTTCACGCGATCTCGCACGCGAAGGTGGTCCTTTCGACGAAGAATGAGCCACCGCCTTTCGCACTGCCCTCGCTGTCCGCGTCGGCGGCCGGATGAAAAAGCCCCTGCCTTCAATTCGGGAGGTCGAAAACCGGCTCCTGGCAGCGATAGACCAGACATTGACCGTCACGCGTCTTGATATAAGCGGCGCCCGGCACCTGCGGCCAGTCGCATTCATTGCCGAATCGGCGGACGTATCGGTCGTAGGTGTTCCGTCCGGTGGTGAGCACTACCGAGCGATGCCTCTGGATCAGTAGCTGTGTCTGTTCGCACGTCATCGCGCGGCTGTCCGGCCGGGCGTAGGCCGTCGCGGCAAACAGAAGCGCCCCGGCTGTCAGGACTGCCGCTTGTGTCAGGACTCTGGCAATCATGACACCATCTCCCGTGAGGCCTAAAGCGTATCTTGGTTTCGCAAGCGCCGGATCGAGCCGCCCTCGCAGAGAAAAGATCGTACAGATTGCCAGGGAAAATGCAAAAGCCCGCCGCACCTTTCGGCGCCGCGGGCTTCAACTGAACGTCACTCTTTTGTCAGGCTTGGGCGGCTTACTCCTCCTTCACCGGCCCGAACCGGCGCACGATCACCTCGAAGACGATATCCGAGATCCACATCGCCGATACGCCGATTAGAAAAGCCGCGGCGAGCGTCGTGGTGTCGTCGTCCGGAGAAGGAATGGGCAGTCCGGCGGCGCGGAAATAATGCACGACCGGCAGCGTCAGATAGGCCGCCGCCAGCGCGCCGCAGATCGGCGAGGCCACCATTTCGCGGACCTTGTAGCGATGACGCGACAAAGCCCGCAAAATACCGCCGGAAAGGCCGGCGACCAGCACCGGCGCCTTGATGCCCAGAACGTCGAGCAGCTCATGCATCATGGCGTCCACCCACACCATCTGGCACCCTGCCCGTTAAAGGCGTTCATCTCGTCGAGCTCGGGCCGGGTCACGGCGGCGACGATGGCCGCCGATGGCCGGCGCGGCTGGTTGTGGTCGCACCAGACCTGGCGCGGATTGCCGGCCGGCGCGGTTGTCGTGCAGCCGGCGAGCACCAGGCAGAGGATCAGCGCTTTGCCCATTTCCCAGCCTCCGCTCGTGCTGCCGCATCGGTCATGCCGGCGGCCTTGCGCTCTTCGGCGGCGGCCTCGCGGTTCATTTCGAGGCGGTCCTCGGCGGCCGCGATTTTTGCCTCGGCCTGTTTAGCCGCCTCCTTCTTCGCCCGATTGATGCCGCCCGCAACATAAAGGCCGATGCCGCCGGCCACAGCGGCGAATACCGTCATGACGACCTTGTTGCCGATGATGGCGCTGAGAATGGCGAGGAGTGCGGCCATCACAAATCCTCCGCGCGGCGGCGGCGCAGGAACTCGGTCAAAACGCCGTTGATCACAAGAAACCAGGGGAACCATTCCCCCGGAATGATCGGCGAAAGAACCTGCGGGTCGACATGGGTGACGATGCTCGCGATGACGCCGATGGCCGCCTGAAGCCGCGCCCAGAATATTGTCTCGCTGTCGCAGAAAAAGCTCTTGATCCGGGTCCACATGTCATTTCCTTCCAAACAGTTTGAAGATGGCTGATAGTTCGAGGACGGCGGCGATCAGCGCTGCCCAGAAGCCGGGCTTGGCGACAGCCACAGGAGGCGCAGAGGGCGCCGCGGCCGGCGGTGGAACGGCAATCGGTTTTGCGGACTCTGGCGGAGCTGCAGGGACGACCGCCGATGACACCGGACCGGCAGACGGCCACGGCGTGTCCTTGATGCGCGACCATTTGCGATAGGCCTCGGCAAGCCTGGTGTCGTAGGCGTTCTTGCGATAGCCGGGGCCGTTGTAGCCCTTGGCGAATCCCGCCCAATCGTGATTGCGCAGATTGTCGTCGAGCCGCTTCTCGACGATGAAATCGATCGCTGCGCCGAGCTGCAGCGCCTCGTCCGCCATCATCGCCTCGACCATCGCCTGCACGGTAGGAAAGCCGGCGGCTTTGAAATTCTCGCCGAGAACCTGGCCCAAGCCCCATGAGGCGGATTTGAGCGCCGCGGTTTCGTCGATCGCACAAGCTGCCCTGAGCCGTGGGTAGCTATCCCTGGGATAGGGCTTCTCGCCCCACTTCGGATAGGCGAGGCCGGCGGCTACCGCTGTTGCCCGCTTGGCACCCGACAGGTTGCGGTAGAAGACGTGCGGTTCGAACAGGATGACCGGCCGGCCAACGGCGTCGAAGCCGTGCCCGCTGGTTTCAACATCGAGGAACGCGTGGATCTCGTCCTCGCCGACGCCGATCCGGGCGCCGAGTTTCGGCAAGTCTATGTCATCGAGGCGCCTCGCGGCGCCCTTGAATGAAAGGTCCATGGGCAGTCCTTTCCGCCCTTTCGGGCAGGATTTTGAGGTTGAAAAACGGATGCGTGGCGGCAAAGCAGAATTGGGCGGCAGCGCGTGCCGATGTTGCAAGGAAGGTTGATGTTTTCGACCCGCCGTGTGAAATGGGCGCGGGATGGTGCACATGCCTGATGATGAACAAACCGCTGCGGCGCGCTGGTCGGTGAGGTCCGAGCTCCGCGCCGTCGGTCGCGACAAGCCGCTGCTCGCGGTGCTGGCAGCGATCCTCTGCCTTTATTGTGCGTTTATCGCCGGACCGATCGTCTATGCGGTGCTGGCCATCAACGGCATTGCGGATTTCTTCAAATAGAGCCGGTTTCGGCGATCTCGCGCCGGTCCGGCGCGCTGTATCGGCCCCGAAATTGCTCGGCCTGGATGAAATTGCTTAGCCGGGATGAAACTGTTCGCGTATATCGTTCGTACCTGTAGCGGGTGCGGGAGGACACGTGACGATAAGAATCAGACTCCCAGGCGGGACTTTGAAGATCAAGAAAAGCGACGAGCTGCGGCGCCGCGAGCAGAATCGCGAGGTGCCGGTTTGGCAGGTCGGCAATTACTTCGTCATCTGGTGGCCGAGCGGCATGTCCGATCGTCCATCCTCACCCAAAAAACCCCCGCCCAGGAAATAGCCCGCGCACCCGACGATCCCGACCGGGCACTGGTGCCTCCGTGCGGGATCAGGAACCGCCCTGCGCGCCGAAACCTCCGAAGACCGCTCGCCAGATCCCAAAAATAGTCAGCGGGCAGGCGTTGACTCTTCCGCCACGGAAGGTCTCTTGTGCTGCGTTGCACAATGGGGTGGCGGAATCGATGGCGGTGCGTATCAGGATGCCTGGCGGCACGCTGAAGGTGAAGGTGTATCGCGAATTGCGCGATCGCGAACGCGCCCGCCGCGTACCCGTCGTCAGGCTCGGCCGGGTCTATTTCACCTGGTGGTCGAACCGCCAGCGCCTGATTGACGACCACTCGCCAGGATGAAGCTCCTTCGGACAGGCATGCGCCTGCCCGCCCGGCACCGCGAAGCCTGCGCCGGCCAGCTCGCAAAATAAGTTGATGATGCTGCTGTTGACTCTTCCGTAACGGAAGGTCTCTACTTACCGCATTGCACACAATTGCTGCGTTGCACAACGGGAGTTGGACCGATGGCAGTGCGTATCAGGCTGCCGGGCGGCACCCTGAAGATGAAGACCTATCGTGAGCTGCGAGCCCGGGAACGCGACCGCCGCGTTCCCGTGATGAAGATGGGCTCGCTGTATTTTGTCTGGTGGTCGAAAGGCCAGGAGCCTCACGAGAAGCCGCAGGACAGCAGGCGGTAGCCGCTGGCGGCGGCGGACGCAGTGTTCGCGGTTTTGCTCGGCTTTTTTCTGCTGTCGTGACTCTAAATGTCTAGGCAGATTGTTTGGCTAGCGAGGGACCCGATCCTCCCGCGAGATTAAATGCTACTGCGACGAGCAGAGCGCTCCAGTCAGCTCCGCCCTCGCGGGTAGGTTGCTGCCGAAATATTCAGTCGATGGCACGCATATTACGGGAGCCGCATATACTTTATGGGCGGAACAGATTAGGGCGTTTCTCCCTGCGAAGCCGCGCCAGAATAGCAATTGACGTTGCGCATTCAGTTGCCGGATGGCACACCTTGCGGCTTAGCGACGAACTCACGGCGGGGAAGAATGCGCAACCAGACACTAGATGCCCTTCGAGGCATCACGGCTCTCATGGTGTGTCTTCCATGTCGTCGGTACTGCCGGGATTGGAAACGGCGTCGATGACGTGTGGAGCTATGGCCGCATGGGCGTGCCGCTGTCCTTCGTGATTTCAGGCTTTATCGTTCCGCTGTCGATGGACCTCGCTGGGCACAAGATCAGCGGCTATTTCCGCTTCATTGCCCGGCGCATGGTCCGCCTCGAACCGCCCTACTTCGTGACGATCGCCTTCATCCTGATCAGCGGCGTGGCGCTGGCTCACATCCCGCAATTCAACACCTCGCATCCTCCCTACACCGTCACCAACGTGCTTTTGCATATCGGCTATGTGAACGCCTTCGTGGGTCAGCCTTGGCTTAGCGGACCGTTCTGGACGCTGGCTATCGAGTTTCAATATTACGTGGTGATAGGACTGCTCTTTCCGATCCAGGTCAGCAGCAGGACTGCAGGCTTGGCAATGCTTGGCGGGTTTGCCGCGCTCTCTATCGTGAGCACCGGATATGTCGAATTCCTGCCGGCCCATTTGAGCGTGTTCGGCACCGGCATTCTGACCTTCATGTTCTAGACGAAGCGGGTTGACCTCAACACGTTCTGCGTCGGGATCGCTGCCCTTTGCGCCGTGGTGGACGCTTGGACCGGAGCGGGCAATCACCTGTCTTCTAGCCTCGACTGCGATTGCAATCTCTTGGGTGCCGGCGTCGTCCCTGTTCAGCAGGGTCGGGATGATCTCGTATTCGCTTTACCTCGTGCACGTCCCTATCGGCATGAGGTTCGTAAAACTATCCGAGCGGGTGTTCCCCGGCTCCCCATGGCTGGCATCGGCTATTGCGCTTGCCGCGTGTTTCGGCGCGGCTTTGTTGCTCTGGTATTTTGTCGAAGAGTGGGCCAAGAAGCAGTCGAAGAAGATCGACTATGGCAGCAAAGCGCGCCGCGCTGCGCCAGATATCGTAAAAGCGCCCATCTCAGATGCGGAACCACAGGCGCCCTTGCTGTCATCAGAAGGCTAGGGACCGACCTTTATCCCAACAGGTTCGCCAGAGGAACTGAGCAAGCGTCGCCGTAGGACTATGGTTGCGTCGCGAAAGCTTTATAGGTGGAACCGGCTTGAAGCGACAAACCGCAGAATCCCACCCTCAACAAGCGCAACTGCTGAATCTGCGCCATCTGCGGCAAGGCATTGCACGACAGCAGCTCACCCAATTTAGCGCCAATGTTCCGATCGCAAGGCGTTCCTGAGCCGACAGCTTTGCAGGTTAGTGAAACGCTCTGGTAGTCTCGGCGCCTCGGCCATCAACCTCAGCCGGAGCGCCTTTTCCGGTCAAATGCCTTTGCAGATGCGACTCGCGCCGCTCTCGAGCGCAGTTCTTCTTTTCGGCGGTTCGAACGAAGCGTCTGGCAGGCGGTCGCGGTCGTTGCGCAAGGTTGCAAACCGTCGCTGTTTGTTGCAAATAATTTGCTGCGGGCGGGCGATCGAGGAGTCATCTAGCGATGAATGTCCAGTCGCGCGTGCATGCCTTTCTTCGCGCAACCCCGCTCCGCTATTGTTTTCACCTCGCAAAAGCTCACCTTGGTGGGTCTCCACAATCCGACGAGAGCGTGATCCTGTCGCGGATCGTTGGTCAAAGCCCGAAAACATTCTTGGAGTTTGGTTTTCATCCCACGGAATACAACTGCATTGGGCTTAGCGACTTCAGGGGTCTGCTCGTCGACGGCGACGCAACGACCGTGCGGTTGGCCCGCTCGCTGCTTCCAAAGCGAATCGAAGTGCGCCAGAGCTTCATCGATCTTGACAACATCAAAAACCTCGCCACGCATTTTCCACAGCTTGGAGTGCTTTCCGTCGACGTCGACGGCAACGACTACTGGTTTCTGCAAGCCCTGCTGCCAGTGCGTCCGGCTGTCATTGTCGCGGAGTACAATGCCAGTTTCGGTCTCAACCCAATCACCGTGCCCTATGATCTCGCGTTCGACCGCACGGCCAAGCATGACAGCGGCTGGTATCACGGTGCATCGATCACCGCCCTGACCAAGCTATGCAAGACGCACGACTACAAGCTCGTTGCCGTCTCGGCCGCCGGCGCGAACGCGTTCTTCTTACCTGACGCTTCGGACATACCGGAATTAGAGCCTGCCCAGGCCTATCGAGAGAACGTCCTGCGTAACCGCTGGTCTAGAACTACGGCTAAAGACCAATGGGAGCGCATCAAGCATATGCCTTTTATCGAAGCGCCCTGAGATCGAGACGAGAAATGTAGACTGGACGACCGGCTCGACATGCAGTGCGATACGACGGCACGACCCTCGTTGATGAGCGGCAGCGACAGGCATCACTTCACTAGGTCTGCTGGCCGCACCAATGCATCGGCCGGAACGTCGTATCGAACAATTGACCCGGCCGAGATAATAGCCCGATCGCCGATGGTGACACCCTTCATGATCATGGCGCTATTGCCGATCCAGACGTCATCTCCAATCACAATTGGCGACGATCGGATGCCGGGGTCGACGCGCGGGTGACCTTCCTTGAAGATGGCCTGCATTTGCGCAAACCGCTTCCGAGGGTCCATGGGATGCGAGTTGGTATCGTGGATCGCGACCCCCCATGAAACGTGCACCCGCTTGCCGATCTTGATCCCCACCGGATCAGACGACCAAACCGTTGAGCCGGGTCCAAGGTAGAACCAATCGCCGATCTCGATGCGGCCTGCATGGGCGAAGATTTGCAAATGTCCATCCAAATGGCTGTCGGCACCGATCGAAACCCTCGCTCGGTCGCCGTGGATGTTGAAGATTTCCGCCCCTGCACCGAACCGCGTCCGGGGTCCGACGATCGCATTCTCCCTGGCAGCGCCGGTGGCGATCCATGACCAGAAGAGACGGCGAAAAGCGAGGAAGGTCGAGAAGATACGCATTCACCGGTATCTGCCACAAGCGAGCGAAATTTCCAACTAGATCAAGTGCCAAAGAATCCAACCCGCGATAGCGCGCGCAGCTTATCGGCAACGAAGCTGGCGTATCTCTCCCCGCCGACGCTGTTGAGGTGCAATTCGTCCGACATGTAGAGTGTCGAGGTCAGGTACCCGATACCACTGCCGCCGCCGACGTCGATGAAGCCGATCCCCATCATTTCACAGACCTCGCGTTCCCTCCGCATGAACTGGTCGAGAGTGTTCCCCTGACTGTTTGTCCTGAAAAGCCTATGAGTAGCGTGGCCAGGACCACCGCTGTAAGTACCGAGGCATATGATCTTGGCAATAGGGGCTCGGAGGCGCATGGCCTTGAAGGCATCAACCATGGCCCCGGTGAAGCCGGAAGCAAGGGTTTGATCCCCCAGGTCGCCTAGAACTACGTCGGCCGCTCCGAAATTATTCGGACCCGGCTCTAAAGTGATGATCTCGGCATCTACCGGAATAAGGGCAATCTGGTCGTAGATCTTTTGCGACCCATAGTGCCCATTGGTGGCAATTCCCAAGGACCCACCGCTATAGGCAAGATTTGTCGGAACCATGCCGGTCTTCACGGCCAGCGGTCCCCTATAGAACGCCTGGGCTGTGATGCTCGAACCGAGCAGCGTCCATTTCTTGCCGACAAGCGCTGCCCGACCGTCGTCGGCATCCGCGTCAATCGCGCTCGGATCGAGCGCGCCGACATAGCGGATGGTGTTGGCGGCAACCGGCGGCATTCCAGCAGCCTTGATCCAGGCTGCGGACGAAAAATCGCGCGGCGAATTGAGGATGTTCGCGCCCCCGTTGATGCTCAGGCTAGAGCTTTGGAGACCGAGGCCCGACACGCCGTCGCCGACGTAAGGATGGCCACCGGCGGCCGGGAACACGCGATGCTGGACATTGGCGATGCCGGTGCCGTTCGCAGTGCCGGTCACCCGGCAACGATACCAGTTGGCGCCGATCGCCTGCGTCGAAACGGTGCCGAATGCCGCGCCGCTGCCGGAAGCGGTGCCACCTGCAAGATCGAAGGTGCAGTCGAAGGCGCAGGCCCCGTTGGAAAACAGGTTAAGGCGTGTCCTCTCGGCCTTTTGGGCATACACATCCCAAACGAAGGTCTGACCGATCACCCATGCGATGGCCTGATATACAGACGGGCTGCCCGAACCGGATTGCTCGATGATCTTGTCGGCCGTTAGCCGGCCATTGACCAGCACATCGATGACGTCGACCAGCGCCTGCAACTGCGGCACCACCCTGACTTCCGGGACGGTCGCGGCCGCGGCTGTGCAGTTGGTCTTGGTGAAGACGGCGTTCGTCGGGTCGCTGCTCGGAAACAGATTGGTGGTCGTTGACGGAAGCCGCAGGACGATGTTCCGCACGTAAACGCCGGAGGCGCCATCGCCGGTGAAGGGGAACACGCCGGCCGGCGAAAACCGCGTCTGGACGTTGGCAGCGCCGTTCGCAGTCGGCGTGACTACCGCTCTGCATTCGTACTCGCCACCGCCCAGCGCGATCATAGAGAAGCTGGTGAGTGCCGGGCCGGTACCGGTGCAGGTACCGTCCGACAGATCGAAATTGGCGGTATAGACAGCTGGCCCGTTGGAAAGCAGCTGCAGCAGCCGGCGCTCGGATGCCCTGGCGGTCACGACATGCTCGACTACGACGCCAGTCGAGAATGTATAGGTTCGGAAACAGGTCGGCGCGACGGAACCAGTGCCCTCGGTCAGCTTGATCGTAGTGACCGCAAGCCCTTCTATGCGCGACAGCGCATCGACGTTCGTCACAATGCTGGCCGTCGATGAACGAACTCCTATGTCGGTTGCAACCGGCCCGGCGTCAACTCGGAATAGGCCAAGCAAGCCGGCGCTGACCTCCGTCCAGAAATACTCGGCGACATCGACATTCCTGCCCATTACCGCCACCGCCGCTGCGCCGGCCAGCCCCGCCGACGCCGCAAAGCTCAACGTCGGCGCCACTGTGTAGGAGCCCGGCGCCGTGATCAGTATCTGCGTCAGCGCCCCGCCCGCCACCACGAAGCGGCCGGCGGCGCCCGAACCGGTGCCGCCGGTAAACGCCAGGTCGAACGTGCCATTGGCGCCGCCCGAGCCTGCCGTGATCGCACCATTGCCGACGACGCCGAAGCCGATTGCCGCCGCAGTCGTCGGGAAAATGCCCTTGCCGTAGAACGAAGCGTCGCGTGCGGCCTGGGCGCTGACGACGGCCGCCGCGGCGGCGACGGCATCGGAATTGGTGGCAGCCCGGTCGGCCGTGGTTTGGCTGGCATTCGCGGCGGAAGCGGCTGCGCTGGCCGATGCCTGGCCGGCGCTGGTTTCCGCAGCATCCTTCAAGGCCTGGGTTTCATCGCGCAGCGCTTCGACCTCTTCGACTACGTCGGCGATGTCGGGCGGAACGGATGCGGCGATGGTGATGGCATCGGCGCCGACGGCCGGCTCGTCGGCGGTGAATTCGAACACGCGGTCGGCATTGACCGATCCGATCTGGATGTGAACCGTCGTGCCCTTCTGCACGGTGCGCGTCGTGCGGGCGTCGGCGGCACGGAACCAGTCGCCTGCGCTCGCCGTGTAGATGCCGTTTTGCGTCGGGTCGGCCTGGTCCTTGACCAGCACGCGGTCGCCGATTTCGGCCGGCACGCCGTCGATGGCCTGCAGGCCGTGCAGGAGGATGTCGGCCGTGGTTGCGAGGCGCACGGGTTCGCGTTCGCCGGTCAGGAGACGAACGGCGGCAGTTGCAGGTCGGGACATGAGGGGTTGCTCCATAAAAAAAGCCCCGCATAAGCGAGGCTGGAAGGGGTTCGGTGCTGGCGGTGGGAAATCTAAGCTAGCCTGCCGGACACCGCGTTATCCGGCGCGGCAGGCACGGACGATTTTGCGGACAGCGAGCAACGCGGTCCAGGCCTATAGCAATCCGCCAACAAGCCTTCTTGTGCCGCCGATCGCCGCCAGCCCGCAGGCCATGCCGGCGCAGTCGGCGACCCAGTCGAGGATATCCATATCGCGCGCGATCAGCTGCACGCCCTGAAGCAGCTCGATCGCCGCGCCGGTAATGGCAAGGAGCACGACCAGCCTCGTCTTGTGTTCCGGCCAGCCGAGGCTTCCGAGCGCCGCCAGCACAGCGAACGCCGCGGCGTGGTTGAGCTTGTCATGGTGGAAGGTGAAGCCCATGTCCAACTCCTGCAGGAAGCGCACCGGCGAAAGCGCGAGCAGGAGAACAGCGGCCAAGGTAAGCAAAAAAGCGATCCTTGCCATGGTCGCAAAAGAGTCGGTACGCAACAGGTCAATCCTTCATCTGAAACAGGGGGCGATCCAAAAGGCACCGCCAACTGACCGCTCTGCGGTTAGCGGGCCATAAGCCAGCATCGTGAAAGCACTAAAAGATTAGTATAGCTGGTTGAACCAAGCTGCTTTGCCGCGGCTCTTTGCGATCGAAGTCTGGGCAATGCGCCTGCTTGCTGCTCGAGTTCGGGGCTTGCCGATGATCACCGCACGGTAGAACCTTTAGCTAGCTGACGGCGCTTGCAGAGAAGCGCCTATACATCACTTCGGAAGTAACGGAAGCACATTCTCATCAAGGAACTTGAGACGGCTACCCACATTTCGGCGTTGGCTGGGCTAGCCGGCACATCGACCGGGATTAGATCCGCCACCGGGTCCCCTCGTCGCGCAGCTTCGACCCACTCTTCCATGGCGCCGACATATCCATCCAGCGCCTCGTATGGAGTCTTGGCGTCCTCACAAGTCAGGTATGTCGGAGGCACATCGCCTACGATCACCCATACTCACGGATCCACTTCCGGCCTGCCAGGTACAATCTCGAAAAGGAAAATATATATTATGCCGTCGGCCCCATACCCAAGATATTCTCCCTTGATGTCTGAAACCAGTCATAAAACTCAAGATATTTTCGGGCTTCCAGACGTGCAGCATCAAGCTCTTCATCGCCTGTGCTTTTGTCAGCCGACGGCAAGCGGGTGACGCTAGTCAAGTCGGGTTTGACGTCGCTACAATTTCGCTCGACCACTTGTGTTCCCTTTCATTTCTTGCTTGAGCCATCTTCTTCTTGCCCAGCGAGCATAGTCTCCTGCATCGCTATGGTGTTTAATATGATCTGCTCTCGCACGATGCGTGCCCCCGGTCGGCCAGCGCTTTCTCGTGAGACACATCCATATTCAGCGCTGCACAGGCTTGTCGCGAGTGCGCTGCACGGCTCTACCGGAATGGGCTCGCAAAGCTCAACGCTGCTCATGCCAAATGTCGAACGGCTTGATGGTAGCTGAAGGGAGACCTCGTTCATCAAACACATCGAAGACTCGCTCTGATAAGACGAGGTCAAGGTTCTTGGCGATGCCGAAGTCATCGTGACCCGCCTTCCCGCTCACCTTCAGCCACACGAAAGATGGAAGCTCTACCTCGGGCTGCTGTTCGCGAAAATCTTCGGACGTTATGACTTCAACAGGGGCGAATGCCGCTCCGGTGAAGCCGATTTCTGACAATGCGTGCGCGGCCTCTTCCGTCACGAGGAAACATGGAAAGCTTGTTATAAGAACATCACCGATCCATCCCTCCATCTGGTACACAAGCTTGCTCACGATAGGAGGGTGGACACTGGTATCCATGACAGTGCCGTCGCCCAATCCGCCGGCCACATCGGGCAGAATGTCAAAGTATCTCATCAGTCACCTATTGGTAGATAGAACAAATGTCCATACTTCTTGTCGATTTCCGTAACATAGTCAAGGACATTCTGGCGAGTAGCATGAGGGTTTTTCTTATAGAAATATTCCCACTCGTTCCGAATGACCTTCTGGTGCAAATTTATGTCGAACTCGTTCCGGATTCCACGAAGATTCTCGATTGAATGCAGCTCTTGCTCTGCAAAAAGCCCGGGATACCTTTTAAAAACTCCCTGCTCGACGCCATGATGCACTATATAGTCGCTTTGTTGAGACTAGGATTCGCGTCGAAAAAGGTTTTTCGATAGTCCTTGGATGGAGCCCACCCAACCTTCGCCCCGGCATGTTTAACTTTGGACGTATCCCTAGCAAGCATCGCACCTAGTAACGCGGTATCAAAGGCACTATCGGACATTTCACCGGCTCGCGTCTTCCGGCGTGGGATTGGTGGCGAGACCGAGCGCGCAAGCGCTTGCTGGTGCCTAAGGGTTTCGGCATCGACCCCACGAACAAGTGCCTCGCCGCCTTCGACTAGGTCAGTCGGCCGCCTCGAAAATATTGAGAGTTTCTCTACCCAGGGCTTGGCAATCTTCGCCGCGGCGCGTTCCAGGGCCACCACCGCCAACCTATCGCCAGGAATTGCGCCCGCGGCATTGAGCAGTGTTTGGTCGTAGTTGCCTTCCAGCGCTGCATTTCCAGCCTTCTCCAGTGCAAATGACGTCCCCAACGGCGTGAAGTCGGCCACCGAGATGCTGTCTTCGCCAAGCCCATCGGAGCCCACGAGTTTTTGCGCGAGAAGACGCCATAGGCTCCCCCGCTCACTGTCGCCGGCTATCAATCTCCCGAGCCACTCTTGATTCGTCGGTAAGTAGTTGGTGAGTTCCGCGTTTGATACCGATCGTCCTGGCTCGACAGTGTTGGCTAAATCGAGCAGCATCATCGGGTCGACTACAGCTGCCCGGACCGACCTGTCCGCGATGCTGTTGTCCGTTTGGGACGCGCTGGTCTGAAACAGGTGGCTCAGCACCGCTTCGCGCGCGGCTTGATTCGGTAGCGCGGCGAACACATTGCGCAGCTCTGCGGTCTGGTGTTGCGGCTGGGCCTTGAGTCTGCCGACAATGTCCTCAGCGACAGAGTTGGGTAGCGGCTGGGCGGTCTCAAAACCCAACTGTTGCTGGGCGGCGATGGAGCCAATGATCGCCGCCCGATAGTCTCCCGGCTTCGACAGGTTGCTCCAGGCCGCATCAAGGTTCGCGAATGCCTCGCGGACATAGCCGCCCGGATCGGCCTGCCTGGCCTTGAACGTCAGGTCCGCGGCGGCGGCGATAGCGTCATGGCGTGCCTTATCCACTTCCGGCGTTGAACTATCTGCGGTGGGGTCGGCGTCCTTGACCATGGCCCGCACGGCGTTATTCGACAGGTCGCGCATGCCGTGGAATTGGCGATTAACCTCAACGGTCCTGTTGAACGCCTCGAAGCGCCCGGCGCCTTCGGTAGCGCCATAGAGAGCGACGAATTGTTCCGGCGTTGGGATCGGGCCGGAATAGGTTCCACTGTCCCTGATGTCGGCCGGCGCATTCTGCTCGGCCAGGATAATGTTTGTGCGTTTTTCGACTTGCCGCATCGCGTCGGCGGCTCGGGCCTGCTGGACCAACCCTGGCCGCTCTTCGGGGGCAATGTCGTCCCCAAAGGCCTGCGCCGACCTTTCGTCCGGCGTAAGCTTGCCTACCCGGTCACGGAGCGAAGCCGGTGCGGCAGTTCCATCCGCCGGAGGCCCACTCACAGCCTCGACGGTATCGTCCTTGGTCTTGCCGTCCGTTGCGGCCAACACCGCCCCCAACATCTCGGCAGCGCGCTTAGGGTCCTTGGCGATCATCGCCTGGGCGAGCGCCTTTGCCGTGTTGCTGCGCCAGGCGGCCTCGGCCGCCTGCCGGGCAAGCGGGTTGCCCATCTTGCCGATCAGTTCGAGCCCGCTCTGCCTGATCGCCTCGAACGTGTCGCTATCGTCCGGGTCGCCCTGCGCGATGGCGCTTGTGTAGCCGTCCTCGACCTTGGTCCACTCGGCCTGCTCGTAGTTCTGGCGCCGCGCGTGCTGCTGCGCGGCCATGCGCGCCGAGCCGGCGAGCCGCAACGCCTGCTTTTGTGCGAGGAAATTGGCGCGTTCGCCCTCCGGCACTTTCGCCGCGGTGTCGTCGAAGATCTGGTCGAACAGGCCGGGCTTGACGACGCCGTCGCTGCGCGGATCGAGCTGGCCATACATGAAGTCGTGCAGGCCGCCGCCGTCGGCCGGCGCGGTCTGCACCGCCACGGCCTCGGCGTGCGCGATGCGTGCGTTCAGCTCGCGGCCGATAATGTCGGCGTCGAACGCATCCTGCTGCTGCTTCTGCTGCCGAAAGCGCTCGGCCACCGCCGAGAGCTCGTCGCCAAAGCCTTGCATGGCCGCGCCCACCGGCGAGCCGTTCGGATAGGAGGCCACAGTGCCGGTATCGAGCCGGCGCTGGGCAAGCTGGAGCGGGATGGTGGCCATCAGTAGAGGCCTCCGCCCGGCGCCGGCGGGAAGGCGCTTCTGCCGAACGTCACCGCCTTGGCCGGGTCGTAGAGCCCGGAGATGCCCGATACGAGATTGCCGCCGGCCTTGAAGATCGAGGCGCCCACCGCCTGCCTGCCGGAAAAGCGCGCGATCGCCGCCTGCGTGCCGAGACCGTTCCGGCGCAGCTGCGAGCCGTACTGGATCGCCTTGAGGTCGAGCTGGCCCTGCCTGGCATTGGCGGCCAGCACCTCGGTCGGCGAGCCCGCCATGGCGACGCCCGAAGCGCCGGCCTGGGCACGCGCCTGCGCCTGCAGCAGGTCCTGCTTGTGGCGCTCCTGGCCCTGCTCGAAGGCCGAGCTTTGAGCGTCGGCCCGCGCCTGCTGTTCATAGGCTTTGGCCTGGTAGTCGGCCATCTGCCTGGACTGCTGGCCTTCCGCCAGCGCGCCGCCGACGGAAAGCGCCGTGCCGATAAGAGCTAGTGTGCACATGGTCAGCCTCGTTCGCCGGCGGGAATGAATTTGCTTTTGATGCCGTCGACCGGCGCGCCGATCGAAGGGCGCCGGTCGAGCACGCCGCCGGGGCTGAGAAAGGACAAAAGCAGTCGGTCGGCCTGGATCGCCGGGCGGCTGAGCCGCGTGGGTGCTGTGGCCCGCGGGCCGGCCATGGCCGTGCGCCGGATGGTGGTCAGGTTGACCTTGACCCCGGCGTCGCCGTCGGACACGCCGTTGGCGGCGGTGACGGCGCGGCTCAAGGCATCGGCCGCGAACAGCTCCTGGCGCAGTTCCTCGATCAGCCAGTGGACCATGCGCCAGCGCTCGCCGAGAGCCTCGGCGTTTGTCCTGACCTCGTCGCCGGGCGCCGGCGTGGCGGCGACGGGTTCGGCGGGGGGTTCGTCCAGGGGGACGCCAACGCGGCGCTCGTACGCGTCCTCGATGGTCTTCTCGATCAGCGCAATTTCAGCGTTGCAGTCGTCCAATGCGGCACGCGCCGCCGTCAAATTGCCGGCGCCGACGACCGCGTGAAACTTTTCCGTTTCCAGCTCGCCCTTGCGGGCGATCGCATTGTTGAGGTCGGTGTCGAGCAAGGCGATGACGGCGGCAAAATCGGCAGCCGTCCGCGCCCTGCCGAAGTCTTCGGCATGGGGGAGTTGGGTCACTGGAGAATTTCCTTCTTGAGGGAGGACATCGCAGCTGCCAATCTCCCCCCTTGTGGGGGAGATGCGCGGCAGGGCGGAGGGGGGCGCGAAGGATCGCGGCTTTAGCTAACTGCGGTCAGGCCAGAATGGATAAGGACGTAATTACGATTGGTCGGCGGGACAGCGCCCCTCTCTGTCCTGCCGGACATCTCCCCCACGAGGGGGGAGATCGGCCGTCGTCAAGAGTTTCGCCAACCTGCAATGCGTCTAAGGCTCGGCGTCGAACACCGGTGTCATCGCCCTGATCGTGCAGGGCGTCGGATTGACGTGGCGGATCTTCACCCGCCCCTGCCCTTCCCAGCTGTCGTCGATCGGCACCTCGACATTGCCGGTGAACAATTTCGCCATGGCACCCGGAGCAACCACGGACGGGATGCGAACCTGCTCCCATCGGCCGCGGATAAACGACTGGACCTGAAGCCCGGCGATGTCGGTTTCCAGCAGCGAAAGAATGAGCTTGGCGACCTTCTTGCGCCGGCCGACGATCGAGCCGTCGCGGCCGCCGACGTCCAGCTCCAGCGTATTGGCCTCGGACTGGTAGCCGAGCCCGACCTGCCATTTGGCGGCGGTGGCGCCGCCGGGCAGCATCACCTGGCCGGAAGCGACCGTGAGCCCTTTGTAGACCTTGCCGCCGGCCAGCACGTCGACCGCCTGGCCTTCGAGATGATCGAGGCCGGAGACGACATTGACGGCAGCACCCGAATAGGTCAGCCCGCAGTCGACCTCGAAAGCGTCCTCGATTGCCGCATATTCGAACGGCACGGTCTTTATTTCGATATAGCGCCTGGTCACGCCGCCGATCGTGCGCTTGACGATCAGCCACAGGTCGTCATTGCCGTCCTGGCCGGGCGTCACCACGGCGCTTTCGACAACGGCCCAGTTCGATCCGGCGAAGCTTCCGGCGATCTGGTGGATATGCATGCCGCGCACGTCTTGCGACGGCTGGTGCGTGTAGCCGCCGAGTTCGCCATTCCCGAGCGGGAACCAGAGCAGCGGGTCGGGGTCGGTCTGAAAGGCGAGTTCGACGACGCCTTTCTTCGGAATGTGCTCCGATATTTGACCGACGTCGTCGGAGGTGAAGCGGCCGGTGGCGTTTTGTGTCAGCTCGGCGATCGATTTGCGGGAGCGGGTGACATAGAGGAACGACTGCCCCGCATCGACAGGACGCATCGGGGCACAGCCGAAGGTCCGCGACCGGCGGTTCTTGAACGAGGACGGTGTCAGCGCCTCGTCGATGCCAGAGCCGGACAGCGCCCTCACCCCGCCAAGCGTTCCGATGATCAGCGCACCGTCCGATTCCGCCACCCACGTGATGTCATTGGCCTGACCGCCGCCGGCCTGCACGAATTCCAGCGCGTCGGTGTCTTTCTCGCCGGTGGCGAAGTTGTCGAAATCGCCGGTTTGCGAGGCATAGACCGAGAATTTTCGGCTGAACGCCAGGCGCTCCTCGTAAAGCGAACCGCTCTGCACGTACTTGCCGGCACGAACGTGCCGAGACGCCAGCGGATGATCGGGCTGAGATCGGGCAGAGCATGCCCATACAACTGGACCGTGACCACCGTCATGCTGGTGCGGGCAGTGACCTTTGCCCAGCGCCAGAAGCCATCCGCGCCAAGCAGACGAATGGCGCGGCCGACATCGCTGGTCTGAAAACCAGTGCCGTCATTGATGCCGACGATCGAGGAGGCCGAGAGATCAAACGGCGTTTGCGACGGCGCGTATTCGTGCAGGGCCAGTTCGGCGATAGCGGTTCCGTCGCTGTCGCCGCCCGAAAACAGCAGCTGATAATATTCATAGGCAACCGTGTTGTTGAAGCCGTCGAAGAAGCGGGTTTCCGATTTGGACCAACCGGTCTCTATCGTCCCGGCTGTCGAGCGTCGTCCAGTCGGTGCCGTTGTGCGAGGCCTGGAATTGCCACTGGGTCGGCGAGACAGTGTCTGAGTGATCATTCGTCGCGGTAATCCAGTAGGCGTCGACTGTCTTGGCCTCGCCGCCGCCGAACTGGTAGCGCAGATACCCGCTCGGAAATCCCGCTATGTCCACCCCCTCCTGCTTGTCGCCGTCGAACACCTGCCACACGTCGGATGAGCCGTTGCTGTTGCTGACCGTGCCGCTTGGCAGCGTATTCGAGGTCATGACCGGCATGGCGTTGCCGGTTGCGGCCGGCGTCAACGTCGTGGCGGTGGTGTTGATCTTGTCGTATGGGCCGTCGAGAAAGACGAAATCGGCGAGCGTCCAAGTCGTGTGCGCGGTGCGCGTCAGCACCTTGACCGGATAATCCTTGTGGGTGATCCACATCTGGTCTGCCGACTGGACGAATTGCAGGTCGAAGAGATCGGCCTCGAGATAAGGGGCCGCCACCTCGACCGTACCGACGCGGGCGCCATAGGCGTAGACGCGGATGTAAAGATCGCCGAATTCGAGCGCATAGGCCTGATCGGCCGAGAAGATGAACGGGATCAGCCGTGTCGCCTTCGACGAGTTGTTCACCTCCGCGCAAAAATACGTGCCGCCACGCTTTCTGATGCCGCCATGCGGCAGCGTGACGAAGTTCGTGCATTTGGACAGCGCCGCCCGGTAGAGCTCGAGCGAGGCGCGAGCGTGCAAGCGGGGAGAAATCTCGCCGCGGATGAATGCGTCCTGGACCGGATAGAGCGTGGTCATCGGCCGACGAACCTGTTGTCGCCGCGTTGGAAAGCCCAAGACATATTGGAAAATCTGCCGCCGCGCTGGATGGCATTGGCCGAGTAGGCGGCATCCAGCGCCCTGTCATAGGCGCTGCGGGCGACGTCGATCATGCCGGACTTGTGGGTCAAGGGATGCGCGATCTTGATGGCGAGCGCCGCAATCAGCACCTCGGTGAACAGCGCGTCCCAGTCGTTGGGGTCGGTCAGGTTGGCGATATAGCGGATGATGCGCGGCCCGGCCTGATCGGAATAGACCAACCCGGCCTCCTGCCGCCATGAGAGCGGCACGCCGTCCGGCTCGCCATTATGGGTCAGCGGCAAGGGCCGCAGGCAGTCGGCGGGAAGTTCATAGGCAAAGTTCAGCGTGCCAGCGCCGCTGCCGGTGTCGAAGCCGGCGACCGAGGCCGCCAGGATAGCGAAGACATAGGCGTGCTTGGTCAATTCGGCCTCGCGGGTCAGGTCGAAGTGCAGATTGAGCAGACGCGCCGCCTTGGCGTCCTGGTCGAGGCTGTCGATCGGCGCCTCGTCGAGCACGGCGAGCGCCATGTTGGCGATGTCGAGCGGGGTGATGGCCATGGCTCAGGCCTCTGTCTGTGTGGTTGGTCGGGGAAAACGGGGCATGGTGCCTCCACGGCAAAAAGCCGCTTCAAGGCGGCTGGGGATTTCTTGTGATTGTGGCTTGGGCAGAACGTTGCACGTCTCGTGCAGGGAGCCGTCACGATGCCAGCCGCCCGTCAGGGAATGGGTGGCACGTGCTGCGTGATCCGTCTTTTTTCCATTCGAGCAAGGAAGACGGCAATGCTTCGGTTATTGCGGTTTCACGACACCGCCGCACAATGCGGCGATGTCTTGCCTGGATTGAGTCAGCCGATGCGTGCGCTGGTCGAGATCCCTGTTTCGGCTGACTTGGCAAAGACGCTTGCTTTCACCCTTCCGATACCTCCCGCCATAGCCAAGCCCTTGTCCAGGGCATCTTGAAGACTTGGTGTGTAGTAGGCGGTGTCCTCCAGACCGCTGAAGAAGTTTATGCGATGAACTTCCCCCTTCTTGCTCATGACAATGCCCGCTTTTCGGAGCACTTCCTGAACTGTTTTGTACTTCACGTTCATAGTTACCTCCCTTGCTCAGACAAGGCAGCATCGCCCTTTCTTGTAACTGTTTGGTGCCGTCGATTGGCCAAACGAGCAACATGAACGTTGTGGCGAACCGCAAAATTCGCATCACTCCGGCGCGGCGCAGCGGGTGAACTTGGGATTCGCCACACCGGCCGACCTGGTGTCCAGAAGGGGCGGGACGTCTGATGCCCGGCCCTTCCGGCCGGATCAGGCCTCCATCGTTTTCAGCGCGATGAACGTCATGTGCTTGACGCTCGACGCCGTGCGGTCCCAGTTTGCCGCCAGTGCCAGCTCGGCATCGGTGGCGAATTCGCCGGCCGAGGACGCGTCGAGGAAGCGGGTGCCCGGCACATGCGGCACGAAATGCCGGCGGCCGACCATTTCGGTGACGCCGCCGCCATGGCCCTGCCGCGGCTTGCGGTCGAACTCGAGCGGGCCGCCTTCGGTATTGACCGGCAGTTCGTTCCACAGGATCGCCTTGTCCTTGAACATGAAGGCGGTGTAGACGCCGCCGGCGACCGGAATGTCGTCGTCGACGACGGCCCTCAGCCCCATGTAATAGGGGATCAGCGGCCCGCCCTGCTCGGACGACGGCACATAGTCGATGAGGTCGGCGAGCTTCAGCGCCTTCATCTGTTTCGAATGCATCCAGATCGTCTTGAACTTGTCGGCGCGGTCGCCCATCAGATAGGCGGCCTCGATGATGTCGGTGTCGACGATGGAAGCACCGGTAACGCGCACCAGATCGCTGCCGTCATTGGCGATGTTGTCGGCCAGCACGCCTTTCAGGATGCCGAGCAGCGTCAGCTTGTTGGCGCGCTGCCAGTAGTCGGTCTGGCGACGCACGATGAGCTTCTGCGGATCGTCGCCGGCAAGGATCGAAGTCAGGTCCGGGATGCCCCAGGCCTGCGCGCGCACATTGCGGGCAGCGACTTCGCGGCGCGCGCCGATCTTCTTCATCTCGATCGAGTCGGCCGGGTCGTCATTGACCGGCTCCGAGGGATCGTTGCCGAGATCCTTCCAGCCGGGCATGTCGACGGAACGCCCGCCCAGGCTGAGCTTCGAGGCGATGGCCGGGTCGGAAAACAGGATTCCGGCTTGGTAGATCTCCAGCGACTGGACGTGCTCCTCGAACGAGTATTGCGCATAGACGGACGGAACGATCGCGTCCGCGATGCGGGTATAGGCGTCTGCCATTTTTGTCTTCCTTCAGGTTTGTGGGGATTGGCAGACCATGATCCAGAAAAGTGGAAACCGGTTTCGGAAAAGATCATGGTCCAATTTCAGAGAGGATTATTGGGCATCCACAGATCGGGGTTTTCGCCGGCCTCGCGTGCCAGCCGCCGGGCGCGGGCGGGGTCGCTTTTGACCAGGGCTGAGATGCCAGTCAGGTTGCGCTCGCCGGCGGCATTGCGCTTGAAGGGATTGCCTCCACTCAAGGCCGCGCCGCCGTCGATCGTGTCTTCGCGGAACATCGCCTCGCCGATGGCGTGGAACGCCTTGGCGATCTGCGGGTCGGTCAAGGCGCCATCCGGCAGAAGGATGCCCTTCGCCTTATAGGCATTGACCAGGCCGAGCTTCTTCATCGCCCTGTTGGCGACCTCGAGCTTCTTGCGAAAGCCATCGCTGCCGGTCGGTCCCCAATCCCGCACAAGGTCGTCGTGGGTCGTCTCGACCGAGCGGGCAACGGCGATTTGCTGTGCCTTGGCCTGCTCGGCCATGTAGCCGACGAAGCGGTCGTGATAGGCCTGCGCGACCTTCGGGGTAGCACCTGCCTCGACTGCCCAGGCCTTGGACGCATTGGCGAGCTCGTCCGAATAGGCGAAGTTTTCGGGGAGCCCGTCGGGGCGCCTGTACTCGACCTTGTCGGGCGAGGTCAGCGGACGCATCGCCTCGGGCAGTCGGGCATGGAACCTGTCCCAGTCTTCCGCGGCTGCATCGGCTGCCGGAACGCGCAGGCTCTCACCCTGCTGCCGCTCCAGCTCCGCATAAGAGGTGAAAACCCGATCGAGGCTTTCAGGCTTGGTCCAGCCCTTGGTTTCAGCAAGCTTGCGGTTGCCTTCGGAAAGACCGTCAAACCAGCTTTTGGCCGCAGGCGGGGCGGACCCGTTGTCCCCGTTGGCCGGTGGCCGTGCAAGGTTGCCCGCCGGTGGCGCCGCCACCGCGGACCCGGCGTCTGCCAGATCTGTCATGAAAAGATTCCTTATGTTGAGGTTTAGAGAGAGCCAGCGGCGAAGCTGCCAATCTCCCCCCTCGTGGGGGAGATGTCCGGCAGGACAGAGGGGGGCGCGAAGGAACGCGAGGATCCGGTGCACTTCGTCACCAACGCCCCGGGAAAGATTGCAAGCACGAATCAGCTGGATAAGCCGGCGGGACAGCGCCCCCCTCTGCCCTGCCGGGCATCTCCCCCACGCGGGGGGAGATTGGCCGTCACTTCCGCTTTCGCCAATCACCCATATCTGGAGGGAACCTAGATATTGTCGCCCCAGTTCTCCCAGAGCAGCGTGATAGTGCCGGTGACGGCAACCGTGCCGTCAGCGTCGATATCCGTGCCGGTGGCAAACGCCAGGTTGAGATAGAGGTCGACCGGCGTCACGGTGCCGTCGAGCGTAGCGGCTGCGGCAACATCGGCAATCGACGCGCTCGACAGCGCGGCACCCGCGCCATCCAGCGTACGGCCGGTCGCGCCCAGCACATTGACCATGGTGCCGGCAAGCACAGCGCTCAATGCTGCCGTCGAGCCGAGCGACCAGGTTAGCGCGGCATTGTCGTTGATGGTCGACGCGCGGGTAGTCAGCACCGCGAACTGCAATCTTGCCGTGCCGCCCTTGATCCGCACCTTGCCATCGAGAAAGTCAAAGAGCTTCTGGCTGGCATAGGCCAGTGCATCGGTGACCGGCACCGGCATGGCATTGAAGGAGAAGACGGTGCGGTAGGCGCCGCCCTGCCCGGTCGTCCTGGCGGTAAGCCCCGCCTTGGGCGGGGCAAGGCCGGCTTCTCTGGCGGCGGCACGCGAAAGCGTCCGGGGAAGACCTCGGGTCATCTGGTATCTCCATTTTTGGGGATTTGAGGAAGGTTCAACTGGACCGCGGCACGTAATCTGCCGCAAATCTCATGGACATTTAGGCCTTCTGTGTGTATCTATACACAACATGAAGAGCGCCGATGTCATTCATAGGCTACTGGCGGATGGCTGGTACGAAGTGGCTCGAAAAGGAAGTCACGCCCAGTTCAAGCACAAAGCCAAGCCGGGCCGCGTGACAGTTCCGCATCCCAAGCGCGACATCCCGATCGGCACTCTCAAGAGTATCGAAAAACAATCCGGCTTGAAGCTGAGGTAGAGAAATGCGGAACTACATCGGACTGATCCACAAGCAAGCGGACAGCGACTTCGGCGTCTCCTTCCCCGATTTTCCGGGCCTGGTGACAGCAGGCGTCAATCTGGATGATGCCCGCGCCATGGCCGAGGAAGCACTGGCCTTTCATGTCGAGGGGCTGGTCGAGGATGGCGAAGCAATTCCCGAGCCGTCGTCCCTGGAGGAAGTGATGTCGGACAAGGACAATCTGAGCGGTGTCGCCATCCTGGTTCCCTTGAAAGCCGAAGCGGCGAAAGTCGTGCGCGTCAATGTCACCATTCCGGAAGATATCCTCGATCAGATCGATAGATATGCAGAGCGCCACGGCTACAGCCGATCCGGATTTCTGACCGCTGCGGCAAAAAAGGTGATGCAGATCGAGGCAGCGTAGCCCCTCGAAGGTCGATTTGAGATGAAGCTCCGTCGTCTTGTTCGATTACATTTCTTTCCGAAACCGAGCTGTCAGACTAAAACAACCATGTCTTATTTCGTGAGGCTCAGTGCCTATGTTCCGCCGCAAATGCCACCGCACTTGGCAAAATCGGCCCGTGTATTAGTTCATAGACTTCAAGGGAGTACCAGACGATGACCATTTCCAGAGCCATTGCCGCCATGCTCGTAACCGCCGCATTGGCAGGCTGCGCGCAGACCGAAGCACAGCAGAGAACCAGCACCGGTGCGCTGCTCGGTGCCGGCGCCGGCGCTCTCGCCGGCCAGGCGATCGGCGGCAACACCAAGAGCACGGTCATCGGCGCGGGCGCCGGCGCCCTTCTGGGTGCCGTGGTTGGCAACGCCACCACGCCGCAGCCGCGCGGCGAACAGCTTTGCCGTTATCAGGATCGCAACAGCGGCCGCATCTACACCGCCCCCTGTGACGACCGCTATTATAACGGCGATTATTGAGCGTGCCCCCTTCTCCCCGTTCTGCGGGGAGAAGGTCCCGGCAGGGGGATGAGGGGCAGCGCAAACTTCTGAAATGCCGGCACCGCCCCTCACCTGCCTGCCGGCATCCTCTCCCCGTAAAACGGGGAGAGGAAAGCAGCTTCAGCCTCGGCGCATCCTTTTCCCTGATTTGGTCCTTCCGCTGATTAGAGGTCAGCGCTATCTTCCCTACCAAGGGGGACGAGCGATGCGGGCTATTGCAACTTCGAGGCCGGTGATCCTCCGCCTCGTAATCCTTTTGCTGGCTTGCTTGTTTGCGATGGAGCCGGCAAACTCGAAAGACGGCGACGTCTTCTTATGTACGGTGAGCGACTTCCGCACGTGGTCCGACATACCGTCATCTGGTAGCCCGGAATTCGTCGCAAATAACAAGGCCAGGAAATTCGATATCCAAGAATTTGCCGATCACTTCATTGTAACCAGCAAATCGAGCACGTTCAAACCATCCTCAACGAAATACGATATCTTCCAACGCAGCGTGTATCAGGTCGCTGCATTTGATAGCACGACATTCATGCTCGACACGTTCGTTATGAGGACAGCAGATGTTGAAAGTCCTCCGACCAAGGCGCGGGTCACGCTGCAAACTCCAACATATCTGAACACGTGGTATTTGGACTGCGCCTTGCAGAATTGATGCACCGCAGAACCGATGGCTATTCGCGTTCAGATATCCTGTAGCCCCAAACCCTACCTCCCCTCCGCCCTCGCCGCCTTCTCCAGTGCCGCCAGTTGCGCTTCGTCCAGCGTCAGGAACCCCATGATGTGCTGCACCACCTCGGCGCGGGCGTTGCTCAGCGCGCTGTGCAGCTCGAAGCCGTTCGGAGTTTTCGTCTTGGCCAGCCACTCGCCATAGGATGGCCGGCGATAATAGCCGGTCGCGGCCGTCAGGTCGGCCAGCACCATTTCGCCGTCCTGGCCTGAGAACACCCTGAGATAGGCCTTGGCCAGCGCATCCCGCGCCTTGGCCGGGCCGCCGGCCTGGCTGGAATGGGCGAAGCGTTTGCCGCTCATGCGCGCTGCCCGCCCGAAGCATCTTGCACACCCTGCGGCATCAGCCCGCCGAGCCCATCGAGCAGGCCGCTGTCGCGCGCCTGCACTGCGGCGGGCACGGCATCCCTGGCGACCTTGCCGGCGGTGGCGACCGCCGCCATGCCGGCCTGTTCCTGCTGGGCCTTGGCACGAGCATCGCGAATACCGGCCACCTCGTCCTGGCGGCGAAAGATGCGCTGCGGGCTGCGGCCCGCGCCCTGCACGATCTTCAGTGCTTCATCGCCGTCGATATTGTCCATGATGCCGGGATCGAATTGCGCCATCTGCATGGCCGTCGTCACCACCTGGATGGTGTCGCGGGCTTCGGCCGAGCGGCGCAGCACGTCGAGCGGGCCGGTGAAGGTCGGCCGCAGCGCCTTGCCGGCGAGGCTCGCCGGCGGCAGGAAGCGGCTGTCTTCCTCGTAAAGTCCTTTGTCTTCCAGAATACCCAGCTCGCGGTCGAGATTGCTGGCAAAGCCGGCCTGGATGATCGAGCCGGACGGCCCGAGCAGCGCGCCCTTCTCCTCCTGCCGGATCAAGGCCTCGGTCGCCGTCATCTGCGGGTTCTGCACCAGCGTCTGGAACAGGTTGACGAACATCATGTCCCGGATCTCCTCGGCCCGGCTGTCGGCATAATTGAACGCATAGGTCGGGTTCTGGCCGGTGGCGATGGGCGCGATCAGCGGCCGGCCGGCATCGTCGATCAGGCCCGGATAATTCTCGCCGGGATTGAGCACCGGCACATAGTCGAGCCGCGCCTTGGACGCGGTCGCCGGATCGGTGATCTGCTGCAGGGCGCGCAGGCCGGAGCGCCGCACGGCGTTCTCCTCGCGCACCGTCGTCAGCGCCTCGATGGTCGGCGAGATGCCGTAGGGATCGCCCTCGTAGCGGCGCCAGTTGAAGCACGATACCGGGAACGAGCGAAAACCGCTTTCCCTGACGATCACCTCCTCGTCCTCGATGACGTGATAGGAAGCGAACGCCGTATCGAGATACTGATAGGTGCCGCTCAGACTGTACATCTTGCGCTCGTCGCGCGGCTGGATGCACTGGATCAGCGAGATCTTCGTCTCGCATTTCGAGGGGTCGTCGACCAGAACCTTGATCCGCACCGGCAGCTTTTCATAGCCGAGCAGTTGCGCCGCCTGCCGCGCCGTGCGCTCGTAGCGGCGGTGGAAAATATCGACCTGGCCCCAGCGGTTGCGCGAGAGATAGCCCTCGACCACGGGGATCGAGGCATAGCGGATCAGCGTGCCGCCAAAACCCTCCTCGGCGTAGAGATAGGCTGGGCCGTAGCGCACGACATTGCGCAGGCATGCCTGTGTTGCCGGCACGAAGTTCGAATTGGCGGAGTAGCGCAGCGAAAACAGGAAATCGCGCAGCGCTTCCGCCCATTCCTTTTCCTCGTCGGTTTCCTCGTCGTTGATTGCCGCGGTCGACAGCCCATGCCATTTCTCTGACTGCGGGATGATCAGGCTTTCCAGCCCGGCGGCCAGCCGGTTGGCGGCCGAGTTGATGGTGTTGGCGTAGACGCGCGCACCGCGCCGCTCCTGCCGTTCGGCCTGCGAATCCGTGCCGGCCTGGCGGCGGCCGCTCCACATATCGGGCGCATCGGGGTCGCAGAATTCGGACACCGCCTCCCAGACATGCTCGTACTGGCTGCGTTCGCTCTCCAGTTCTGCCTGTCGCGACAGAATATCGCGAGCACGGGAATCGCTCATGGTCAGCCTCGCTTGATGGATTTGATTGAAAAGAAGCGGCGGGACGCCGAAGCTGCCGACCTCCCCCTTGTGGGGGAGATGTCCGGCAGGACAGAGGGGGGCGCGAAGGATCGCAAGCCTGCGTTTTTTATGTTTTTCCGACCGGATTCGCCCAACCGGAATTCGCCTAACGTCGCGTTACAAATGATCCACAAGCCGGCGGGACAGCGCCCCCCTCTGCCCTGCCGGGCATCTCCCCCACGAGGGGGGGGGGAGATCGGCAGTTTCAGCTGATCATGCGCTGCCCTCGAGCGCCGGGCTCCGCCCAAAACGCTGCACCACGAAACGTCCCATCTTCTGGCCGGGCACTTCGATCAGCGTGTAGGTGATCCAGGACAGCAGGCACACCACCGGCAGAACGACGACAGTGACGACCGCAAAGCGCAGCGGCGCCGACAATTCGTGGCCGAACTGGGTGATGACCAGGGCCGCGACCGGCTGGAGAACCAGCAGATGGATCAAATAGATGCTGAAGGAAAGCTCACCCATCAGATGAAAGAACCTGTTGGCGAGCGTCATGGCGATCTTTCTGGCCACGATGCCCATCATTCCCGGCAGCATCCGGTAGAGAACCAGGGCAAAGAAACCCAATACGAGCGCTTCCCGCATCAAAAGCTTGCCAAGCCCATAGCCGCCGCCGAAGGGCAGCGCGGCCAGAGCCATGGCCAACGCCAGATATGCGAAGGGCCGCTTTTGCCTTTGATGGACGACGCCCGCCAGCAGCATCCCGCACAGGAAAATCTGCATCTTCAGCGGCAGGAACGACGGCATCGGAAAATGCACCGACAATTGCCCCATCAACAACACGATCGCGCTGCCGGTGGCCGCTACCAGAATGGCGCTCCATACCCAGTCAAGCCTGCGCACCAGCAGCATGATCGCCGGAAACACCGCATAGAACTGCATCTCCAGCCCGAGGCTCCAGTCCGGCAGCGGCGTGCGATAGGCGAAATTCGGCACCAGGCCGAACAGGAACAGCAGATGGGCGCCAATATTCTTCAGGCCGCTGTCGAGATAACGCTCGGGCGCCTGCGGCGACCTCAGCAGGAACTCGTCGATGACCATCCTCGACTGGTAGAGATAGGGGCCAAGCGCCAGGGCAGCGAACAGCATGATGTAGAACAGCGGCGCTATCCTGAAGTAGCGGCGGGTCCAGAATTTCAGCCAGGTTTCCGGCCTTTGCCAGGGCTCCTTGTCCTGGCGCAGCTGGTAATGGAACACCATCAGGAAGCCGGACAGCATGATGAACAGATCGACGCCGAGGTCCGGTTCGCCGAGGATAGGAACCTGCCAGCCGGTCAACAGCAGGCAGTGCCCGATAAGCACCCAGATCGCGGCGAGCGCCCGAAGCCCGTCCAGGCACTCGATGCGCGATGTTTCCGTCATGCCGAACTTCTCGATAGCCATGTTGCAATGCAGCATGGCGGCTGAGGGAAGAATGTCAACCGTGCGGAAGGAACACGATTTGCGCTCGGTTGTTACGGAAAACGCGGAAGCTGCGATCTCCCCCCTCGAGGGGCAGGGCTATCGCATATGAGTGATGGCATTGATGAGATAGTCGTCGTTCCAGGCGCATTTCTTGATGCGATGGCTGATGGGAACTTTGGCAGCATCGGCGGC
>NZ_JAMYSW010000025.1:0-59150 GCF_040322135.1 Mesorhizobium sp. M0189
CCGTCCGCCAAGCTCAATTGACCAAGCACACGATCAACCATCCGCGAATCTCCCGTAGCGACCATGCCACAGAATCACCAATCCGATTCTGTGCAAAGGCCCCACAAGGGGAGAAGGGAGGCGCCCGTCTGCCGCACCGTTGCGAACTTCCGGAGCCATCTCCTAGAATAGGCAATGGTCGTCACTCGCAGACTTGAGGAATACGAATTCAAGGCTTGTTTTGCAGAGCCTATGACCGACGTCACCGCCACGGCGGATACTGCCGTGGATATTTGGCCGTATATCCGCGCACTGAATCTGGATCGGATTGGCGTACCACATCTGAACGACGTTCGGTATGTTTACCGGGACGCTCGAAACCGATTTGACCAAGTGCTGATCGGCACTGGCAGACTCAATTCCCTTCTCGTCGTCGTTGTCGATCTCAGCAGAAGCGCGGTGTTCGGCCATTTCCTGCTTGACCGGAACAAGGAACTCGGAACAAGCGGTGGCCACTTGAGGTCCGTCTAGTGTCGCCCGCTTGCATGAGACGATGGTGTGATGCTGCTTCAAGACAAATCCGCTGAAGTTCCTTTTGAACTTTCGATCGACGCTCGCTTTCCATATGCGGATCCAAATTCCGCTTCAGCTGTCATCGCGCAAGGATGGTCTATCTCACTCAATGCGGCCTTTTATGTTCTCCATGAGCTATGCCGCCCGCCCGTCACTGAGGCAGTTTCGAAGGAAAGATTGCTTGAGCTTGTCGAGGAATGGTCGCTGGGACCTGACCATCCATTAAAACAGCCAATGCTTCGCTGTGCACGAGCTCTGATTCAAAACGAGCCGCTACCGTGGCGCGAAGCTTCTGCCGTGATGCAGGAAATTGGACATTACGACGGCCAGAGGGCGGCACTCGCGATCGCTTACTTTGCCGGCGATAGTTCCACTAGCGAAGGCGATACTGCCCTAAACAACACTGATCATCGCATTCGTGAGACTTGGGCGACCAAAGGCGTCTAGAAAACGCAAACCCGCCGTTGTTGGAATCAGCCTAGCGCGAGCAGCCGAACGCGCCACTTGCCATCGGCTCCGCCCCTGGTGTAACCCAATCCCTATACTCGAACGTCCTGAAAGGAGGGCTGCGTGCATATCGACCACCACCGTCAGCGCGGCCCTGTCCCTGCCCTGCGAGCTTGCTTGCAGGGCTGACCAGAGACGGTCCGGGTTCTCCCGCTTCGATTTTTTTGGTCCGCCCTTCGTGGTGCTGCAACGCCGAGCCTGATGGCCAGCCTGCGCACCGTCAAGTGCATTGAACCGGAATTCAGTCCGGACAGACCAGAGTAATCGACATGGCCCTGATCAGCCTCAAGTCCCTCGGCGTCACCATGAGTGCGCCGCTGTTTTCCAATCTCGACCTTACCATCGGCGCCGGCGACCGGCTCGCCATCGTCGCCGCCAACGGCCGCGGCAAATCTACCTTGCTGAAGTGCGTGGCCGGCGAGATGGAGCCGACATCAGGCGACATCACCCGCACGCGCGGCCTGCGCGTCGGCTATGTCGAGCAGGTCATTCCCGCAGCGCTGGCCGGGCGCAGCTTTCATGAGGTGGTGGCCGACGCCTTGCCAGCCGAGCACGCCGAAAGCGAGCTGTGGCGCGTCGATGTGGTCCTCGATTCGCTCGACGTACCCGAGCCGATGCGCGAGCGGCCGATGCGGGCATTGAGCGGCGGCTGGCAAAGGCTGGCGCTGATCGCCCGCGTCTGGGTCACCGATCCCGACGTCCTGCTTCTCGACGAGCCGACCAACCATCTCGACCTCGGCAAGATCAGCCAGCTCGAGACCTGGCTGAACGCGCTGCCGCGTGAGGTGCCCGTGGTGATCGCCAGCCACGACAGGGCGTTCCTCGACGCGACGACCAACCGCACCATGTTCCTGCGCCCCGAACAGTCACCGGTGTTCTCGCTGCCCTATTCACGGGCGAGGCTTGCGCTGGACGAGGTCGACGCTTCGACCGAGCGCAAATTCCAGCGCGACATGAAAGTGGCGCAGCAGCTGCGCCGGCAGGCGGCCAAGCTCAACAATATCGGCATCAATTCCGGCAGCGACCTTTTGACGGTCAAGACCAAGCAGCTCAACCAGCGGGCAGAGCGCCTGGAAGAAGCGGCAGCGCCGGCACACCGCGAAAGATCGGCGGGCGCGATCAAGCTCGCCAATCGCGGCAGCCATGCCAAGGTGCTGATCACGCTGGACGATTTGGTGGTCGGAACACCTGACGGGACGGTTCTGTTCAGCACCGGCAAGCGCCACATCTGCCAAGGCGACCGCATCGTCCTGCTCGGCCGTAACGGCGTCGGCAAATCACGGCTGATCGGCCTGATCCGGAACGCCATCGTCGAGCCGGAAACGGCGGCGCAAAGCCTGAAGGTGACGCCGTCGACCGTGCTCGGCTATAGCGACCAGGCATTGTCGGGCATCGGCGGCGACGACACGCCGCTGGCGATGCTCTCGCGCGGATTCGACGTTGGCGAGCAGCGCGCCCGCTCGCTGCTCGCGGGCGCCGGCGTCAGCATCGACATGCAGGAGCGCAGGATCAGCGTGCTGTCGGGCGGACAGAAGGCGAGGCTGATGATGCTGGCGCTCAGGCTCGCCAATCCCAACTTCTATTTACTCGACGAGCCGACCAACCACCTCGACATCGACGGCCAGGAGGCACTGGAAGCGGAATTGCTGGAACATCAAGCAAGCTGCCTGCTTGCCTCGCACGACCGCTCCTTCATCCGCGCGGTTGGCAACCGCTTCTGGCTGATCGAGAAACGGCGGCTGACCGAGGTCGACGACCCGGAAGCTTTCTTCCGGGAGGTTGCCGAGGCCGACGGTTGAAAAATTGTGGAAAAAAAATTCCGGCGCTCTGTCGGATGATGATCGCATGCCACGTCCTTGGGTTGCCGACACGGTGATGCCGGCGCCAATCGAGGAGAAAGCATCATGTCTATTCTGTCATCCATAGGTCACGCCGTGACACGTTACTCGGCGGCTCGCGCCCGTTATCGTAGCGAACGCGCCATCCTTTCATTGCCGATCGAGTTGCGCAAAGATATCGGCTGGCCGGAAATCGTCGTCGACGCGCAAAACAGCCCGCGGATTCGCATCGAAGGTTGAAAGGTGGCAGTTGGCCTTCGCGGCAGGCGCCATTTCGAATCCAAAAAACCATCGGCCGTGTAGGATCGTCGCCGTTCCGTTCGTCCTGTGGTTCGCAAAGGCAAATCAGACGCAAAGAGGAGCATGACATGAATGACCAGCCGCAGACCCAGCCCGCCGCCAAGGTGCTTGGCGGATTGACGCCCTACCTTCAGCTGGACGGCGCTTTCAAAGCCTCCGAATTTTACCAAAAAGCCTTCGGTGCCGAGCAGGTCTTTGCCTATCCGCCGGACGAACAGGGCCGCACCATGCACATTCATCTCCATGTCAACGGTTCGACGCTGATGCTTTCCGACTTCTATCCCGAGCATGGAATGGCCGCTGTGAAGCCGCAGGGCTACACCATGCAGCTTCATCTCGACAGCGACGACATCGATGCCTGGTGGAAGCGGGCCATCGAGGCGGGCTGCGAGGAAGTCGTGCCGTTACAGGTGATGTTCTGGGGCGACCGCTGGGGCAATATGCGTGATCCGTTCGGCGTCGAATGGGCAATGAACGCGCCGGTGAAGAAAGCTTAGGATCCCCACACAGGTTTGTACCTGAAATCACCGCTCAAGAGGGCGGAAAACAATCGCATGGAGGAAATCAGATGTCTTATGTCGATGGTTTCGTACTTGCCGTGCCGAAGGCAAAGCTCGATGCCTACAAGAAGCTGGCGGAAACCGCCGGCGCCGTCTGGAAGGAGCATGGGGCGCTTGCCTATGTCGAATGCGTCGGCGACGACGTGCCCTATGGCGAGATCACCTCGTTCCCGCGCGCCGTGCAGGCCAAGGACGACGAGATCGTCATCTTCTCATGGATCGTCTATGAATCGCGCCAGAGCCGCGACGCGGTGATGGCCAAGGTGATGGCCGACCCACGCCTCAAGTCGGACTGGTCGACAATGCCGTTCGACGGCAAGCGCATGATCTTCGGCGGCTTTCAGCCGTTTATGGAGCTTTGATGCATGTCGCGCAAAACTGCGCAGCGGTTTTGCGATAACGACATGCATAAAAACAAGGATCTAAAGCGCGTCGCATGAGGCCGATCGAGCGCGACGCGCTTTTAGGCCCAGCGGCGCTCTAAGCCAGCCTGTCGAGCAGCGGCTTCAGCCGGTCGCCATAGCGCTTCCACAGATCGACCGAGCCCTGATACATCGGCTGCCGCACTTGCGCGGCGGACGCCGTGCGCACCGGCCGGTCGGTCCGGTGAAACGACAGCACGGCGTCGTCCCATGGCAGGCCGAGATGGGCGATCAGTGCTCGCGACTGGCCTTCCTGGTCGGCGACGAAATCCTCGTAGCGAACGTCGTGCACGACATCAGGCAGCACGGCGTGCCAGTGCGCCATGATGTCGGTGTAGAGATTGTGGAAATCGGCGAGTTCGCCGAGATCGTAGCCGTAGCGGTGGCTGTCGCCGCGGAAGTGCACCTTGTAGATCGACAGGCAGGTCGCCGCCGCATCGCGCGCACAATGGATGATCGTGGCCTTCGGCAGCATCATATGGATGAAACCGACCAACAGGAAATTGCCGGGCATCTTATCGGTGACGTGCCGGAACCCGGGATAGCGGGCGTGCAGCATATCGAGATAGGCCTGGCCGGCCTCGGCATAGGCCTTATCGGACATGTCGGCGATGCCCCGGGGAAAGCCGCCCTTCATGCTGAGCGGAAACTGCTTGCCGACCGCCGTCTTCAATATGCTGAGCTCGCCAGCGCCATAGACTTGCGGGTGGCTGGCGATGATCTGCTCGACCAGCGTGGTACCGGAACGAGGCATGCCGACAATGAAGATCGGCGTGTCGTCGGTAATCCCGCTCGGCCTGTGCTTTTCAAAAAACGCCTTGTCGAACACCGCCTTCATCGCCTCGAACTCGCCGCGCGTCTTGTCGGCGTCGTAGTCGATGCCCTGGCGGCGGATCGCGTTGCCTTCGGCGAAATAGTCGAAGGCGCGACCATAATCCCTGAGGTCGTCATTGGCCTTGCCGAGGCCGAAGGAAAGCTGCATGCGCGGCAGGCTGCCTTGCGGCGCCTTGGCGTGCTCCGCCTCCATCCGGGCAAGCTCGGCGTCGCGCTCCTTCTGGCGCTTGACCTGGGTGAGCATTAGCCAGGCCCTTGCCATGCCGGGATCCACCGCCAGCGCCTGCCTGAAAAGATCCGCAGCCTCGTCGAGACTGCCCTTTTCCATCAGCCCGACACCCAGGCCATGCAAAAGATCGGCATCCTTCGGCCGGATCGTCAGCGCCTCGCGAAAAACAGCTAATGCCTCATCCAGCCGGCCCGCTTCCTGCAGCGTCTCGGCAAGCCCGACACGGGCGCGGACATGGAACGGGTTGCGACCGATCGTACCGCGATAAATATCCTCGGCGCCTTCGAATTGGCCGAGCTGCTTCAGCGACGAGCCGAGATTGTCGCGCGCCGCCAGTTGGTCCGGCCTGGTTGCCACCACCTTGCGGAAGAGATCGGCTGCGGCCGCGACCCGCCCGAGGTCGCGCAGCACGGTGCCGAGATTGTTGAGGAAATCCGGATTGTTCGGCTGCAGCCGAACCGATTGTTCGATCAGCGCCAGCCCCTCGGCGCTGCGCCCGGTCTGGTGCAGCAGAAGCCCGAGGAAATGCGCGGCGGCCGAGTGGTTAGCCTTTTGCGCCAGCACCTGACGGTAAAGCGCCTCGGCCTCCTGCCGGCGCCCCGCCTGGTGCAGCTGCAGCGCCTGCTGCACGTACTGGTCGAGCCCCAGCGGCGGCTGCCCGCCTGAGCCGTAACGTGCGCCTGCCGGTTGTCTCGGATTTCTGTTGATGGGAAACCTGCCGTGTTGTCCGCCTGCCGCGATCTAGGCCATCGCTGCGGCGCGTGCAAGAGCAGACGACGGGCACTATGGAGCAAACCCCAAACTAGCGGAAGTCGGCCGGCGTCAGCACATACATGTTCCTGCGGCCATGCGAGTAGGCTTCGCGCGCAATATCGTGGATCGACGAACGCTTGGCGTCGAAGGCACTGAGAAATTCGGCCTCGGCTCCGCTTGCGGCCGGGTTTGCCGCCGAAAGTGCCGCAACCTCGACGAAGAACGGGACTTCGAACATGCCGTCATGGCCGACGAAACGAATGCGCTTGGCCGCCGCGTCGTAGGAGCGGCTGGGATTGGGAAAATTGAGTGTCATGGCTGCGCGTCAAATCAGGCGGTTGCTTTCGGCAAGCTGGCGCGCCCGCCGCACCGTGCCGTCGGTATCGGCAAGCCTTCGCCTTGCCGCCTCGTCGCTTCTTATCGTGAGGCGTGGCGACATAACCTTTATCGGCTTTGCGACGGGATTGACTGCAACTGTCGGGACATCCGGTGTTCTTGCGGAATTCATGACTCTCTTCCTTTCATACCTAAATAAATACAAATGCCGGAGGAATTTTTCCGGAAGTTCTTCAAACAATTTTTGAGGTGCACCGGGATCGTATCATCGTTCTGCAAATAACTATAGAAAAGTAATTTTGCGTTGGTAGGGGTAAGAGGCCGGAATCTTCTTGAATAAGCCGCATTTTCGGACTAATGGTATGAAACCGTTTTTGGGTCATGCTTGGGCCCTCGCGGCGTCAGGGTTCTCGGCCCGCCAAACTGATCCAAATCGCCGACACCTGGTACCGCAATGCAGGCTCCGCTTCCGGAGCCAGGCCGGAAAGAAACTTCAAGGCACGAGAATGTCTGCCCGCACCACTCATTCCATCGCGCATTTCGCGGCACCTTTCGTGCTTGGCGGCCTGGATGGCATGCAGCCGGCCGGCGACTATGACATCGACCACGACGAGGAACTGATCGACGGCATGTCGTGGCTTGCCTGGCGCCGCGTCGCCACCTTCATCCATCTGCCGGCAAGGACGGTGAAAAGCCCGACCGGCCGGCTTGTCGCCGTCGACCACGCCGAACTCGAAGCAGCGCTTCGGCACGACCAGGAGAATGCCACATGATCCGCTTCCAGCAGAGTGCGCGGCGCACGGACACGCCCTCGCATATCTTCACCGTCGGCCAGACTGTTCGCATGAAGAGCCGCACCGGCCTTGCCCAAAAGACCGCGGAGCTGTTCCAGATAAAGAGCCGGCTGCCGGTCAAGGACGGCTCGCCGCAATATCGCATTCGCAGCGATCAGGAGACCTATGAGCGGGTCACCACGGAAGACAATCTCGAACCGGTCGACAACCCGGCCAACTGAGCCGAAAGCAATCCGCAACACGTATAAGGGATCAGAAAATGGCCAAGGGTCAACAGCGCAGCAATCGCGAGACACGCAAGCCCAAGAAGGACAAGGTGGCGGCAAAACCGGCCTCGCCCTTCGGCTCGGCGGTCAAGCAGGCGGAGACCGCTGTGAAACCCAAGTCCAAAGGCTAGGGTTCGATCGCACGACAATCTGCCTGGAGGCGTGCTTGAACTTCGTCATCGAGTTCTACCGCTCGCGCGATGCCGACGAAGCGACACTCGATCGAGTGTCGCTGGAGGCACCGAACCTGCGCGCCGCCCTGCAAGGCGCCGCCACGCTGCTTCACACGCTGATGATGCCGCAGATCCCCGATCGCCTGCGCATCTCTAACGAGGACGGCGCCGAGCTCTACGTCGGCCCCGCCGATGGTGCCTATCTGGACGAACAGTGAGGCCGGTGCGCTAGCACGGCCCATCATCGACGACCCGATAATCCGCCGCGCGGGCCTCGCATTCGTTGGGGAATGTGCGCAGCTCGCCATGGCGACGAGCGCAGACCGGGGCATACTCGCGCGTGCAGAATGTCTGCTCCTCACCGCCGCCACCGCCGTCGCGGCACTGGCCGTCCCGGATGATGCGGTATCCGGCCCGTTCGGCAAGGCAGGCATTGGCGAAGGTCTGGCGGTCGCCGCCGCGCCTGGCGCAGACCGGGTCATATTGCTTGGTGCAGAATTGCGGCCCCGGCCGTGGCGGGCGCGGCCCTGGCCCCTCGTCGACCACGACGGTGCAGGCCGCAAGAATTGCCGACAGGAACAAGATGGAAAAACCCTGCCGCGAGAAGATTGCCGCAAGAAGCCGCATGAATATTCCCTCCCTCGAAAACTCCCGCCCCCGCGTAATCGCGCCTGCATCGGGCCGATCTTCGTCAATCTCGCCATTCTGCTGCCAAATGCAACCCCGTTTGCAGCCTGGCGCATGCAAACCAAGGCGGTATGCCGGCGCAAAGCCAAACAGCACCGGCCCAGCTTGCTGGACCATGCCTGGGTTGCGTCTGGCCGATGACCGCGCGGAGAACCAGTTCTATCGGTGCGATGCGTCGGGATGCGCCTGTTGGGCCGCCCGCGGCTCTATCTTGCAAGCATCACGTTTCCGTGCGATAAATTTTGTGTTCGGGCATTTGCGACCCGGAGAGCGGAACGTTTTGGACGACCTTTCCCCGATACTGTGAATCTCTGACAGCCCCGTTTTCGGCGGGGGGTTTTACCATGCGCCAATGCATGACTGCCGAAGCAACCACCGGGACTTGCCCACGGCGCCAGGCGGCGGGCGGAACCACCAAGACTGACACGGGTGAAGGAGTTTCCCCAATGGCCCAGACCGGCACCGTTAAATTCTTCAACGCTACCAAAGGCTTCGGCTTCATTACGCCCGATGGCGGCGCCAAGGATGTATTCGTCCACATCTCGGCGATAGAGGCTTCCGGGCTGCGCACGCTCGTCGACGGTCAGAAGGTCACCTTCGATGTCGAGCCCGACCGTATGGGTAAGGGTCCGAAAGCGGTCAATCTCCGCGCCGCCTGAACGGCGGCGTGCCGCGCGTCCTTTCGGGTGTGTGAGGATGCTGCAAGGCTTTTGGTGTGAACTCGAATTTTATAAAGGCGCGGCGGTTTTCGTCGCGCCTTTTGTGTTCCGGGATGCTTGCCGGCACCCGCAAAACTTTCTCTTGCCGATGGCACTAAAATAAAGGACAAATTTCCGTCCGGGCATTTGCCGGCCCGAGACTGGACTTGTGGGATCAAAGGAGCTTCCCATGCCGCAGACCGGCACCGTCAAATTCTTCAATCACGCCAAGGGCTTCGGCTTCATCACGCCGGACGACGGGGCAAAGGATGTCTTCGTCCATATTTCGGCCGTGCAGGCGTCGGGTCTTCCCGGTCTTGAGGATGGGCAGAAAGTGACATTCGACACCGAGCCGGACAAGCGCGGCAAGGGTCCGAAAGCCGTCAACCTGTCGATCGGCTGAACCAGCCCCGGACAGAATGGACGTGGGCCGGTCTGGCCTGCGGTGTTTGCCGCATGTTTGAACCCCAGTTAAATGAACCGCTTGGTCAAATTTCGTTCAGCCCCCGTTCAGCCACGGTCGCATATTAATCTTCGTTAAAGCCGGACCGCATCCCCCCGAAAACGACCCGGGCCGGCACGAAGGAGACCGACATGAACGGAATTTTCAAGACTGCCATCCTGTCCGCCGCGGTCGTTGCGACCACGCTTGCGACCTTGCCTGCGGCCAGTGCCGATGAATGGCGCCATCACCGCCGCCACCACGGCCACGGCGACGCCGTTGCGGCCGGCGTCCTTGGTCTTGCGGCCGGTGCCTTGATCGGCGGTGCCCTCGCCAGCCCGCAGCCCCGCTATTACGACCCGGCCTATGATGATGAATACTACCGGCCTGCCCCGGTGCGCCGTTATTACGTGCAGCCGCGAGTGGCCTATGCCGAAAGCTATGCGGAGCCGTGGACCCGCGGCTGGTACGAATACTGCTCGGACCGCTACCAGAGCTTCAACGCGCGTACCGGCACGTTCACTGGCTATGACGGCGAACAGCATTTTTGCACCGCCAACTAAGACAGTTTTCCTGTCCTGAACAAAAGCGCTGCCCGGTGGGTGGCGCTTTTTGTTTTTCGCGGTTTCAGACCAGGCCGGCTTTAGACCAAATAAGGATTGCTCCGCCGCTCCTCACCAAAACGGCCGCCGGGACCATGGCCACAGATGAAGCCGATGTCGTCGCCCAACGGCAACAGCTTCTCCTTGATCGAGGCGATCAGCGCGGCGTGGTCGCCGCCCGGCAGGTCGGTGCGGCCGACCGAACCGCGGAACAGCACGTCGCCGACATGGGCGAACTTCGCCGCCCGGTTATAGTAGACGACGTGGCCGGGTGCGTGGCCCGGACAATGGAATACCTCAAACACCTGTGAGCCAAACGAAACGGTCTCGCCCTCGGCGAGGAACCGGTCGGGGACACAGTTGCGCACGGGATCGGTGATGCCGTAGCGCTTTGCCTGGTTCTCGAGATTGGCGAGCAGCGGACGGTCGGCGGCATGCGGGCCGATGATCTCGATATCGAGCGCCTCCTTCAGTTCCATGGCCCCGCCGGCATGGTCGATATGGCCATGCGTGATCCAGATCGCGCCGGCAGTGATCGCATTGTCCTTGAGCGCCGCCAGCACCTTGTCGATGTCGCCGCCCGGATCGACGACGACGCCCTGTCTGTCGTCCATGTCGAAGAGGATGGTGCAGTTCTGTTGGAACGGCGTGACCGGCACGATGCCGGCGTTGAGCTGACCCATATTTGTCCTTTCACACTGTCGGAGCTCCGCGCGTCCCCTCGAACGCGTCAGGAAAGCTCTAACCTTGTTGAATCAGGCCCTGATGTAGAGACACACGCGGACGGCGTCCACCGCTCCCGCAAACGGCAAACGAAATGGGCGGCCGAAGCCGCCCATTTGAAAAGCCTGAAACGTCGAAGCTTATTTCTTCATCGCGTTCATGACCGCACCGATGATGCCGGTCAGGATGGCGCCGCCGCCGGCACCGCCAACGATGTTGGGAATGTTCAACGCGCTGCCGGCCCCTGCCGCCGTGGCGGCTGCTGCCGGATCGACCGCCCCACCGCCCAGCAGGCTGCTGAGGATGGCCGCCCCGCCGACGCCGCCAACAGCGCCGCCCAGGATTTTGGGAAGCTGACCCATCGCCGCCGTCTTGATAGCCGCGCCCACCGCCTGACCACCGATGATACCCGTAATCACCTGAATAATGATCGGAAGAAGCGTGTTCATATCCATATTTCCAATCCCTCCATAGCTGCCAGCCTCCCGGGCCGACGCCATCATGAGACGCCGAATTGGACGAAAGTCAAATGCGCAAACGCTTAAATAAAAGGGGCGGCCCGAAAACCGCCCCTACTTGATAAAAAAGCTGTGACTTTCGTTATTCTGCAGCAATCGCGTGGTTGGGTTGAACGGCTGCAGAATAGTCATTCATCAGCGTCTTGGCGATCTCACCGACCTCGAATCGGTACGGGCCGATCTCCGAAACCGGCGTCACCTCGGCCGCTGTCCCGGTGAGGAAGCACTGCTGGAAGCCTTCAAGCTCTTCCGGCATGATGGCGCGCTCGATCACCTCCAAACCGCGGTCCTTGGCAAGGCCGATGACCGTGCGGCGGGTGATGCCGTCGAGGAAGCAATCGGGCTTGGGCGTATGGATCTTGCCGTCCTTGACGAAGAAGATGTTGGCGCCTGTCGCTTCCGCCACCTGGCCACGCCAGTCGAGCATCATGGCGTCGGCATAGCCCTTGGCCTCGGCGGCATGCTTGGACATGGTGCAGATCATGTAGAGGCCGGCCGCCTTCGATTTCGACGGTGCGGTGCGCGGGTCGGGGCGGCGCCATTCGGCCATGTCGAGGCGGATGCCCTTCAGCTTCTGCGCCGGGTCGAAATAACTCGGCCACTGCCAGATGGCGATGGCGCAGTTGATCCGGCTGTTCTGCGCCGAAACGCCCATTTGTTCGCTGCCGCGCCACGCGATCGGCCGGACATAGGCGTCCTGGAAACCTTGCTTCTTCAACAGCGTGCGGCAGGCGTCGTCGATCATGGCGACCGAGTAGGGTATCTTGAAGCCAAGCAGGCGCGCCGACTCATGCAGGCGTTCGGTGTGGTCGGTCAGCTTGAAAATTTCGCCGCCATAGGCGCGCTCGCCCTCGAATACCGCGCTGGCGTAGTGCAGCCCGTGGGTCAAGACGTGGATCTTGGCGGCGGCCCATTTGACGAATTCGCCGTTCATCCAGATAAAGCCGTCCAGTTGGTCGAAGGGAACGGATGCCATGGTAACCTCCCGCGGGCGGCAGCCCGCACATCATTGTGTCGTTGCGTGTTTCGCCTCGGCCGCCGCGGGCGGCCATTGTCTCAAAGCGTAGGCGGATATTTAAGGTCTGGCAAACTCAGGAAGTTCCGGAAAAAAGGGCTTCGTTTGCCTTTTCGTTCGCAATCCGCCGAAAAGCTTGCCAAAAATTACCATCGCGCGGAAAATACGTCAATAGTGCTGACATAATTTCCTGCTTCACACGGAGAAAAGATGACGAGCCACGCAGCCGCAGAGCCGATCAGGACGGCGATCACCGACGAGGATGGCATCGATTTCGCCATCATCGAGTTGTTCTTCTTCGCCTATCGCGACTTTACCTCCGATCCGGACCAGATCCTGGCCGACTACGGTTTTGGCCGTGCTCATCACCGGGTTCTGCATTTTGTCAATCGCCGGCCCGGCCTGACGGTCGCCGAGCTCCTCGACGTGCTCAAGATCACCAAGCAGAGCCTGGCGCGCGTGCTCAAGCAACTGATCGACACCGACCATATCGTGCAATTGCAGGGCCCTCGCGACCGCCGCCAGCGCGAGCTTTATCCGACGGCCAAGGGCCGTGCGCTGGCGCTGGCACTGGCGCGGCCACAGTCGCGCCGCATCCATGCTGCATTGGAGGATTCCGGAGCCACCGAACGCGCCGTTATCGAACGGTTCCTTGAGGCGATGGTCAATCCGGAACTAAGGGCGCAGATCGACATTGTGCCCGCAAAGATGTCAGGGAAAAGCCATGGAGACCATTGAGAGGGTTGATCATCCGACAGCACCGGAAGACGACGCGCCGCATCTGCTGGTGGTCGACGACGACACCCGAATCCGCAATCTTCTGAAACAGTATCTGACCGAAAACGGTTTTCGCGTCACCGTTGCCGGAAATTCCGGCGAGGCGCGGCGCAAGCTCACCGGCCTCGATTTCGATCTGATCGTGCTCGACGTCATGATGCCGGGTGAAAGCGGCGTCGATCTCACCAAGGCGCTGCGGGCGGAAAAGAACGTACCGATCCTGATGCTCACCGCACTGTCCGAAACCGACAGCCGGATCACCGGGCTCGAGGCCGGCGCCGACGACTATCTGCCAAAACCGTTCGACCCGCGCGAGCTGATCCTGCGAATCAACAATATCTTGCGCCGCGGCGGCCCCGCGACGACGCCCAAGGTCGAACAGCTGGTCTTCGGCCCCTATACCTTCCAGATCGCCAGGCGTGAGCTGAAGCGCGGCGGCGAGGCGCTCAAGCTGACGGACCGCGAGCAGGAAATCCTGGCGATCTTCGCTGCGCGTGCCGGCGAAACGATACCGCGGCATGAGCTTGTCGGCGACGAGTCCGAGGTCGGCGAGCGCACGATCGACGTCCAGATCAACCGGCTGCGCCGCAAGATCGAACGCGATCCGTCCAATCCGGTCTGGCTGCAGACCGTGCGCGGTATTGGGTATCGGCTCAGCGTGGAATAGAATGCCGCCGACAGCGGTCCTTTGCTGGGCCGCCGGTGAGCGAAAAGACGAATGGCGACCACGCAACTCGAACGGCCGGAAGATGGCGGCTTGAGCGCCCGCGCGACGCGGGCGCTCAAGGCCGTGCCGCGCGCTTGGAACCGTTTCTGGCGCCTGGTGTCGCTTTACATGCCGAAGCGGCTCTATGCCCGCTCGCTGATCATCGTCATCGCGCCAATGATCATGCTGCAGTCGGTCGTCGCCTTTGTCTTCATGGAGCGCCATTGGCAGACCGTGACGCAGCGCCTGTCGCAGGCCACGGTGCGCGACATCGCCGCCATCATCGACCTGATAGAGACCTATCCGCACGACGCCGACTACGCCAACGTCATCCGCATCGCCCAGGATCGCATGCAGTTGAAGGTCGACCTCCTGCCGCCAGACCCGCTGCCGCCACCCGGGCCAAAGCCGTTCTTCTCGATCCTCGACGAGATCCTTTCGTCCGAGATCACCCGCCAGATCAACCGTCCGTTCTGGATCGATACGGTCGGCAATTCAAATATCGTCGAGGTCCGCGTCCAGCTCGAGAACAAGGTGCTGCGGGTCTTCGTGCGCCGCAGCCAGGCCTATGCATCGAACACCCATATTTTCCTGATCTGGATGGTCGGCACCTCACTGGTGCTGCTGATGATCGCCATTCCCTTCCTGCGCAACCAGATCCGGCCGATTCTGACGCTGGCCGAGGCGGCCGAGAGCTTCGGCAAAGGCCGGCCGATGCCTCGCGATTTTCGCCCGCGCGGCGCCGAGGAAGTCCGCCGCGCCGGCTTTGCCTTCATCCAGATGCGCGAACGCATCGAACGCCAGCTCGAGCAGCGCACCGCCATGCTGAGCGGCGTCAGCCACGATCTGAGGACCATCCTCACCCGCTTCAAGCTGCAATTGGCGCTGGCCGGGACCAAGGCGGCCGACACCCAGGCACTCGACCAGGATATCGACGACATGCAGTCGATGCTGGAAGGCTACCTTGCCTTTGCACGCGGCGAAGCATCGGAAGACGCCGGCCGGTTCGACCTCGAAGCCTTCTTCGACAAGCTTCGCGAGGAAGCCGCGCTGCGCAAGCGCAAGCTGTCGACCGTGCTTGCCGGCGATCCGCATGTCCATGTGCGCCCCAATGCCTTTGCCCGGCTGCTGTCCAACGTCGTCGGCAATGCATTCCGCTATGCCAAGACGGTGGAGATCAATGCCAATCATGGACGCGGTTCGCTGCTCGTCACTATCGACGATGACGGTCCGGGCATTCCGCCCGAAAAGCGGGAGGATGTATTCAAGCCTTTCGTGCGGTTGGACGAGGCCCGCAACCTCGACGCCAGCGGCACCGGCCTTGGCCTTTCCATCGCACGCGACATTGCCCGCAGCCATGGCGGCGACATCGTCCTCGAACGCAGCCCGCTCGGCGGCCTGCGGGCGGTGATCAAGGTTCCGGCTTGACGGGAGCGAGGCCGGCCTTCATCCGCCCGTCATGAAACCATGGTGAAGAGCGCCAATGAAGCGCGCGATCCTGATTGATTCGGCCCTGCGGCCTCATTTCGACCCCGCGCCTGCCCGGGTGCGCTGGTGCGAGGCCAGAGCGGCGGCGTGGTCGCCGTTCAGGCATCGCGGCAAAGCAATCAAGCTCTCCGCCAAGCGACCGCCATGCGCATCCTGATGGTCACCGATGCCTGGCGCCCGCAAGTCAACGGCGTCGTCCACACGCTGGAGCGCCTCTCGGAGACTTTGAAATCCTTCGATGTCGAGACGGACTTCCTGACGCCGAACATCTTTCGCACCCTGCCTCTGCCGACCTATCCCGACATCAGGCTGGCGCTGACGACGCCGCACCGCGTGGCGCAGCTGATCGAGGCACGCAAGGCGGATCACATCCATATCGTCACCGAAGGACCGCTCGGCATTATGGCGCGGCGCTACTGCCGCAACGCCGGCCGTCCGTTCACGACCAGCTATCACACACGTTTTCCGGAATATCTGAGCGCGCGTCTGCCGGTGCCAGAAGCATGGGCCTATCGCTGGCTGCGCGATTTCCATAATTCAGGACAGGGCACGCTGGTCGCCACCCAGTCGCTTGCCGACGATCTTGCGGCACGCGGCTTCACCAAGCTTCGGCCATGGACGCGTGGCGTCGATACCGATCATTTTCGGCCGGATAAAAGAAAGGACCTGGGGCTTCCGGGACCGATCTTCCTCTGCGTCGGCCGCGTCGCGATCGAGAAGAACCTGCCGGCTTTCCTCGACCTGGACCTGCCCGGCAGCAAGGTGGTTGTCGGCGAAGGGCCGGAATTGGCGAAGCTGAAGGCCAGATATCCCGATACCCATTTTCTCGGCCATCGCCCGAACGACGAACTGGCCGAGATCTACGCCTCGGCCGACGTCTTCGTCTTCCCCAGCCGCACCGACACATTCGGCAACGTCATTATCGAGTCGTTGGCCAGCGGCACGCCTGTCGCAGCCTATCCCGTCACCGGGCCGATCGATATTGTGGGCGACGGCATAGGCGGCGCAGTCTCGCAAGAGCTGAGGCAAGCAGCGCTCGCCGCGCTTCTCGTCGACCGCACCGAGGCGCGGCAACGTGCTATGCGCTACAGCTGGAAGGCCTGTGCAGAAATGTTCATGGAAACGGTCGAAGGAGCACTGGGTACCACGCGAAAACTGGCCGCCTGAGCAAACCGCAGTTAGAATAACCTGCCGCCGTCCGGCACCTTACGCTCGATCGCGCCGAGGACGACGGCGCCCTCTTCATCGGGAAAACCGAGCGTCAGCACTTCCGACATGAATGGCCCGATTTGACGCGGCGGGAAATTGACCACCGCGAACACCTGCCGGCCGATCAGGCTTTCAGGTGTATAGTATTTCGTGATCTGGGCCGAGGATTTCTTCACCCCGATCACGGGACCGAAATCGATTTTCAACTTGATCGCCGGCTTGCGCGCCTCGGGAAAAGGCTCGGCCTCGACGATCGTGCCGGCGCGGATGTCGACGCGGTCGAAATCGGCGAAGCTGATCTCGGGTTTTCTCGCGTTGCTCGAACTCATCGATGATCAGGCGTTTCCGTAGGTTTCGAACAGCACGCCGGCGAGCGCGTCCTTGGCCGAAGTCCCCGACCAGACGACGAACTGGAAGGCCTGAAAATAGCATTCGCAGGCTTCCAGCGCCGACGACAGCAGCACCTCGACCTGCTGGCTCGACGGCTCAACCCCACCGGCCAGCAGCAGCGACTGGCGGAACATGATGGCGCCTTCCTGCTCCCAGAGGTCGAAATGGCCAAACAGCATCTGCTCGTTGATCAGCGAAAGCAGCCGCATCACCTCGAGCGCGCGCGCCTCAGGCACCTTGATGTCGAAAGCGCAGGCCAGGTGCAGCGCCTCGTAGTCCTCCATCCAGGAGAATGAAACGTGGTAGTCGGTCCAGCTTCCGGCAACCGAGATCGAGATCTCGTCGTCGCCGGCACGCTCGAAGGACCAGTCGTTGTTGTGGGCCACCTGCTCGATAACATCCACCGGATGGATTTCGCGGGAGAATTCGAGTTCGAGAAGTTCCATGAAATGCTTCCTGTCGTTCTGGGAGCGCCACCACACGCTCCGCGGGAGAGGCACACTCGAACAATTCTGTCTAGAACTCGGACGGCCAGGACTTCGTCAACGCAAAGACCCCGGACCGGACCCCACCGCCCGGCGCATGACCCTGCTCCGAATCATGCAACAAATTCAGTCTATTGATCGGGAGTCGCGTGACCAGCCCAATTTTTCGCACTGCGTCATTCGCATGTGGAAAGGCGCTGTCGGAAAGATCCACGCAGTACCGGTAAGCGATTCACGACAAAGCGCTTTTTGCGATCCGGCTTTGTGGAAAAGTTTAACGAATATTTTTATTATTTTTTTGCACGCGGCTTTGCCGAAGCCGCAGGCGCCGCCTGCCCGGTCATTTCGGCGAGCTTGGCCTCGAGCGCCTCGATGCGAGCAGCGAGGCGGGTGTTTTCTTCCCTGGCCTTCGCCGCCATGTCGCGAGCGGCCTCGAATTCCTCGCGCTGCACGACGTCCATAGAGTTGAGTATCCGCTCGGCCTGGCCCCTGAAGGCGGTCTCCACCTCGCGCCGCACGCCTTGCGCGGCACCGGCTGCGTCGGTCATCAGCTTGGCGAATTCATCGAGAATGCGGTTCGGTCCGGTCGCCATGGCAAATCCTCGCTTGGTCGAATTGACGTAGTGGCGCACGATGCGGAATGCAAGCATATGCTCGCCTTGACCCTGCCAAAACCCTGCCGCATGGTCCGCGCCCGAACCTGACCGGAACCGGGAGACCCTGTTGAGCGAATATTTGCTGCCGCTGGCTGCCCTGCCCTTCCCCAACATCGATCCAGTCATCGTCCGGATCGGACCGCTGGCGGTGCATTGGTACGGCGTCGGCTACATCGTCGGCATCCTGTTCGCCTGGTGGTATGCCAAGCGCCTCGTCACCAACCCGAAACTCTGGCCCGACGGCACCCTGCCGATGAAGCCCGTGGATCTCGACGACTTCATCGTCTGGGCGGCCATCGGCGTGGTGCTCGGCGGACGCACCGGCTACGTGTTGTTCTACGACCTGCCGCGTTACATCGCCAATCCGCTCGATATCGTCGCCGTCTGGCAGGGCGGCATGTCGTTTCATGGCGGCCTGCTCGGCGTCATTCTCGCCATGACGCTGTTTTCCCGGTCGCGTGGTATCCGCACATGGTCGCTGTTCGACGTTGTTGCCGCCGGCGTGCCGGTGGGGCTTGGCCTCGTTCGCCTGGCAAACTTCATCAATTCCGAACTATGGGGCCGACCGACCGACGTTCCATGGGCATTCGAATTCCCCAATGGCGGCCCATTTGCGCGCCATCCGAGCCAGATCTACGAGGCGCTGCTCGAAGGGCTGGTGTTGTTCCTTGTCCTGCGCTTTCTCACTCATTCGCGGCTCAAGCTGAAGACGCCGCGCTTCGTCGGCGGCGCCTTCATTGCCGGCTATGGCGCCTCGCGCGTCTTCGTCGAATTCTTCCGCGAGCCCGACCAGCAGCTCGGCTATCTCCTTGGCACGAGCTGGCTCACCATGGGCATGGTGCTGTCGCTGCCGATGGTGCTGGCCGGCATCTGGGCGATGGCTACAGCCAAGCCGGTGACAAAACCGCAGCCCGCATGACGCCGCTGAAGACCCGCATCGCCGAGCTGATCGGTGCGGTGGGACCGATCCCCATCAGCGAATACATGGCGCTCTGCCTGTTCGATCCGCAGGACGGCTATTATACGACACGCGAGCCGTTCGGCGCCGCCGGCGACTTCGTCACCGCGCCGGAGATCAGCCAGATGTTTGGCGAGCTGGTCGCCGTCTGGCTCTACCAGGCATGGCTGGCGATCGGCCGGCCGACGCCGGTCGCCATCGCCGAAATAGGCCCCGGCCGCGGCACGCTGATGAGAGATATGCTGCGCACGCTTTCGCGGCTCGATCCGACGCTTACCGCCAGCGCATCATTCGCCTTGATCGAGACCAGTCCGCGGTTGACCGAGGTCCAGAAACGGACGCTTGCCGGGACGTCGGCCACCATCGCCTGGAATGAAACCATCGACACACTACCGCAGGGGCAGCTTCTGATTGTTGGCAACGAGCTGTTTGACGCGGTGCCTATTCGCCAGTTCGTCCGCGCCGGAGCCGGCTGGCGCGAACGGATGATCGGTCTCGACGATGCGAACCAGCTTCGCTTTTTCGTCGGCGCCGGCTCGCTCGACCCGATGCTGCTGCCGGAGGATGCCGAGAATGCGCCGCAAGGTGCGATCGTCGAGGTGGCGCCAGCCCGCGCCGCCCTGATGGCGGCCATCGCCGGGCGACTTGCCGGATTTGGCGGCGCCGGCCTGTTTCTCGACTACGGTCACCTCCAGCCCGGCATCGGCGACACCTTGCAGGCCTTGCGCAAGCACGGTCATGAGGACGTGCTGGCGAATCCGGGGGAGGCCGACCTCACCGCCCATGTCGATTTCGCTGCCCTCGCTGCAACCGTTCGGGCACACAGCCTCGATGCCCACCTCTCCACGCAAGGTGAATTCCTGCTCAAGATGGGGCTTCTCGAACGAGCTGGCCGGCTCGGCGCCAATGCCGATGAGGCAGCTCGTGAAAAGATCGCGGCCGACGTCGAGCGCCTCGCCGGTCAGCAGGCGATGGGCGAGCTCTTCAAGGTGCTTGCCATCCTTCCTCCCGGCATTGCCGTTCCGCCGTTCGCAAGCGCGGATTGACTTTTCGCTGTCGCCTCTACCACTCTCCCCTCTCCGGCTGCGCCCGACATCAACTGCACTCGCCTTCAACTGCGCCCGCCTTCAACTCGCCTACCTTCAACTTGCCTACCTTCAACTCGCCGCCTTCAACGCGCTTGACGAAATCGCCCATACGGACAACAAAGCCGCCATGCTGAATCAGACCAAACCGGATCCCGTTCGGTCGCCCTTGCTGGAAACGGCGCAAGGCATCCGCCACGGCTACTTCACACGCGTCGGCGGCATTTCCAGCGGCATCTACCGGGGCCTCAACATCGGCACCGGATCGAGCGACGACCAGACGCTGGTGCGCGAGAATCGCCGCCGCGTCGCCGAATGGATGGGCGTGGCGGCAAGCCATCTGCTGACTGCTCATCAGGTTCATTCGCCGGACGTCGTCATCGCCAGGGAACCTTTTGCCGGCGAGCGTCCCAAGGCCGACGCCATCGTCACCGACCGGCCGGGCATTGCCATCGGGGCCTCGACCGCCGATTGCGGACCGGTCCTCTTCGCTGACGCCGAGGCGTGCATTATCGGAGCCGCCCATGCCGGCTGGAAAGGCGCTTTCACGGGAGTGCTGGAAAACACCATCGCGGCAATGGAAAGCCTCGGCGCCCGGCGTGACCGCATCGTCGCAGTGCTCGGTCCTTCCATCGGCCCACAGAATTACGAAGTCGGACCGGAATTCGTCGCCCGCTTCGTCGACGCCGATGCCGGTAATGCCCGCTATTTCGCGCCCTCCGCAAATGCCGGACACGCGATGTTCGATCTCAACCGCTACACGGTCGACCGGCTGACCAAGGCTGGCGTCAATGCCGAAGGGCTCGGCCGCTGCACCTATGCCGAGGAAGAGCTTTTCTACTCCTATCGGCGCAGCACGCATCGCAACGAGCCCGACTACGGACGGCAGGTTTCGGCAATCGTTTTGGAGACTGACTGATGGCGCTGCATTTCGAACGCTCGGAATTCGACGCGCGGCGCGATCGACTGATGATCGAGATCGCCGAAAAGAAGCTCGACGCCGTCCTGCTGTTTGCGCAGGAAAGCATGTATTGGCTAACCGGCTACGACACGTTCGGCTTCTGCTTTTTCCAGTGCCTGGTGGTCAAGGCCGACGGCTCGATGGTACTGCTGACGCGTTCGGCCGATTTGCGCCAGGCACGCCACACCTCGATCATCGACAACATCGTTTTGTGGACGGATCGCAACGGCGCCAATCCGGCGGTCGACCTGCGCAATTTGCTCAACGAGCTTGACCTGCTCGGCGCCCGCATCGGCGTCGAATACGACACCCACGGCCTGACGGCATATAATGGCCGGCGCCTCGACGAGCAGTTGCAGACCTTCGGGCAGATCGCAGATGCCTCTGGCATTGTCAGCCGGCTGCGGCTGTTCAAGAGCCCGGCCGAAATCGCCAAGGCGGAAAAAGCCGCAAATCTGGCCGACGACGCGCTGGACGCAGCACTGCCGCTGATCAAGCAGGGCGGCGATGAGGCGCTGATCCTCGCCGCCATGCAAGGCGCGATCTTTGCCGGCGGCGGCGATTATCCGGCCAACGAGTTCATCATCGGCTCGGGCGTCGACGCCCTGCTCTGCCGCTACAAGGCCGGTCACCGCAAGCTCACCAAGAACGACCAGCTGACACTCGAATGGGCCGGTGTCTTCCATCACTACCATGCGGCAATGATGCGCACGGTGTTGACCGGCAAGGTATCGAAACGCCACCAGGAATTGTTCGATGCCGCCCGCGCCGCGCTACTTGCAGTCGAGAAGGCGATGACACCTGGTAATACGTTCGGCGACGTGTTCGACGCCCATGCCCGCACGCTCGAAGCCCACAATTTGACCAAGCACCGGCTCAATGCCTGCGGTTATTCGCTCGGCGCCCGCTTCACCCCGTCCTGGATGGATATGCCGATGTTCTATCAGGGTAATCCCGAACCGATTGCGCCGAACATGACGCTGTTCGCCCATATGATCATCATGGACTCCGAAACCGAAACGGCGATGACCCTTGGCCGCACCTACCTGACGACCGAATCCCAGCCGAAGCCGCTGTCCCGCCATGATCTCGACTTGATCGTGCAGTGAATCCATAATGGAAAAAGTGTGAGGGGCGTTCGTCGGCAAGGAGTTTTCAGGCTAATGAGACGATCGCATGTGACGACCGTGTCATTGCTCGCGGCGCTGGCGCTGGCGGCTTGCACCAATGCGAAGGACGTTCTCGAACCCTCGGCCATCGCCCCGCAATCGACCCAATCCCTGCCCGGAGCCGGCGGCGCCGCAACGCCCCCCTCAACTGCGGCGCCGTCTTCCGGCACCGCGCCAACTGCAGATACAGCGCAGCCTCCGGCGGCAGCAGCCGTGCCGCCCGCCAAAAGCGCCGCTGCCATTGCGCGAACCCGGCTGCAGGTGGCGCCGATCGTCGGCGCCTCGGTAGAAGCCGCGACACCGCTGACCGCCGAGCTTCAGACACGCGCCAGGCAGCGTGGCATCACCTTGGCCGGCAGCACCGACCAGACCCCAACGCACGTGCTCAAGGGCTATTTCTCGACCATGACGGAAGGCAAGGACACCACCGTCATCTATGTCTGGGACATCTATGACCCGGCCGGCAACCGGCTGCATCGCATCAACGGCCAGCAGAAGGCGCCCTCCGTGGGTGGCGGCGAAGGCTGGGCGGCGGTCGCGCCGGCGACCATGCAGGCGATTGCCGACCAGACAATCGACCAGTTCGTCACCTGGCTTGGCGGCGGCGCCGGCTGACCTGGAGCATGATTCCGAAAAGTGGAATCCGGTTTTCGGAAAAGAGCATGCTCAGACTGAAAGATAGAAGCTATCCCGATTCTGTCGGCATCGAAGTAGACCTATCGCCGCATCGTCAAGCCGTAAGCGATTATTGAGATTAGCCGGCGGATTCCCATTCACGACGCTTGCAATACCGGCGCGGGCCGCTAAAAGCCCGACTAAGAGGCTGGAGTGCTATCGGAGTCTCTCAATCCTTCGCCAGGAACGGTGCATGAAGCTCTTCGCGGGCAATTCCAACAGGGTGCTGGCCGAATCAGTCGCCCGCTACCTCAACATTCCGCTGGGCAAGGCCAGCGTCAGGCGCTTCGCTGACCAGGAAATCTTCGTCGAGATCCAGGAGAACGTGCGAGGCGAGGACGTCTTCATCCTGCAGTCCACCTCGTTCCCGACCAACGATCATCTGATGGAACTGCTCATCATGATCGACGCCTTCATGCGCTCCTCGGCCAAGCGTATCACTGCGGTTATTCCTTATTTCGGCTATGCCAGGCAGGACCGCCGCGCCTCCGGCCGCACACCGATCTCGGCCAAGCTGGTAGCCAACATGATCACGCGGGCGGGCGTCAACCGGGTGCTGACGCTGGATCTGCATGCCGGGCAAATTCAGGGCTTCTTCGACATCCCGACCGACAATCTGTTTTCCGTGCCGGTGATGGCGCGTGACGTGAAGGCGAAATACAAGCAGCTCGCCAATGTCATGGTGGTGTCGCCGGATGTCGGCGGCGTGGTCCGCGCCCGTGCCCTCGCCAAGCGCATCGATGCCCAGTTGGCCATCGTCGACAAGCGTCGCGAGCGCCCCGGCGAATCGGAAGTCATGAACGTCATCGGTGACGTGCGCGGCAAGGATTGCCTGTTGATCGACGACATCATTGATTCGGGCGGCACGCTATGCAACGCGGCCGATGCGCTGCTTGCCGACGGCGCCACCAGTGTCACCGCCTATACTACCCATGGCGTTTTGTCCGGCGGCGCCATCGCCCGCATCGGCGCCTCGAAACTGCAGGAACTGGTCATCACCGATTCCATCCAGCCGACCCAGGCAGTGCTGGACGCCGCCAATATCCGCGTCATCTCCATCGCCGAACTGATGGGCGAGGCGATCTCCCGCACGGCAACCGAGGAATCGGTGTCGAGCCTGTTCGATTAATACATGTCGCGCAAAAGTGAGCAGCGGTTTTGCGACAACGACATGCATAAAACAAGACCCTAAAGCGCGTCGCATGAGACCGGTCGAACGCGACGCGCTTTAGGGCTGCGACTCAGGCCGAGCCGGACCGCTTATTCGCCGCACACCTTCACCAGCATCACGGGCGCCGCGCATGTAACCGCGTGGCGAGGCTCCCAGCATGCGCTTGAACATGGTGATGAACGCCGGCACGCTGTCATAGCCGAGATCGAGCGCCACCCTTGTGATCGGCTCGCCGTCGGCCAGCCGTGGCAGCGCCGCGAACAGACAGGCCTGCTGGCGCCAAGTCGACAGCGACAATCCGGTCTGGCGATGAAAGGCGCGGGTGAAAGAGCGGCGGCTCATGCCGACGATAGCGGCCCATTCATCGATCGTCGCGTGCGGTGACGGTGCCGAGACGAAGCGCCGGCACAGCGCTGCCAGCCTTGCGTCGGACGGGAACGGCAGTCCGAGTGGCCGTTGCGGCAGGTTCGGGATTTCGTGCAGCAGGAGCTTCATGATCAGCCCGCCCCGCCCCTCCAGCTCGGCGCCCTGCGGCAGCTTTTCCGATTCCACGATCAGGCTGTGCATCAGGTCGGTGATGCCGACGACGCGCAACCCGTCCGGCAGGCCGGGAATGGCCTCCGGCATCACATAGACGGAGCGCATGCTGACGTCGCCCAGCATCTCAACCGAGTGTTCGGTGCCGGCTGGGATCCACATCGCGTGGTCGGGGGGCACCATCCAGCGCCCATGCCGCGTCGTCACCAGCACGACACCGACCAGCGCGTGCAGCAACTGGCTGCGGCTGTGATGGTGCCGCGGCACGTGATAGCCGTCCGGATATTCGGTCGGCAGCGCCACCGCCGGCCCGACGGCCTGCTCCAGCCATTGCCAGCGACGCTCATGCAACAGCCCAAGATCGGTATCGCCCGCTCTGAACATTTCCCTGCCATGCGGCATCAGCTATGGCCCACTTGCGAAACTATTGGACCAAACCACGAAAGAAGTCGCGTGACAAGCAACGTATAAGGCAGCCGGCCCATAAGACCGCCTGCGGGAGCGCCCGCCAAAAAGACCACGGAGCCTGCCTTGACCGATACCACAGCAACCGCCGACGCCAAGCCGGCAGCGGCCAGCCACATTTCAGCTCAGGCGACGGCCTTCACCGTCATCCTGGCGGTGAGCTTCTGCCATTGCATCAACGACATCATGCAGTCGCTGCTGTCGGCGATCTATCCGCTGCTGAAGGACAATTACGGTCTCGATTTCTGGCAGATCGGCCTTTTGACTTTCACCTTCCAGGTGACGGCATCCTTGCTGCAGCCGGTGATCGGCATGATTACCGACAAGCGGCCGATGCCGTATTCGCTGCCCTACGGCATGGCCTCTTCGTTGATCGGCCTGGTCGTGCTGGCCTATGCTGGACATTACTCGCTGCTCCTCATCGGCGCCTCGCTGATTGGCATTGGCTCGGCGATCTTCCACCCGGAATCCTCGCGCATCGCGCGCTTCGCCTCTGGTGGCAGGTTCGGCCTGGCACAGTCGCTGTTCCAGGTCGGCGGCAATTTCGGCCAGGCCATGGGGCCGCTGCTGGCAGCCTTCATCGTCGTGCCCTTCGGCCAGACCAGCATCGCCTGGTTCGCCGGCGGCTCGCTGATCGGCATCATCGTGCTGTGGCAGGTCGGCGGCTGGTACAGCCGCCTGCGTGCCGCGCAGAGCACCCGCAAGGCGGCAGGCTTCGTCTCGCCCTTCCCGCGCCGCAAGGTGATGGGAGCGCTGCTGGTGCTGACACTGCTGGTACTGACCAAGAACGCCTATATTTCCAGCCTTGCCAGCTATTACACCTTCTATTCCATCCATAAATTCGGCGTTTCGGTGCAGATGTCGCAAGTCATGCTGTTTCTGTTCCTCGGCGCCTCGGCCCTGGGCATCCTGCTCGGCGGCCCGTTCGGCGACCGCTACGGGCAGAAGGCGATGATCTGGTTCTCGATCGTCGGCGTGCTGCCCTTCACCCTGGCCCTGCCCTATGCCAATTTCGAGTGGACGATGGTTCTCACCGTGCTGATTGGCCTGATCCTGTCCTCGGCCTTCTCGAACGTCGTCGTCTTCGCGCAGGAACTCGTGCCCGGCCGGGTCGGCATGATCGCCGGCATCTTTTTCGGCTTCGCCTTCGGCATGGGCGGCATCGCGGCCGCCGTGCTTGGCGTCGTCGCCGACATGAAAGGCATCGATTTCGTCTTCCAGGTCTGCTCGTATTTGCCGCTACTCGGGCTGCTGACGGTTTTTCTGCCTAACATGAAGGAAGCGAGGAAGGTGACCACGGTCGGGTGAAGCCCGGGTTCGGTTTCTAAGCGAATCCCCTCTTCCGACGCGCCCGTCCAGCCGCCTGCGGTTATTTGGGCCAGGCCCGGCGACGCCGATTTGGCGGCCGTCAGCCGCTTTCGTAGTTCGTTCCCTCTACACCCAGGCCTGCAGCTGCCCACTCGGGCAAGCCGCCTTCGAAACGGCGCGAGGCCCAGCCTCGTGCCCTCAGGATTGCCAAAGCGTCGGCCGACAGAACGCACTGGACCCCACGACAATAGGCGACAACGACCTTCTCTCGTGGAAGCTCCGCAAGCCGCTGCTCCAGCTCATCAGCGGGAATGTTGATCGCACCCGGCAAATGCCCCGTCGCGAATTCGTTCTGCGGCCTGACATCGAGCAGCACGACTTCGTCGTTTCGCATGCGGCGCACGAGTTCCTCGCGCGAGATGTTTTCCAGCCTGTCCGGCTGGCTAATGCTGTCGTTGATAAACTCACGGATCTGCTCGCGTCTATGGTTTGCAAGGCTTCGCAGCGCCGCGAACACGTTTTCGATTGGGACATCTGCAAGCCGGTACAGAACGCGTTTTCCGTCTCGCCGGGTCTGCACCAGGCCCGCTCGCTTGAGATGTTGAAGATGCTGCGACGTATTCGCCAATGCGATCCCCGAAAGCTGCGTCAGCTGCTCGACGGCCAGTTCGCCATCGGCAATGTGACGCAGCAGAACCAGCCGGTGGGCATGCCCCAAGGTGCGGGCGAGATCCGCTACTTCGTCGAAGATCGGGTGGTGAACGTCCGTGCTTTTCATTTGACTTGGCTAGCATTAATCAATCAATCAATCAATATGTTGCATGATTGATTCTAATTGGTTAATGTCTGACGGGTGAAACAGGAGAGCAAAAATGTTGGAGTTCGTTGTCCGTGCGGCCGTCATTGGTATCGGCGCGACAGCCCTGATGGACCTTTGGGGATGGTTTCTGAAGCGAATGCTCGCGATTCCATCGCTTGATTACGCCTGGGTCGGCCGCTGGATCGGACACTTTCCGCGTGGCCGTTTCGCGCACGCGAATATCGCGCAAGCTGCTCGCGTTCGCGGCGAAACCGCCATTGGATGGAGCGCACATTACGCGACCGGCATCGTATTTGCCGCGGCGCTGATTGGAGTGTGGAGCCTCGACTGGGCACGGCACCCGACAGTGCTTCCGGCCCTGTTGGTCGGCGTCTGCACCATCGTCGCCCCGTTCTTCGTGATGCAACCGGCTTTTGGGATCGGCATCGCGGCTTCGAAAGTTCCCAATCCGCGCACTGCGCGCCTGCGCAGCCTTATGACCCATCTGTCCTTTGGCGTCGGACTGTACATTGCAGCATTGCTTTCGGCACTGCCGTTTCCGGCCTGACATTGATGGGACACGGTCCGTCCCTGGGCACCTTCCGCCCCGCTTGCACCTCGCGCCGCCTTCCGCTATAGAGCCGCCACCCGCGTAGACACCCTTGGAGGCAACGCGGCGGAAGGCCGCCTTCCCGCATGATCCCGAAAAGTGGATTCCGGTTTTCGGACCAGGTCATGCGTTAGCTATGTCGGCTTTCGACGTTTACGGCCCCGGCACGTTGCCGGCCGCGAACGCTCCAGAACAACGCGAAAGGAAATGCCATGAGCCACGATACTTACGAGCTCAAGGCCGAAGCGCGCGAACAGGTCGGTAAGGGGTCCGCCCGTGCAGTTCGCCGCAACGGTAAAGTGCCTGCAGTGATTTACGGCGACAAGCAGCCTCCCCTGGCGATTGCGCTGACCTATAAGGACATCTACTACAAGATCCATGGCGGCGGGTTTCTGACCACGGTCGCCACGATCGATGTCGACGGGAACAAGATCCAGGTTCTGCCCAAGGACTTCCAGCTCGACCCGGTCAAGGATTTCCCGGTCCACGTCGATTTCCTGCGCATCGGCAAGGACACCGAAGTCAATGTCGACGTGCCCGTGCACTTCATCAATGAAGACAAGTCGCCCGGCATCAAGCGCGGCGGCGTGCTCAACATCGTGCGCCACGAGGTCGAATTCCACTGCCCGGCCAATGCGATCCCGGATTTCATCACCATCGATCTCACCGGCACCGATATTGGCGATTCGATCCACATTTCGGCCGTCACCTTGCCGGCCGGCGTCAAGCCGGTGATCTCCGACCGTGACTTCACCATCGCGACCATTGCCGGCTCCTCGGCGATGAAGCCGGAGGCCGTAGAAGAGACGACTGAAGCGGCTGCGCCCGAAGCGGCTCCTGCCGCCGAAGAGAAGTAACCCCTTCCCGCCCGGAGGCGACGATGCTTGTCTTTGCAGGCCTCGGCAATCCGGGCGCGAAATACGCCAACAACCGGCACAATGTCGGCTTCATGGCGGCGGACGCGATCGCCCGCCGCCATTCCTTTTCGCCCTGGTCGAAGAAATTCCAGGGGCTGATCGCCGAAGGCACGCTTGCCGGCGACAAGGTGATCCTGATCAAGCCGCAGACCTTCATGAACCTGTCCGGCCAATCGGTCGGCGAAGCCTTGCGCTTCTATAAGCTCGGCCCTTCGGCGCTGACTGTCTTTTATGACGAGATCGACCTTGCCGCCGGCAAGGTTCGGGTCAAGGTCGGTGGCGGTTCCGGCGGCCACAACGGTATCCGCTCGCTCGACCAGCACGTCGGCAAGGATTTTCGCCGTGTGCGCATCGGCGTCGGCCACCCCGGCGTCAAGGAAATGGTGCACGGCCATGTGCTCGGCGATTTCGCCAAGGGCGACCGCGAATGGCTGGACGTGCTGCTCGACGCAATCGCCGATGGTGCCGGATTGCTTGCCAAGGGCGACGACAATTCATTCATGAATCGCGTGACGCTGGCGCTGCGCGAGAAGCTCACGCCGACGGGCGACGACGACCGCCCGCCACCCAAGGCGCCAAAGGTGCAAAGCCATGTCCGCCAGGCGCGGCCGCAGCAGCCAGCGGCCAAGCTGCCCGAAACCGGCCCGATGGCGGCGATGCTGAAGAAGCTTTTTGGCGGCAAGGACTGAGCCATGAATATGGATGACGTCCAGCAATTGGTTCGCCGCGTAAGGCAGAAGTATGTTGATTATTTCGTCGCCGCTGCCGGCGAACTTGCTCGCAACGGCCAAGGATCGCATGCGACCGAGGTCAAGTTTTCGAACGTCGATTCCTTCTATCGAAATCTCATCGCGGTTGATTTCGTCGGCAATGACGGACAGCCAAATCCGCAGTTCATCAATAGCGATACCTAGGTGAAATTCTCTCCGGATATTCACGCCGGGATCGGTGGAATGGATGTCCTCATCTCACCGTTCAAGTGGGACGAGGTTCATTTCAAATTCCCCGTAAATGAGCTTGACGGCGATCTCTTCGACGAATGGTTTCGCGGCTGGTTCGATATCGATGGCGAGCGTGAAACATCGGAGACCGTAGGAAGCATCATTCACAGTGCGCAATTGCTCGAGGGGCAACTGACGATCGATTTCGGAACCGCGGATGTCGACGCGTTCTGGCATCTTCTGCAAATACTGAGCAGGTCCGGCGTTCACGCGTTGGCGATAGGCACCGATGACATCGCGCAGCGTCTGAATTGAATTGCGCCTTGACGATCGTCGGCGCTTTCGCCCATAGCCCTGATCAAATTTCGATTTCCCGATAGGACCAGACAAAAATGGGTTTCAAATGCGGCATCGTTGGCTTGCCCAATGTCGGCAAGTCGACGCTCTTCAATGCGTTGACCAGGACGGCGGCGGCACAGGCCGCCAATTATCCGTTCTGCACCATCGAGCCGAACACCGGCGAGGTGGCGGTGCCCGACCCGCGCCTGCAGAAGATCGCCGCGATCGGCAAGTCGAAGGAGATCATCCCGACGCGCATCTCGTTCGTCGACATTGCCGGCCTGGTGCGCGGCGCCTCGAAGGGTGAAGGGCTGGGCAACCAGTTCCTCGCCAACATCCGCGAGGTCGACGCCATCGTCCATGTGCTGCGCTGTTTCGAGGATGACGACATCACCCATGTCGAGGGCCGCATCGATCCTGTCGCCGATGCCGAGACCGTCGAAACCGAATTGATGCTTGCCGACCTCGACAGCCTCGAGCGCCGCATCGTGCAGATCCGCAAGCGTGCCGCCGGCAAGGACAAGGAGGCAGCGACCGTACTTCCCATGATGGAAGCGGCGCTTGAACTACTGCAGGCCGGCAAGCCCGCCCGCATCCTGCTCAACGGCATCTCGGCTGAGGATCTGCGCATCCTGCAGGGACTGAACCTTTTGACGTCGCACCCGGTGCTTTACGTGTGCAACGTCGCCGAAGCCGATGCCGCCATCAGCAACGCCCATACCAGGGCGGTCGAGCAGATGGCGGCCGCGCAAGGTGCCCGCACCGTTGTGATTTCGGCGGCGATCGAGGCCGAGGTCGCCCAGCTCTCGGACGAAGAGGAAATGGAATTCCTGGCAACGCTCGGCCTGGACGAACCCGGCTTGAACAAGGTCATCCGCGCCGGCTACGAGCTGCTGCAGCTCATCACCTACTTTACCGTCGGGCCGAAGGAGACACGCGCCTGGACCGTGAACAAGGGCGCCAGGGCGCCGCAGGCGGCAGGCGTTATCCACACCGATTTCGAGCGCGGCTTCATCCGCGCCCAGACCATCGCCTATGACGACTTCGTCAGGCTGGGCGGCGAAGTGGCGGCTAAGGAGGCCGGCAAGGCGCGCGACGAAGGCAAGGAGTATGTCGTCCAGGACGGCGACATCATGCTGTTCAAGTTCAACACCTGACCAGGCGAGGGAGCCCAGCGGCCACCATTGCCGCCGCTCGATGCCAAACTTCAAAGCAGGGGTCGCGGTGCCTCTTGCGCTGCTTGACGGGCCGTCGTGCGGGGTCTAAGGGGCCTTTGCACCGGCCTCGCGCCTCACCTGCCCGTGTCCGTGCGATCTGACTGACGCGCCCCTCCAACGAACGCTCTTTGGCAACAGCAAGGGAGACCCGGCGATGATCAAGGCCTTCGTCGTCGACAATGATCGCCTGCGCCTGGTCGACGATCTCCTGCAGAACAGCGACACTGTGGTCTGGGTCGACCTCTTCAACCCGACAAAGGAAGAAGAGACGACAATTGAGACCTGGCTCGGCATCGCCGTTCCGACCCGCGAAGAGATGGAAGAGATCGAGATCTCGAGCCGTCTCTACGTCGAGGACGGCGCCTACTTCATGACCGCCATTCTGCCTGCGCAGACCGAGGTGGACGATCCGTTGATGTCGCCGGTTACCTTCGTGCTCGCCGGCAGCAGGCTGATCACCGTGCGGTACCACGAACCGAAGGCGTTTAAGACCTTTCCGCAGCGCGCCGAGAAGGTGGCGACCGGTTGCACCAGCGGCGACACCATCCTGATCGGACTACTGGAGGCGATCGTCGACCGCCTCGCCGACATTCTGGAGCGCGCCGGCCGCGACGTCGAGGCGATCTCGCGCGACATCTTCGAGGCACGCTCGACCAAGGTTTCCAAGCGCAACCGCGACTTCCAGGAGCTGTTGAAAGGCATTGGCCGCAAGGAGGATCTCGCCTCCTCGGTCCGCGACAGCCTGATCTCGCTGCAGCGCCTTGCCGGCTTCCTCGCCCATGGCTCCACGCAGACCAGGATGAGCAAGGATACCCGCGCCCGCATCAAGACCTTGTCGCGCGATGTGCTGTCGCTCGCCGACCACGCCACGTTCCTGTCGCAGAAGATCAGCTTCCTGCTCGACGCGACGCTCGGCATGATCTCGATCGAGCAGAACGCCATCATCAAGATCTTCTCCGTCGCCGCTGTCATCTTCCTGCCGCCGACGCTTGTCGCTTCAATCTACGGCATGAATTTCGACATCATCCCCGAGCTCAAATGGCACTTTGGTTATCCCTTCGCCATCGGCATGATGGTGCTTTCGGCAATCCTGCCCTTCTGGTATTTCCGCCGCCGCGGCTGGCTGTAGGGTCATCAATACCTCCGCTGCGGCTTGGGCGCCGCAGGCTGGCGCACTAGAAATTGCTTGACCAAATGCCGCGCTGCCTGCATCCGGGACCCCGACCCGCAGCGATCGTACAATCCTGAACAGGATTTCCAGACCATGACCGCAAAGACCTGGGCTTATGAGGATTTTGTCGAGGGCGCTTCGCTCGACCTCGGCACCAAGCTGGTAAGCGCCGCCGAAATCATAGAATTCGCCGGCGAGTTCGATGCCCAGGCGATGCATCTCGACGAGGCTGCGGGTAAGGCCAGCATCCTCGGCGGGCTGGCGGCTTCGGGTTGGCACACCTGCGCCATGTTCATGCGCATGCTGTGCGATGCCTTCCTGCTCGACTCGACCTCCCAGGGCGCGCCAGGCGTCGACCAGGTCAAATGGAAACGGCCGGTCCTGGCCGGCGACCTGTTGAGCGGCAGCACCACCGTCCTTGCCAAGCGCCTGTCTAGATCGAAGCCCCGGCTTGGCCTGGTGACCATGCGCAGCGAGTTATTCAACCAGCGCGGCGAAGGTGTTTTCGAGCTCGAAAACGCCGTCATGTTCCTCACCCGCGAGGGCAGTGCGTGAGCCTCGACGAATTCTTCTGCATCGGTATCACCGTCACGCTCGGTTCGCATCGATTCGAACCGGAGGCGATCAAGGCGTTCGCCCGCAAATACGATCCGCAAGTTTTCCACATCGATGAAGAGGCGGCGAGGAACAGCATATTCGGCGGGCTCTGCGCCTCGGGCTGGCACACCGCCGCCACCTGGATGAAATTGAACCTCCAGGCTGGCATAGAGGCAGAGGTCGCCCGCTGGCCCGGCCCCGGGCCGGTGCCGGAATTCGGCCCCTCGCCCGGCTTCAAGAACCTCAAATGGCCCAAACCTGTCTATGCCGGGGAAACCGTGACTTTCACCCGCACGGCGCTGGCCCACCGCCCCATTGCCTCGCGACCGGGCTGGCGGCTGCTGACGCTCCGCTCAGAGGCCTTCGATTCGACGGGCGACAAGGTGATCGAATTCGAAAGTGCCGTGCTGGTGAAGGTGGGGTGAGCGGAATTCTTCCCTTCTGCCACGGGGGAGAAGGAAGAAACGCTCAATGCCCCTCAAACCCGATCAGCGTCCTCACCGGCACGCCGAGCCCCTCTAACCTCTCGCGGCCGCCAAGGTCCGGCAGGTCGATGACGAAGCAGGCGGCGAGAATGTCGGCGCCGATCTGCCGCAATAGCTTGACGGCCGCCTCCGCCGTGCCGCCGGTGGCGATCAAATCGTCGACGAGGATTACCTTCTCGCCCGGAGAAACACCGTCCTTGTGCATCTCCATCTCGTCCAGCCCGTATTCCAGGCTGTAGGCGACGCGCACCGTCTCGTAAGGCAACTTGCCCTTCTTGCGGATCGGCACGAAGCCGGCTGAGAGCTGGTGGGCGATGGCGCCGCCGAGGATGAAGCCGCGCGCCTCGATGCCGGCGATCTTGTCGATCTTCAGGCCGGCATAGGGATGCACCAGTTCGTCGATCGCGCGGCGGAAGGCCCGCGCATTGCCGAGCAGCGTGGTGATGTCGCGAAACAGGATGCCCGGCTTGGGATAATCCGGAATGGTGCGGATCGCGGCAAGCAGCGTCTCTTCGAGCGAGGACTTCATCAAGCGGCTCTCCGGGCCATTCAGATTCGGCTAAAGACGTGAAAGGAATTGGCCAATCGTAACCCGGTGCAGCCAAGTCCGGCTACCGCCATGTGACGCCTGACGGAAAATTGTCCGGCAAAGGGCCTTGTTCAGCGCCGGCTGCGATGAATCGACATGCCTGCAATGAAAAGGGCGCCTTTCGACGCCCTCGCATTCTCTTATATCGCAGGGCTCAGTGCGCCACGCCGGCCCACACCTTGCGCTTGGTCAGGTAGACCAGTGCGCCGAACAGCAGCAGGAAGACCAGTACGCGAAAGCCGGTCTTCTTGCGGTCCTCGAGGTGCGGTTCTGCCGCCCACATCAGGAAGGCCGACACGTCGCGAGAATACTGGTCGACCGTCTGCGGCGCCCCGTCATCATAGGTAACCTGGCCGTCGGAGAGCGGCTTCGGCATCTTCAGCGACACGCCGGACAGGAAGTACGGATTGTAGTGCGTGCCTTCTGGTATGACCATGCCCGCCGGCGGCTGTTGGTCGTAGCCGGTCAGCAGCGAGTGGATGTAGTCGGGGCCGCCCTGGGCATATTGCGTAAAGATGTCGAACACGAAGCGCGGGAAGCCGCGCTCGACGCCGCGCGCCTTGGCCAGCAGCGACATGTCGGGCGGTGCTGCACCGCCATTGGCCGCCGCCGCCGCTTCCTCGTTGGGGAACGGCGGCGGAAAATGGTCGGACGGCTTGCCGGGACGATCGAACATGTCGCCGGCATCGTTCGGGCCGTCATGGATCGTATATTCGGCCGCCAGCGTCTTGATCTGCGCATCCGAATAGCCAAGGCCTTCCAGCGTACGGAACGCCACCAAATTCATCGAATGGCAGGCCGAGCAGACTTCCTTGTAGACCTTGAGCCCGCGCTGCAGCTGGGCCTTGTCGTAGGTGCCGAATGGCCCGGCGAAGCTCCAGTCCATTTCCTTCGGTTCGTCAATCGGGAAATGCGTCGGCGCCGCCTCATTGTGCGCCTCTTCCTGGGCGCTCGCTCCAGTGCCTGTGGCCCCAATGCCCGCGGCCACAAGGCCAAGCAGCGCCAACGAGGCGAGAATCTTCTTCATGCCATATCCCCTTGAGATTCTCTGACGCGCGGTCATCGTCCCGAGCATGATCTTGTCCGAAAACCGGTTTCCACTTTTCGGGATCATGCTCAGCCTTTGGTTTCCGGCGCGGCCGTGGCGCCGGCAGGATGTCCACCGCCACCCTTGTTCTTCTCGAGCACCGCCTCGGTGATCGAATTCGGCAGCCGCCGCGGCGTCTCGATCAGCCCAAGCACCGGCAGCGCTACCAGGAAGAAGGCGAAGTAGAACAGCGTCGCCATCTGCGCCATGAACACATAGCTGCCCTCGGCCGGCTGCGAGCCCAGCCAGCCGAGCAGGATGGCGTCGGCCATGAACAGCCAGAAGAACAGCTTGTACCAGGGCCGGTAGACAGCCGAGCGCACCTTCGAGGTGTCGAGCCACGGCACCAGGAACAGCATTACAATCGCGCCGAACATGCAGAGCACGCCGCCGAGTTTGGAGTTGATGGGCCCGATATTGAAGGTGATGGCGCGCAGGATCGCGTAGAACGGCAGGAAGTACCATTCCGGCACGATGTGGGCCGGCGTCTTCAGCGGGTTGGCCACGGTGTAATTGTCCGGATGGCCGAGATAGTTCGGCAGGTAGAACACGAAATAGGCGAAGACGAACAGGAACACGATCATGCCGAACCCGTCCTTGATGGTCGCGTAAGGCGTGAAGGCGAGCGTGTCGGTCTTCGATTTGACCTCGATGCCGGTCGGATTGTTCTGGCCGACGACGTGAAGCGCCCAGATGTGCAGCACGACGACGCCGGCGATCATGAACGGCAGCAGGTAATGCAGCGCAAAGAAGCGGTTCAACGTCGGATTGTCGACCGCGAAGCCGCCGAGGAGAAGCTGCTGGATCCAGTCGCCAACCAGCGGTATGGCGGTGAAGAAGCCGGTGATGACGGTGGCGCCCCAGAAGCTCATCTGGCCCCAAGGCAGCACATAGCCCATGAACCCGGTCGCCATCATCAGCAGGTAGATGATGCAGCCGAGGATCCACAGCAGCTCGCGCGGCGCCTTGTAGGAGCCGTAGTAGAGGCCACGGAAGATATGGATGTAGACGGCGACGAAGAAGAACGACGCGCCGTTCGAATGCAGGTAGCGCAGCAGCCAGCCCGAATTCACGTCGCGCATGATCTTCTCGACCGAATCGAAGGCGAGAGTGCTGTCGGCCGCGTAGTGCATGGCCAGCACGATACCCGTCAGGATCTGCGCCGCCAGCATGAGCGCGAGGATGCCGCCGAAGGTCCAGGCATAATTCAAATTGCGCGGCACCGGATAGGCGATGAAGCTGTCATAGACCAGCCGCGGCAGGGGCATGCGCGAATCGAACCAGCGTCCGATGCCGGTCTTGGGCGTATAGGTCGAGTGTCCCTCGCTCATCGAAATATCCCTTGCCTCAGCCGATACGGATCTTGGTGTCGGAAATAAACTGGAACACCGGTACCGCCATGTTCTCGGGTGCCGGCCCCTTCCGGATGCGGCCGGCGGTGTCGTATACGGAACCGTGGCACGGGCAGAACCAGCCGCCGAAATCGCCTTCCTGGCCGAGCGGGATGCAGCCGAGATGGGTGCAGACCTGGACCATCACCATCCACGCTTCCTTGCCCGGCGTGGTGCGGTTGGCGTCGGTCGCCGGCGCGTCGGCCGGCAAATTGGCATTGCGGGCAATTGGATCCTTGAGCTCGGCGAGATTGACCGCCTCGCCGTCCTTCATCTCTTGCTCAGTGCGGTTGCGCACGACCACCGGCTTGCCCCGCCACTTCACAACGAGCGACATTCCTGGCGTCAGCGAAGAGACGTCGACCTCAACCGAGGCAAGGGCCAGCGTCGAGGCATCCGGACGCATCTGATCGATGAACGGCCAAGCGACGGCGCCCGCGCCGACCACCGCGGCCATGCCGGTGGCGACGTAGAGAAAATCACGACGGTTGGGATCCTGGGTGTCGGTTGCGCTCACGGGTGCCTGATCCTTTCGCCTCTTCCATGCCGGCGGCCGAGCCTTGTTCCCGCTCAATCGCGCCGGCCCGACAGCGCATGGCGAACAGGCTAGCGAATTCCTCCGGCATTTGGGACTTGGGTTTATGCGTGAAGCCTGTTTTTGTCCAGACGGGTGAAGGCACAAGGGCAGATTGTCGCGGGGACGGAATTTGCCCGATGGAATGATTGGAAAATCGCAGGAAAACCAAACGACTGCGTTCGCCTCGACAGCGGGCGCTGGCGCGGTTTATCCTCGCCCTATGGCGCATGTTATAGACCGCGACAAATGGGCCGAAGCGCCCGACCACTGGCAGGGCGAGTTGCAGTGCGGCGCCTACGGCTCCAACAGCTGCCTGATCTTCAACTACCTGCCTGAGATCGGCGGCGGCCCCAGGCTGCACAGCCATCCCTATTGCGAGATTTTTATCATCCGGACTGGGACCGGCCTGTTCACCGTCGGCGACCGGCAGATCGAGGCCACATCCGGCCAGATCCTGATCGTACCGCCGGACACGCCACACAAATTCACCAATCTCGGGCCAGGCCCGCTGGAAACCACCGACATACACGAGAACGGCAGCTTCATCACCGAGTGGCTGGAATAACGCCTCCCAAACCGATTCCGGTTCGGATCATACGCTGGCGCCGAGCCTGGCCAGCACGGCCTTGGGAATATTGTATTCCCGGATCACCGCGTCGTGCTTGCGCAGGCCGCAGAGTTCGCGCTGGATGAAATAGCCGTGCACCGCTTCGGCTGCGTCCTTGAGCAGCTGGGCTCGATCGTCGCTGTCGCCATTCTCGCGCAGCCTCGTCAGTGTTTCCTCGACGCGCCGGCCGGCGCGGCCGAGCGCTGCCGCCTTTTCGCCGAGGATTTCGTGGCCAAGCAGATCCAACGCGCTCTCCTGCGCGCCGGACCGTCCGAAATTCGATGGCATTCTCACCGCCATGGCTCACTCCGGTTTATGGAAAACTACTCCGCCGGCCGGGTCTCGGCCAACGCGCTCTCTTCGTTGAACAGGAAGCCGCCGGACTGCCGTTTCCACAGCCGTGCATAGAGCCCGTCGAGCGCAACCAGTTCGTCATGCGTGCCTTGTTCGACGATGCGGCCCTCGTCGAGCACCACCAGCCGGTCGAGTGCCGCGATGGTCGACAGCCGGTGCGCGATGGCGATGACTGTCTTGCCTTCCATCAGCCTTGCCAGATTCTCCTGGATTGCCGCCTCGATGTCGGAATCGAGCGCCGAGGTCGCCTCATCGAGCACCAGGATCGGTGCGTCCTTGAGGAAGACGCGGGCGATCGCCACGCGCTGGCGCTGGCCGCCCGAGAGCTTGACGCCGCGCTCGCCGACAAAGGCTTCATAGCCAGTACGATCGCGACTGTCGCGCAGGCCGAGGATGAACTCCTGCGCCTCGGCCTTCTCCGCTGCCGCGATCACCTCGGCGTCGGTTGCTTCCGACATGCCGAGCTTGATGTTGTCGCGCAAGGAACGGTGGAAAAGTGCCGTATCCTGGCTGACGACGCCGATATTAGCGCGCAGCGAATTCTGCGTGACCCTGGAGACGTCCTGCCCGTCAATGGTGATCTTGCCGCTCTCGAGGTCGTAGAGGCGCAGGATCAGGTTGACCAGCGTCGTCTTGCCTGCGCCGGACGGCCCGACCAGTCCGACCTTTTCACCCGGCCGCACCACGAGGTCGATGCCGTTGAGCACGCCGGACCCCTTGCCGTAATGGAACTCGACGTTTCTGACGTCGATGCGCCCACCGCCAACGAGAAGCTCTTTCGCGTCGGGCGCATCGGTCAGGCCGAGCGGCTTCGAGATCAGCGCCTTCGAGTTTTCCAGCACGCCGAGGTTCCGCAAAATACTGTTGAGCTGCATCATCAGCCGGCCGAGCAGCATGTTCAGCCGCAGCACCAAGGACAGCGTGAAGGCGACGGCGCCGACGGTGATCGAGCCTTCGACCCAGAGATAGACGGCAAAGCAGGCGATCGCCGTGATCATGATCCCCGACAGCATGGTCAGCGCCATGCGCACGCCGGTCAGCCGGCGGGTGAACGGGCGCAGCGCGTCGAGATAGATGTCGAAGCCGTTCCTGATATAGCGGTCGTCGCCATCGGGCGAGAACAGCTTCAGCGTCTGCACGTTCGAATAGGAATCGACGATGCGGCCGGTGATCATCGAGCCGGCTTCGGCGGTGGCCTCGGCATGCTTGCGGATCGCCGGCAAATAGCGTCTGGCCAGCAGGCCGAAGGCTGAGATCCAGATCACCACCAGCACCGCCAGCCTGAGATCGAGCCCGGCGACCAGCGCCAGCGTCGTCACCGTATAGACGACCATGAACCAGACGACCTCGATGAAGCTTTCCATCAGATCGCCGGTCGCCTGCCCCGCCTGCCAGACCTTGGTCGCGATACGTCCGGCAAAATCGTTCTGGAAGAAGGCGTAGGACTGGCGCGACACATGGCGATGCGCCTGCCAGCGCACCAGATTATAGAAACCCGGCGTGATCGTCTGCTCGTCGACCAGCGCCGACAGGCCGACGACGATGGTGCGGATGACCAGCACCACGGCGATCATGAAGACAAGTTCGGGGCCGGCGGCAGTCCACAAGGCATGCCAGCTACGTTCGCCAGGAAGCTGGTCGAGGATGTCGACCAGCCGCCCGACGAAGTAGAACAGTCCGGCCTCGACCAACGGCGCGATGCCGCCGATCACCAGCATGGCGAAGAAAGCGATCTTCGCCTGCCCGACATAGTGCCAGAGGAAACCCCTGACGCCGGCAGGTGGCCGAAGGTCCGCGGGCTCCCGGAACGGATAGACCCAGTTCTCGAACCAGCGGTAGATGGCAGTCATCATTCGGCGGCTTCACCCTTGGCGAGTGCATCGTTGGCGGCTGCATCGTTGGCAGAGGGGCCGTCGTCGAGCAGGAAGCCGCCCGACTGGCGCTGCCAGAGCTGGGCGTAGAGCCCGCCGCTGGCAACGAGTTCCTCATGCGAACCTTCTTCGATGACGCGGCCCTTGTCCATGACGACGAGCCGGTCCATGGCGGCGATCGTCGACAGCCGGTGCGCGATGGCGATGACGGTCTTGCCTTGCATCAGTTTGTAGAGGTTCTCCTGGATGGCCGCCTCGGCCTCGGAATCGAGCGCGGACGTCGCCTCGTCGAGAATGAGGATCGGCGCGTCCTTCAGCATAACGCGGGCAATGGCAATGCGTTGCCGCTGGCCGCCGGACAATTTGACGCCGCGATCGCCGACATGCGCGTCGAAATTCTTGCGGCCACCGGCGTCCGAAAGCCCTGATATGAAATCAAGCGCTTCGGCGCGGCGTGCCGCCTCGACCAGCATCTCGTCACTGGCGTCCGGCCGGCCATAGAGGATGTTCTCGCGCACCGAACGATGCAGCAGCGAGGTGTCCTGCGTGACCATGCCGATCTGGGCGCGCAGCGAGTCCTGCGTCACCGCCGCGATGTCCTGGCCGTCGATCAGGATCTTGCCGCTTTCAAGGTCGTAGAAGCGCAACAGAAGATTGACCAGCGTCGACTTGCCGGCACCCGAACGGCCGACGATGCCGACCTTCTCGCCCGGCTTCACCGTCAGCGACAGGCTTTCGATCACGCCCTTCTGCTTGCCGTAGTGGAAGCGGATGTCCTCAAAACGGATCTCGCCCTTGGTCACGGCAATATCCTTGGCCCCAGGCCTGTCTTCGACGAGGCGGGGCAGCGAGATCGAGCTGATGCCGTCTTGCACCGTGCCGATATTCTCGAACAGCGTGGACATCTCCCACATGATCCATTGCGACATGCCCCACAGCCGAAGCACGAGGCCGATGACTAGGGCGACGGCGCCGATCGTCACGGCCTGGCCGAGCCACAGCCACAGCGAGATCGCCGTGACCGAAAACAACAGCAGCGAATTCAGGATGTAGAGCAGGCCGTAGAGCTGCGTCACCAGCCGCATCGACCGATAGACGGTATCGAGAAAGCCGGCCATGCCTTCCCGGGCGAAGGACGCTTCGCGCCGCGCATGCGAGAACAGCTTGACCGTCTGGATGTTGGAGTAGCTGTCGACGACACGGCCGGTCATGGTCGAGCGCGCATTGGCCTGCTCCTCACCGACCTTGCCCAGCCGCGGGATAAAATAGCGCAAGAGCAGGACATAGCCGGCAAGCCAGACGGCAAGCGGCGCCGCCAGCCGCCAGTCTGCCGAGCCGACGATGAACAGCATGCCGAGAAAATAGACGACGATATAATTGAGCACGTCGATGAGCTTGATGACGCATTCGCGCACCGCGAGCGCAGTCTGCATCAGCTTGGTCGCGATGCGTCCGGCGAACTCGTCCTGATAGAAGCTCATCGACTGCTTGAGCAGATAGCGATGCACCTGCCAGCGGATACGCATCGGATAGTTGCCCATCAGCGTCTGCTGGTTGAGGAGCGAATGGAACCAGACCGTCGCCGGCAGCGCGAAAACCACGATGAAGGCCATGCCGGCCAGCTTCAAGCCTTCGGTCTGCAGGAACGTCTCGCGATTCTGCGCCGACAGCCAGTCGACGATCCGGCCCATGAAGCCGAACATCCACACCTCAGCCAGCGCGATGGCCGTCACCAGCACCGCATCGAGAGCGATGTAGGGCCACGCGCCGCGCGTATAATGCACGCAGAAGGCGATCAGCGTCCTCGGCGGCTCGACCGGTTCCGCAGCCGGAAACGGATCGAGCCTTTTTTCAAACCAGCTAAACATAGTGATGCTCACAATATTGTTTCCGCTCACGCGGCACGGGAACGGACGACGTGCCCAGACCGCATGGCGTCAAGGACCGGCGATACGGAATCGTCCGCCTCGCCGGTCCTGCTTCGCGCTATATAGGTTGTCGCGGGCCTTTCGCCGACAGTTTCGTTTGACGATGCTGACGACGTTTTGACGATCCGGATTTTCGCGCCGGTTTTTGCACCAGGCCGGATGAGCCTGATGATCCGGCGCACCAGCGACGGCCGGCTATAGTCCGGAACGGCATGCGAGAAATCGACGTCCGGCAGCATGCCGCGATGCGGACGCTGGCGGGTCTCGGCGTGAACCGCCGACGAGTAGGTCTCGCCGATTAAAAGCGCCCAAGTCGCGGTTTTGCGGTCGTGCAGGCTTCTTGAGCCGGGTATTCTACAGGGATCGAACATCGGTCCGTCCTCCAGTTGAAGATGCAGATAGAAGGGTGAACCAACCCGGACCGTGGGCACGCGCCGCGCGGCAAGGGTGATATCGGTCGAAGCACGTTCAGGTGGGGCGTTCAGCCCCTTCGACAGCTTGAAAAACATCGCCGGATTCCTTCGAAGGCCGAAAAAGGTTTCGGCGGGAATCGGTGCGATTGAAGTCTAGAAGTTCAGGAGAATCGTCGTACCGAAACCGCCGTCGGGCTGGTAAGCCCACGAGAGGGGTGGTGGATGTGCATGGCCATCATGAATTACCCCTTCATCGGTTCGGGTTGACAATGCTGGCCGTATAACCGACTTCGCAGAAAATGACCACCCGCCAGTCCAGGAATTTCCAAAACCGCGAGAGCTCTGTGGCTGATCTGCCACTTATTAGAAAGACGCGGAAATGAACGACCGTCTCCGCATTGCGCTCTACCAGCCGGATATCGCCGGCAATACCGGGACTATCCTGCGCTTCGCCGCTTGCCTCGGCCTTGGGGTCGACATCATCGAACCGACCGGCTTCCCGCTCTCCGACCGGGCGCTGAAACGGGCCGGCATGGACTATCTCGAAATGGCGGCGCTGACCCGGCATGTCGACTGGCACGCCTTCGAGGACTGGCGCAAAGGCGAAGCGCGGCGGCTGGTGCTGCTGTCGACCAAAGCCGCGAGCGCCTATACGGATTTCGTCTTCACCGGCGCCGACGTTCTTCTGTTCGGCCGCGAATCCGCAGGCGTTCCGGATCATGTCCACGAGGCGGCGGATGCGCGACTTACCATCCCGATGCAGGGCACCGCGCGCAGCATCAACGTCGCGCTTTCCGTCGCCATGGTGGCCGGCGAGGCGATGCGGCAGCTTGGATAGGATTTGCAGACCGTCGGCGCGCGCGGCGAGTACGGCCGCTTTCTGGTCGACGACTGCGCCCTCGCTTGTCATTCTAACCCAGGCGCACATCGCCTTCTCCTGCGGTTTGCCTATCCAGAATTTCTTCGTTACAAGCTCAACTTAACTTGAGGTCAAGCGGAAAATCGGAGATGGCTGCGGCAACGGAATTAACAGTCGGCCAGGTGGCGATGCGCAGCGGCGTCGCGGTGTCGGCGCTGCATTTCTACGAAGCGCGCGGGCTGATCCGCAGCCACCGTACCGCCGGTAATCAGCGGCGCTACGGCCGCGACGTGCTGAGGCGTGTGGCGATCATAAAGGTGGCGCAGGAGGTCGGCATTTCGTTGGCCGAGATCGGCACAGCACTTCGATCACTGCCTGAAGGCCGAACGCCGACGCGCGAGGACTGGAATCTGCTGTCGACGGCATGGCGCGACGAACTCGACCAGAAGATTGCCCAGCTCAAGAAGCTGCGCGACGGGCTGACGGACTGCATCGGCTGCGGCTGCATGTCGATTGACAAATGCCCGCTGCGGAACAAGGGCGATCGGCTGAGCACCCGGGGGCCGGGAGCGAGACGGCTGTTGATCGAGCGTTAATCCGCCGCCGGCAGCCGCCTGATGGTGAATTCGATGACGTCGCCCGGCCGCTCGAACCAGCTTTCGATCTCTGTCCAATAGGCCTGCTTGGGAAAACGCTCGAACCACTCTTTCGCCTTGAGGCGCGCGTCGGAGCGCGGCAGCACGAAGGTCTCGCGCAGGAAGCCGTCGCGCGGCATGCGCGCGTTCTCGGCGCGCGAACGGTCGAGCCTTTTCTTCAGGCCATCCAGCGGCGGTCTTGCCGGGGTGCGCACGAAAGAACTCCATTCACACTTTACCCTTGCATCCAAGAGATTAGGGATCGCGGCCGGAAAAGACGAGTCATTTGTCGGGCGCGCCCGCAACCGGAGACAGCATTTGCAACGACCCGAGATACCGGCGGGGCTGCCAGCCGACATCGAACAGAAGAAGACGAAGGCACGGCTGTGGTTCGAGACGTTGCGCGAGCGCATCTGCGCCAGCTTCGAGCAGATCGAGCAGGACCTGCAGGGGCCGCAGGCCAGCTGGTCGCCCGGCCGCTTCGAAAAGACGCCGTGGCAACGCGATGCCGGCAACGGTGGCGGCGGTATCATGTCGATGATGCATGGCCGCGTCTTCGAAAAGGTCGGCGTCCACACCTCGACCGTTCATGGCGAATTCTCGCCCGAGTTCAGGAAGCAGATGCCGGGCGCCGACGACGACCCGTCCTTCTGGGCGAGCGGCATTTCGCTGATCGCCCATCCGTGGAACCCCAACGTGCCGGCCGTGCATATGAACACGCGCATGGTCGTCACATCGCGCCTGTGGTTCGGCGGCGGCGCCGACCTGACACCGGTGCTCGATCGCCGCCGCAGCCAGGACGACCCCGACACGATCGCCTTCCACAGGGCGATGCAATTTGCCTGCGAGAAGAACGCGGCGATCGCCGACTTCGCGAAATTCAAGGCCTGGTGCGACGAGTACTTTTACCTGCCGCACCGCGACGAGCCACGCGGCACCGGCGGTATCTTCTTCGACTGGCTGCATTCGGGCGAGGACAAAGGCGGCTGGGACGCCGATTTCAACTTCGTCCAGGATGTCGGGCGATCCTTTCTCGTCGTCTACGGGCATCTGGTGCGCGCCAACTTCAACGACAACTGGACCGATGGCGACCGTGACGAGCAGCTCATCCGCCGCGGCCGCTATGTCGAATTCAACTTGCTTCACGATCGCGGCACCATCTTCGGGCTGAAGACCGGCGGCAATGTCGCCTCGATCCTGTCCAGCCTGCCGCCAGAGGTGAAATGGCCGTAAAATCTCGGTGAGCGCGACGTGAGCCGCAATCGGGTCCAAATCCCGAGAATTTGACGGCGAATGTGGCGCAAGGCGCGCCAGAAAATATCTTTTTCGTCTAATATACTATTGAAAAGATTGGGCTATTTGTCGCGTCGGGCCGGGAAACGCCGGCGGTTCTTACCCCCCGAGAGCTGCGACCCGACGTGACCGGACGGCCCATGATTAAGTGGGGTACCTCTCCCAAGCAGGTGCCCGCATTTTCCAGGAGAGCATGCCATGCGCAAGCTTATTATGACCGCAGCCGCTGCTGCCGTTCTCGCCTCTGGTACCGCCGCATTCGCCGCGGTCAAGCACACCACCGGCACGATCAAAAGCTTTGATGGAACGGCGATGAGCCTAGTTCTGGATAACGGAGCCACCTTTACGTTGCCCCAGACCTTCAAGGATCCTGGCCTGAAGGTCGGCGAAAAGGTCCGCGTCACGTGGGATATGAGCGGCAAGGACAAAATTGCCGAGGCAGTCAAGATCGTGAAGTGATGGCCTGCCCGCTGGAGCAAGACAACGTCTTGCCTCGGAGGTAGCGTAGAGGGCGGAGCAGCGATGCTCCGCCTTTTCGCAAACCCGTACACTAGAACGCCGCTTGTCGGGTTGGACGCGCGGCGCTCTAAGGCAACCAAAACCGTTCGATCGTGTTATGCTTAGCTGGCCAGCGTATAACCCGAATGCCGGAACCCGGTTTCGAGATCATGCGCGAGATCAAAGGTCTGGAGCTTCCGTGTCAGTGCGCTGCGCGGCGCTCCAAGGAGGAAATGAGGAGAAGCCGATGAAGGAATTCCATTGCGGGTCGCTCGTACCCGGCTGCGAGTGGCACACACGCGCCGAGGAGGAGGCAGAGGTCATGCGTCGTGCCGTCGAGCATCTGCGCGAGACGCATGGCGAGACGGTGATCCGCGAGACGATGATCGAGGCGATCCGCTCGCGCATCGAAAAGGTCCGCGACGCAGCGTGATGGTTAGGATTGGAGTGCCTCTGCGGCGCGCTTGAGCAGCGCGCCGCGATCAAGCGCAAAACCGGACTCGACCCATTCCTTTTCAAGATTCTTCAACGTTGCACCAAGCTTCGGCCCCGGTGAGGCGCCAAGTGTCGTCAGATCGGCGCCCTTGACCGGAAAAACAGGGCTTTGCCATTTTGCGGCGAAGGCAAGCAGGCGCGAGAAGCCGCCGGCTTCGAGCAGTGCGTCATTGTCTTCGACCGCGCGGGCTCGAGCGGAAGCGAGCGACAGCCGCAACCGATCGACAAAGCCTTGGCGGTCGCCAGAATAGAGCTTTTTCGCCAACTCTCCTTCGGTTGTTTTCGGATCGATGGCAGCTGTCATCGCCCAGTACCGCAGGCGGCTTGCCTCGCTCACGGAAAGCCTCAATCTCTCGGCAAGCGTTTTCATGCGCGCGGCATCCGGCGGCACGATGGCTTCCAGCCTGAGCAGCGGGTCCGGCGCCCAGGCCAGATCCTTCTCGGTCTTGGTCAGCCCGTGGATGGCATCAATGCCCCATTTCTCGCTTTCCGGCAAAACGCCGGTCAGAACGCCGGCCTGGCGCATCCACAGCAGCGCCCGCGACGGATCTGGCGCTGACAGCAATTTCTTCAACTCCCACCAGACGCGCTCGACCGAGAGCTGGTCGAGCCCCTGCTTCAGCCGGGCGCAAGCCTTCAACCCTTCGGCATCCGGCCTGCCGTCCCCATACCAGGCGAAAAAGCGGAAGAAACGCAGGATGCGCAGATAATCCTCGCGGATGCGCGCTTCCGGATCGCCGATGAAGCGCAGCCGCCGCGCTTCGATATCGGCGATACCGCCGACCAGATCGACGACAGTTCCGTCAGCTTCGGCGTAGAGTGCATTGATGGTGAAATCGCGCCGCTCCGCGTCGGCTTTCCAGTCGCGGCCGAACGACACTTTGGCGCGGCGGCCGTCGGTTTCGATATCGGCACGAAGCGTGGTGATTTCATAGGCCTTGCCGTGGGCGACCGCGGTGACGGTGCCATGCTCGATGCCGGTCGGCACCGTCTTGAAGCCTGCCGCCTCGGCGCGCCGGATGGTTTCCTCGGGCACTGTGGTGGTGGCGATGTCGATGTCGGCAACCGGCTGTCCGATAAGCGCATTGCGCACGGCACCGCCGGCGACACGCGCCTCCTCGCCACCGTCAGTCAGCGCGGCGAGCAAGCGCTGCAAGTGGCTTTCGCCGAGCCAGCCGGCCTTGCCCGCGATCGACACCGGATCGCTCACGAATAGAGCCTTTCATAAAGCGTTCGGATGATGCCCGCAGTAACGCCCCAGATGCGCTGGCCGCCATAGGGCATCTCGTAAAAGAACCATTCGAGGTCGTTCCACATGCGGCTGTCCCTGGTGTGGTTGGCGGGGTCCATCAGAAAGCCCAGCGGCACCTCGAAGACGGCATCGACTTCGTCGGAATTCAGCGTCAGGCTGAAACCCGGCCGCACAATCCCGAGCACCGGGGCGATGCGATAGCCGCTGCCGGAGACGTAGTCCGGCATGCGGCCGAGGATCTCGATATAATCCCCATCGAGACCGATCTCCTCGAACGTCTCGCGCAATGCCGCCGCTTCCGGGCTCACATCGGTTGGATCGATGGTTCCGCCGGGGAAAGCCACCTGCCCTGAATGGTTGCGCAGCTTTTCCGCCCGCCGGGTCAAAAGGACCGTGGCCTCGTGGCCATGGTCGACCACCGGGATCAGCACGGCGGCATCGCGCAGCGCCTTGGCCAGCTTCAGCCTGGGATGACCCGGATTGAAGCGGTGGTCGCCAAAATCGTCACCGGCATGCGCCTGCGGCTGCGCCACGACGCGCTGGCGAAACTCGGCGGCGGAAAATGGCACCGGCGTCACCTGATCCATCATAGGCGGTCCATCATGCGCTCAGCCGTTTCAGTTTCTCAGCCGGCATGATCGGATAGACCTCGCCTTTGGAACGGACGGCAAACATCGTCTTGCCGCCGATGTCGATCTCTTCGCCGTGCTCGACCAGCTCGTACATCACTGGCCGCGCCACCAGCGCTTCCAGCCGCCCGCGCACCAGCACATAGGGCTTCAGGCCACCTGTCTCGTCCTCGTCGACGAATCGCAGCGGATGCTCCGCCCCAGCCTCGACCACATCGCCGACATTGGTACGAAAGGTGATGATTTGCCCGTCGCCGGCGCCCGACACATCCATCTCGACGGCGATGAAGGGCGCGTCGGCGACGCGGATGCCGACCTTTTCCACCGGCGTCACCAGATAGGTCTTGCCGTCGTCGTCCTTGCGCAGCACCGAGGAGAAAAGCTGCACCAGCGGCATCCGGCCGATCGGCGTTCCCAGATAGAACCAGGTGCCGTCCTGCTTGATCTCCATGTCGAGATCGCCGCAAAATGCCGGATTCCAGCGTTCCACCGGCGCCGGCCCCTTGCCGGCGCGCGTCGCGCGCGAGACCAGCGCCTCTAGCCCACGCGCCTCGGTCGCGGCCGTCAGGCTCTCTTCACGATGCTCGGCGGCTTCTGTCATGGTCACGAAATAGTCACTGTTGTTCCGCTTGTCAGCCTAAGTCTGTGATTTAAGTTCTTTGCAGGCGCCATGCGAGGCCGAATCGCGGCATTCTGCGGCCCCCAAGGTGCCAAGCGGTATTTCCAACCAGAAGGATCGATGCTGTATGAGCGTTATGATCAAGGAAAGCCCGATCAGCGAAAAGGACATGGTGGCGCAGGCCGAGAAGGCGCTGGCTGACATTTCGAGGGTCCGCGACGGCGTCGGCCGGGTCATCTTCGGCCAGGAAAGCGTCGTCGAGCGCACGCTCGTCGCATTGCTGGCAGGCGGCCATGCACTGCTGGTCGGGGTGCCCGGCCTTGCCAAGACCAAGCTGGTCGAAACGCTGGGCATCGTGCTCGGCCTCGATTCGCGCCGCATCCAGTTCACGCCCGACCTGATGCCATCCGACATTCTCGGCTCAGAGGTGATGGAGCAGGATGAATTCGGCAAGCGTTCGTTCCGCTTCATTTCCGGACCGATCTTCGCGCAACTGCTGATGGCCGACGAGATCAACCGCGCCTCGCCGCGCACCCAGTCGGCGCTGCTGCAGTCGATGCAGGAATACCACGTCACCATTGCCGGCGTGCGCCATGACCTGCCGGCGCCGTTCCATGTTCTGGCGACGCAGAACCCGCTGGAGCAGGAGGGCACCTATCCGCTGCCCGAGGCTCAGCTCGACCGCTTCCTGATGCAGGTCGACATCCTTTACCCCGAGATCGAGGCGGAGCGCCGCATCCTGCTGGAAACCACCGGCATCGAGGATGCCAAGGCCGAAAACGTGCTGCAGCCGACGCGGCTGAAGGACATCCAGACGCTCATCCGCCGCATGCCGGTGCCTGAAAGCGTCGTCGAGGCGATCCTCAAGCTGGTGCGCTCGGCGCGTCCCGGCCAGGGCAACGCCGATACCGACAAGCACGTCGCCTGGGGCCCGGGCCCGCGCGCCAGTCAGGCGCTGACGCTGTGCGCCCGCGCCCGCGCCCTCTATGACGGCCGGCTGGCGCCGTCGGTCGACGATGTCCGCGCACTGGCCGAGCCGGTGCTGCAGCACCGCATGGCGCTGACCTTCGCCGCCCGCGCCGAGGGCACCACGGTACGCGACGTCGTGGCGAAGCTCGCGAAAGGGATTTGATGGCGCGCATCGGTGAAGCGCAGGCACCGACAGCGACGCGCGATGCGCTCGCCAGAGGCCGGTTGCGGGCTTCCCTGGTGCCGGACCTGCTGGTCGAGGCGCGCCGCATCGTCAACACGGTGATTGCCGGCTGGCATGGCCGTCGCAAGCGCGGCATCGGCGAGAATTTCTGGCAGTTCCGGCCCTATGTCGAAGGCGATTCCTCGCGCATCGACTGGCGCCGCTCGGCGCGCGACGACCACACCTATGTCCGCGACCGCGAATGGGAGGCCGCCCATACGGTGTGGCTGTGGGCCGACCCCTCGCCTTCCATGCTCTACAAATCGACCGGAGCCAGCGTTTCCAAGGAGTCGCGCGCTCTGGTGCTGGCGCTGGCCATGGCCGAGCTTTTGTCGCGCAGCGGCGAGCGCATTGCCTGGCCGGGCCTGACCGACCCGTTCACCGCCCGCAATGGCGCCGAGCGCATCGCGGCGCAACTGATGCACGCCGCCGACCTGCCGGCAAAGCCCGACCTGTCCGGCATCCGCCGCTTCTGCGACATCGTCATCGTCAGCGATTTCCTCGACCCGGTTGAGGACACCATAGCCTGGCTGGACGTGCCCGCCCGCCACGGCGTGCGCGCCCATCTGATCGAGGTCGCCGATCCGGCCGAGGAAAGCTTCCCCTATGCGGGGCGCACCGAATTCACCGATCCTGAGACCGGCGACAAGCTGACCGCCGGCCGCGCCGAAATGCTGGGCGAAGAATATCGCCTGCTTTATGCCGCCCGCCGCCAGGAACTGGCCGCGTGGTGCAAACGGCTTGGCTGGAGCTTTACCGTCAATCATACCGACCGCCTTGCCTCCGAGGCGCTGGTGCGCATCCACATGGCGATGACCGCCGAGGGCGCCTTTGCTGGGAGGGCTCGCGCATGAGTTGGCTGCCGCTCTCCTTCGGGGCGCCGATGGTGCTGTGGGGCCTGCTGGCGCTGCCGGTGATCTGGTGGCTTCTGCGGCTGACCCCGCCCAGGCCGCAAACCGAGGTGTTTCCGCCGCTCAGGATTCTCGCCCGCGTGCTGAGGCGCGAAGAAACGCCGCAGCAGAGCCCGTGGTGGCTGACGTTGCTCAGGCTGCTGATGGCCGCGCTTATCGTGGCAGCACTTGCCGAGCCCGTCTTCAACCCGCGCGAAAAGCTGCCGGCCGAGGGCGCTGCCCTGGCGCTGGTGATCGACAATGACTGGGCAAGTGCCGCCGACTGGGGTAAGCGCGTCGCCACCGCCGAGCGGCTGATCACCGATGCCAATTCGAACGGTGTGCCGGTGCTCATCGCTTTCACCGCCGAGAAGCCGAATGCCGAGATCGGTCCCTTCGATGCCGCTGCCGCGCTCAACCGGCTGCGCGCGGCAAAGCCGCGCCCGATCCCGACCGACCGCCCCGCCGTCTATGCCCGCGTCGCATCAGCCCTGGAGTCGCTGCCGGGCACCAGCGTTGCCGTGCTCGCCGATGGCCTGGCGGCGCAAGGCGACGAAGCCGCCTTCAACACGCTGTTGTCGAAGAACGCAGCACGCGTCGTCTGGGCTGTCTCCGACCGACTGTCGCTGACCGGCCTGACCGGCGCCGATAACCAGGTCGACGGCTTCGCCCTGACCGCCATCCGCGCACCGGGCGATCCAGCACCTGCACAGGTGACGGCCGGCGCCTTCGACGACAAGGGCCGCCGCATCGCCGACGCGACGCTGACCTTTGCCCCGGGCGTAACCACCGCCACCGCCACGATGGCGGTGCCGTTCGAACTCCGCAACGACTTCGCCTACATCGCGCTCGATGGCGAACGCCAGGCCGGTGCCGTCCGCGTGCTCGATGAGAGCTCGAAACGCCGCCGCGTCGGGCTGCTGTCGCAGGCCGAGGCCGACCAGGCGCAACCGCTGCTGTCGCCGCTCTACTACATCCGCCGCGCCCTGCAGCCCTTCGCCGATCTCGTCGAGCCGTCCAGCGTCGATCTCGCCGATGCCATCCCGCAACTGCTCGATCAGAAACCGGCGATGATCGTCATGGCCGATGTCGGCACCATTCCGGAACAGGCCCGGGAAAGGCTGGTCGACTGGGTCGACAAGGGCGGCACGCTGGTGCGTTTTGCCGGTTCGCGGCTGGCCGCTGCCGGCAATGACGACGACCTGCTGCCGGTCCGGCTCCGCACAGGCGAGCGCTCGCTGGGCGGCGCGCTGTCATGGAGGGCGCCGCAGCCGGTCACCGAATTCCCGAAAACCGGCCCCTTCGCCGACCTCGCGCCGCCCACCGAGGTCACCGTCACCAGGCAGGTGCTGGCCGAACCGACGCCCGATATTGTCGAGCGCACCTGGGCCACCCTTGCCGACGGTACGCCGCTGGTGACCGGGATGAAGAAGGACAAGGGTACGCTCGTGCTGTTCCACGTCACCCCCGAGGCGACATGGTCCAACCTGCCGATCTCCGGCAGCTTCGTCGAGATGCTGCGGCGCATCGTGCAACTGTCGCGCAACCAGGGAGCGGCGGTCGCCAATGCCGAAGCCGCCGCCACGTCGCTGGCACCCTATCGCATGATCGCCGCCGACGGCACGCTGGTCCCGCCGACGCCGGATGCCAGGCCGCTGGTGCCCGGCGCCGGCCCGCTGCCGGTGACGCTGGAAAACCCGCCCGGCCTCTACGGCTCCGAGACGGGGGTATTCGCTCACAATCTGCTCGGTGGCGACAGCGCATTCACGCCCCTGGCCCGGCCTGAGATCACCCTGCCGGTCACCACCGTCCAGTATGCCTTCGACGAGCAGCGCAACCTCAAAGGTCCGCTGGTCACGGCGGCCTTGGTGCTGATGGTGCTCGACACGCTTGCCGTATTCTGGATGGGCGGCCTGTTGTCGCGCCGGCCGCGCCGTCCCGGTGCTGCGGCGACGGCAGCCATCCTGCTGATTGCGCTCGGCGCCTTGATTGGCCACGCGGACGTCGCGCGTGCCGACGACGCCAAACCGGGAGATACGGAGGCGATCGGGGACATTTCAAAGACCCGGATCGCCTATGTGCTGACCGGCGAGCCGGGTGTCGACTCGATCAGCCGCGCCGGGCTCGAAGGCCTGACCCGCTTTCTCATCGAAAAAACCGCGCTCGAACCCGGAGCACCGGCCGGCGTCGACATCTCGAAGGACGAACTGTCCTTCTACCCGCTGATCTACTGGCCGATCGATCCCGCCGCCCCGATGCCGAGCGAGGCCGCCGTCGCCCGTATCGACGCCTACATGCAGCAGGGCGGAACGGTCTTGTTCGACACCCGCGACCAGTTCGCCAATGGCATTGGTGCGGATTCGACCAGCCCCGCAACGGAGCGGCTGCGCGACATCCTCGGCAACCTCAACGTGCCACCGCTGGAACCGGTGCCGTCGGACCACGTGCTGACCAAATCCTTCTATATCCTTCCAGAGTTTCCCGGCCGCTTTGCCGGCAGCCCGCTTTGGGTCGAGGCATCGCTCGAAGCCAGCAACACGGAGAACCGCCCGGTGCGCACCGGCGACGGCGTGTCCCCGATCATGATCACCGCCAATGATTTCGCCGGCGCCTGGGCGGTCGACGAGAATGGCGACCCGCTATTGCCGACCGTGCCGTCGGATCCGATGCAGCGCATCTATGCGCTGCGCGCCGGCGTCAACATCATGATGTACATGCTGACCGGCAACTACAAATCCGACCAGGTGCACGTCCCGGTGCTGCTCGAACGGCTGGGGCAATAGACCATGAATTGGTCGCTCGCCTTCGAACCGCTCATCACTTGGCCGCTGCTCGCCGTGGTTCTGTTGCCGCTGCTGCTGCTGGCGCTGGTCGGCCTTTGGTTTCGCCAACGCGGCGCGATCTTCCGCCTGGCAGCCCTGATTGCGCTGGCTGCGGCGTTGCTCAATCCGGTATTCCTCGACGAAGAGCGCGAGCCGCTGAAAAGTATCGTCGCCGTCGTCGTCGATCGCAGCCAGAGCCAGGATATAGGCGACCGCACCAAGCAGACCGACGCGGCCTTGGCCGGGCTTCAGCAGCGTCTCGGCCGCTTCAAGCAGTTCGACGTCCGTGTCGTCGAAGCCGGCAAGTCCGAAGCCGCCGACGAGCGCACCGAGACGCGGTTGTTTTCCTCGCTCGAAAATGCTTTCCGAGACGTGCCGCCGTCGCGCATTGGCGGCGCCATCATGATCACCGACGGCGAGGTGCATGACGCGCCGCTTGGCGCACCCGACTTCAATGCCCCTCTGCATGCGCTGATTACCGGCAACGACCATGAAAAGGACCGTCGCATCCGCTTCGAGAATGCGCCGCGCTTCGGCCTCGTCGGCAAGCCGCTCGACATGACCTATCGCGTCATCGCCACCAACAACGAAACCGGCCCGGTCGATGTCCGCGTATCGGTCAACGGCGAGCAGGTATCGGTCGAGCACGCCAACATCGGCCAGGCGATGCCGCTGCAGGTGACCATTCCCAGCGCCGGGCGCAACATCGTCGAACTCGCCATCGACCACGAACCGGGCGAACTCACCGATACCAACAACCGCGCCATCGCGCTGATCGACGGCATCCGCGAAAATCTGCGCGTGCTGCTCGTGTCCGGCGAACCACATGCCGGCGAGCGCACCTGGCGCAATTTGCTGAAATCCGACGCTTCGGTCGACCTCGTGCACTTCACCATCCTGCGCCCACCGGAAAAGCAGGACGGCACGCCGATCAACGAGTTGTCGCTGATCGCCTTCCCGACACGCGAGCTGTTCGTCGAGAAGATCAAGGATTTCGACCTGATCATCTTCGACCGCTATCAGCACCGCGACGTGCTGCCGATCCTCTATTACGACTACATTTCCGAATATGTCGAAAAAGGCGGCGCGCTGCTAATCGCGGCAGGCCCCGAATATGCCGGCGAAAGCTCGATCGCCCGCACGCCGCTGATGTCGGCGCTGCCGGCAATGCCGACCGGCGAGGTCATCGACAAGGCCTTCTACCCACGTCTCACCGATACCGGCCAGCGCCATCCGGTCACGCGCGGGCTCGACGGCTCCGCAACCGAGCCGCCGCACTGGAGCCGCTGGTTCCGCACCATCGGCGTCGAGAACCCCGAGGGCGAGGTGGTGATGAAGGGCGCCGACAACCGGCCGCTGCTGCTGCTCGACCGCAAGGGCGAAGGCCGCGTCGGCATGCTTTTGTCCGATCAGGGCTGGCTATGGGCGCGCGGCTTCGAGGGCGGCGGCCCGCATGTCCAGCTCTACCGACGCATCGCCCACTGGCTGATGAAGGAGCCCGAACTCGAGGAGGAGCGGCTGACCGCCGACGGCCGCGGCATGGTGCTTGAAATTCGCCGCCAGACGATGAGCGACGACCCCGGCCCGGCGCAGGTCATCACGCCGTCCGGCAAGGCACTGATCGTCAGGCTCGAGAAATCCGAGCCAGGCGTCTTCCTCGGCAGCGTCGAGACCAGCGAAATCGGTCTCTATCAGGTCGGCAATGGCGACCTGACGGCATTGGCCCATGTCGGGCCTGTCAACGCGCCGGAATTCACCGACGTCGTCTCCACCGAGAACCGGCTGAAACCGCCGGCTGAGGCAACCGGCGGCAGCGTTCGCCGGCTGGCGCCGGCCTCGGCGATTGGCAATCTCACCAGCACTGTCACGCTGCCCTCCATCGTCCCGGTTCGTGCCTCGGGCGCTGCCTCCGGCAACGACTGGATCGGCCTGCGCACCACCGACGACAGCGTGCTCAAGGCCGTCTCGCGCGTGCCGCTGTTCGGCGGCTTCCTCGGCCTCGGTCTGCTGCTTCTGGCGATGGGCTCGATGTGGTACCGCGAAGGACGGTAGTTCCCTTCTCTCTCCCTGCAAACGGGGCGAGGGAGGAGCTCTATTCCTCCGGCTCCGTCGTGAACATCAGCGGGTAGCCCTTAGCCTTGCCGGCATCGGTTGCCCGCGCCGCCTTGGTCTCGGCGACATCCCTGGTGAAGACGGCGACGACACAGACGCCGCGCCGGTGAGCGGTGATCATAACCCTATGTGCCTGGTCTTCACTGAGCTTGAACTCGGCCTTGAGCACCGTCACGACGAATTCGCGCGGCGTGAAGTCGTCATTGACCAGGATGACCTTGTAGAGCTTCGGCCGTTCGACCTTCGGCTTCGTGCTGGTACGGGGTTTTGTCGTGATTTCAGGCATTGGACCGGCAATTGCGTACGACAGCTTTGCGGTCATTTTGACATGGGCAAAAGCGGTCGTCCATTCAACCGCGCGCGATCGGCTTCCCGGCGAGCGCAGTTCACAAATCCATGCCTATGTGGGAACTGCCGTTTGGCGTTCAACCGGCGGTGTGGGCCGGGACCGGCCGTACTGTCTGCACGCCAACAAAAGATGACCGCTCCAGGCAAATCGCAACTGGAGCGGTCTTCTCATACGGCAGAAGATGTCGCTTGATCAGGCCTTCGGAGCTGCCTTGACCGCGTGCTTCTTGTGCTTCTTGACGGTCTTCTTGGCAGCGACCTTCTTCACGGCCTTAGCCGGCGCAGCGGTCGTCGTTGTCGTCGCAGCCGGGGTGGTGGTCGCGGCATTGGCGCTGCTGGCGCCGAGAACCGGCATCGAGAGGGCCAGCGCGATGGCGAGACCGAGGGCGGAGAGGAGGGACTTTTTCATGGCTTCACTTCCTTTTTGTGCAGATCGGATTGAGTGTCACTGAACGGGATCGATCGGTGTCACTCCAAGCAGCTTCAAAGCGTTCGCGAGCATCCGGATTCCCTGTGCCTGTTTCTTGTTGGCGCAGAACCGGTTTCCCTTTCTTTGAAGTGCTTTCGCCGCGGTGACCTGCGTTGCCGCGGCATGGGTTTCGAGGGCTTCGTCAAACTGGCGGTTCAGATCGATGCAACGCTCGCTGCGGGTGGTCGCCACCTTTGCATCGGCCGCCTTTGAATTGGCCGCCTTTGCATCGGCCAGCTTTGCATCGGCATGTTCGACCGCAGCCGTGACGAGCGAAATGGAAAGCAACGCACCCATCAGACTGATCGAGAACCTTTGCATTGGTCTGTCCGTAATCCCGTAACGCGTGTCGCAGCCGATGACCTGACCGCCACGGCACCACTTATGCCTTTGTTTTTTTTCGGCAGTTTTTCCGGATTGTAGAATTTTGTTTCTGGATTGTTTCTGGGCGGCCCGGATCGAGCTGCCGATCTCCACTGGCCAACTTATGGCCTGAATTCTATCGTCTGGCTGACGGCCGAAGCACCGCTTGGGCGATCCACAAATGACAGGTTTCCTGTGAAATCCGACCCCCACATACTGATCGTCGACGACGACAAGGGCATTCGCGACCTGCTTCAGGAATTTTTCCAGAAGCGAGGGCTGCATACATCGGTCGCCGCCGACGGCACCGAGATGGAGACCGTGCTGCGCCGCGCCCAGGTCGACCTGATCGTTCTGGACGTCATGCTGCCCGGCAAGAGCGGCCTGGAGCTCTGCCGCGAGTTGCGCGCCAATTATTCGACACCGATCATCATGCTGACCGCGGTCACCGAGACCACCGACCGCGTCGTCGGCCTGGAGATGGGCGCCGACGACTACGTGCCGAAACCCTTCGATCCGCGCGAGCTGCTCGCACGCATTCGTGCCGTCTTGAGGCGTAATGGCACCGCCGAACCGCGACGTGCCGCTTCGCGGCAGATCTACCATTTCGCCGGCTGGACGATGGACTGTTCGCGCCGCCGGTTGATGGCGCCCGGCGACGTCAGGATCGAGCTGACGATGGCCGAATTCAATCTCCTGCAGACCTTCGTCAAGAGCGCGCAACGCGTACTGAGCCGCGAGCAGCTCATCGAGCTGTCCGGCGGCGACAGCGGCTACAGCTTCGACCGCAGCGTCGACATTCTGGTCAGCCGGCTGCGGCGCAAGATGGAGGACGACCCGAAAACGCCGAAGCTGATCCTGACGGTGCGCAGCGGCGGCTATCAGTTCCTGCCTGAGACGACCTCCGAATGAGACGCATTCTGCCGCAAACGCTGCCGGCCTGGGTGCTGCTCATCGTCATCGCCGGCCTGCTGATCAGCCAGATCGCGACCCTCTACATCGTTTCGCGCGACCGTGCCGCCGCCAATGAAGTCGTCGATCTCTACCGGCTCAACGACCGCGCCTTCTCGCTGGTACAGCTGATGCATGATGCTACGCCGGAACAGCGCAAGGCGACGGCCTCCGGCCTGTTCAACGCCACTTACGCGCTCACCGTCTCCGGCACGCCCGCCGTCACGTCGTCGATAGCCGGCGACGACGAGTTGGCCGAATTGGAGGACATATTGGTCGGTCGGCTATCGAAGTTCGGCATCACCGACGCGCGGGTCCGCCGCGACCCGGCAACGCACGAAGCCGACGCTCCCGGTGGGACGGTCGCCGGTCCCGATGTTGGCCAGGTCGAGCGCGACCTGCTGGTGCTGGCCGCCGATTTCGCCCAGAGCGACAAGCTGACCGCTTCGCTTCGCTTTGCCGACGGCCAATGGCTGAACTTCACCGAACCGAACACGCCGGCCGGGCCGATACTGAGCTTCGATAGCCTGCCGCTCTATGCCTTGATCGCCGGGCTGGTGGTGGCTTCCTCGATCTGGTCGCTGCGCCGGCTGACGGCGCCCTACCGGATGATGGAGACCGCGGTGAAGCGGATCGGCGAGGACCTGAAGAGCCCGCCGATCGCCGAGAGCGGCAGCCGCGAGGTGCGTACCGCGGCGAAGGCGGTCAATGCCATGCAGGCAAGGCTGCGCGCCTATGTCGAGGACCGCGAGCACCTCGCTGCGGCGCTCGCGCACGACCTGCGCACGCCACTGACCAGGATGCGGCTGCGCCTCGAACTGCTCAGGAATTCGACCATTCGCGCCGCACTGGGGCACGACCTCGCCGACATCGAAGGCATTGCCAGCTCGGTCATCGACTTCGCCACTTTCGAGGTGACCGAGGAGAAGAGCGAGAGGATCGATTTCTGGTCGCTCGTCGAATCGGTCGCCGACGGCTACAAAGAGGTTTCGTTCGACAATGACGATGCGCGCTCGCGCGGCCTGATCTGCATAGCGCGCCCAGTCGCGCTCCGGCGCTGCGTCACCAATCTCGTCCAGAACGCGGTGACCTATGGCAAGAAGGCGCATCTCAACCTGCGCCAATCGGACAGGATCATCGCGCTGGCGATCCGCGACGAGGGGCCGGGCATACCGCAGGCCGAGCTCGACGCCGTGTTCGGCTCGTTCGTACGCCTGGACCAGTCGCGCAACCGCCAGACCGGCGGCCTCGGCCTCGGCCTGACCATAGCCCGCAATATCGCCCGCGGCGCCGGCGGCGAAGTCAGCCTGTCCAACCATCCCGATGGCGGCCTGTTGACGGAGCTGCGCCTGCCGCTGGCGGTTTAGCTTGCGGTATCGGGCTAAGCTGGCGTTCCTTCGCGCCCCCCTCTGTCCTGCCGGACATCTCCCCCACAGGTGCAGGGCTATCGCATATGAGTGATGGCATTGATGAGATAGTCGTCGTTCCAGGCGCATTTCTTGATGCGATGGCTGATGGGAACTTTGGCAGCATCGGCGGCC